>NZ_CM001776.1:2729986-3096705 GCF_000332275.1 Synechococcus sp. PCC 7336
AGTTTGGCGCGAACCTTGGGGTTATCCAGATCCACCTTTCGGATGACAGGCATGGCAGATTCTCTCTGTACGTGCAAATAAATAATCAAAGCTAGCAAGTGAGGACAGCGATCGACCTCACTCGCAAAAAAGACGATTTACAAAGGTCCGGAAATACCCTGCTTGCGAATCATCAAGAAGTGCATCAGCATGAATACCGCAATGAGCCAGGGCAACACAAAGGTGTGCAAGCTGTAGAAGCGGGTCAAGGTCGCTTGACCGACGCTCTCGCTACCGCGAATCAGCTCGACCAGGGTTCCGCCCACGACGGGAATGGCACTGGGAACGCCAGAGACAATCTTCACCGCCCAGTAACCCACTTGGTCCCAGGGGAGAGAATAGCCTGTCACTCCAAACGATACGGTAATCACAGCCAAGACAACGCCGGTCACCCAGGTTAGCTCGCGAGGCTTTTTAAAGCCCCCCGTCAGATAGATGCGGAAAACGTGCAAAATCATCACTAAGACCATCATGGAAGCGCTCCAGCGATGGATGGAGCGAATTAGCCAACCGAAGTTGACTTGGGTCATGATGAAATTAACCGAATTGAACGCATCGGCCACCGTCGGCTTGTAGTAGAACGTCATTGCAAAACCGGTTGCAAACTGGATGATGAAGCAAACCAGTGTGATGCCACCCAAGCAGTAAAAAATATTGACGTGCGGAGGAATAAACTTACCTGTGGCATCATCCACAAAGGGAGTCAGCTCCAGACGCTCGTCAAGCCAGTCATAAACCTTTGCCATAAAACTAAAACCTTACGCTCAAATCCTTTCCTGGTATGTTTCAGCGTATCACAGGCGGCCTGAATTGTAGTGTTATGTAAATTCGATATACAGTTAGTCATATTTCCTCTCGTGCCGATCCACTCTGACTGCTGGCGGTTCGGTTCCGTTAGGCTGAGAGTCGGAGATCGCGATCGCTTTCGACCCTCTATCTCCCGCGCTAGCTTATAAAGATGTATTTATGAAGGACTGGTTTCCATTGCGCCTCAAGCCCTCGAGACAGCAGGGCGGGCGCTGGTTGCACGCGTCTCTAGCTTTCATCCTCTTGGCGATCGCCTGTTTGGGCTTGACCGCCTGCCAGCCCCGATTGCAGTGGGGAGACGAACAAAAGCTGCTCGCGCAGGTGTGGACGCAGGTCGATCGCGCTTATGTCGATCCCACATTTAACGGTCAAAACTGGTGGCAGGTGCGTCAGACATTTCTGCGCCAGCCCATGCCGACGCCCGAGGCCGCCTACGAGCGCATCAATGTCATGTTGGCCACATTGGGCGATCCGTTCACTCGTTTTTTGGATCCAGCTAGCTACCGCAGTTTGCAAACCTCCACCTCGGGGGAATTGAACGGGGTGGGTCTGCAGATTGCATTAGACGAGAGTGGGGGCGTGCGAGTCATTGCTCCTTTGGAAGGCACCCCTGCCGATCGGGCGGGATTGCAGACAGACGATCGGATTGTGGCGGTGAATGACGAACCGGTGCGGGGATGGAGTCTCGAGAGGGTGGCTGCTCGCCTGCGGGGCTTAACTGGAACGCAAGTCTATCTCTCGGTACAGCGGGGCGATCGCCAATTTGAAGTGGGACTCAAACGGGAAGCGATCGCCATCAACCCGGTGCGCAGTCAGATTTTTCCTCAGCAGATTAACGGTCAGCCAGTGGCCTATATCCGCTTGAGCCAGTTCAATGCCAATGCCGTTGCGAAAATGCGCGCAGCGATCGATCGCGCAGAATCTGCGGGTGCGGTCGGTTACATTTTGGATTTGCGGGGAAATCCCGGAGGTTTGTTGAAGGCGGGGATCGAGATTGGACGCATGTGGATCGATCGCGGTCCGATTGTGTTCACGATCGATCGCAATGGCATTAGCGACAGTGCGGATGCCACGGGCAGTCAACTGACGGACGCTCCCCTAGTGGCGATCGTCAATCGCGGTAGTGCCAGCGCCAGCGAGGTATTGTCGGGAGCATTGCAAGACACCGGTCGCGCTGCTCTGGTGGGGACTCGCACCTTTGGCAAAGGGTTGATTCAATCAATCTTCGAGATGCCGGATGAGACGGGCTTGGCCGTCACGATCGCCAAATATGCCACTCCTAGCGGTCGAGACATCAACCATCAGGGGATCGAGCCCGATGTGGTGGTGGAATTGCCCAGCGATCGCCGACTCAAGCGAGAGGAGCTGGCGACCGAGCGCGATCCCCAGTTCGTCGCAGCCCTGGAAGTATTGCGAGAACAGGTGGCAGCAGCTCAAGCGCTCCCGACCGCCGCTTGAAGGGGCGGGGGATCTGGATAGGGGGCAAACTCTAGCGCTTTCCCTCGCAAGCTATCGTCGATCGCGCCGTCTCGCATGGCGATGCTGCCGCCGACGATGGTTGCTGTCGGCCATCCGGTCAGTTCCCAGCCCTCAAACGGACTCCAGCCACATTTGGTTTCCAGATCTTCGCGGCGGACAGGTTTAGTCGTTTCCAGATCCACCAGAACTAGATCGGCATCGTATCCCACCTGCAAGCGCCCTTTGTTGGGAATGCCGTAGGCAATGGCAGGGCGATCGCACTCTCGACAGCGAAACACTGCGTAGCCGAGTTTGCTAATGCGTTAGAGGCTGGAGATTTTTCCGTTGAAGCTTGCTCGGAAGCGGATGGCAGAGGTAAAAAACGATGAAACACGCTGACCTCAAGAAAATAGCGTTGCGGGATCCTCAGGTGAAGGCTGAGTATGACGCCCTAGAGCCTGAATTTAGTTTGCTGCGGCAAATGCTGGAGGCGCGGAAAAGAGCTGGGCTCAGTCAATCGGATGTTGCCGCACGGATGGGGACTCAAGCTACCGCCATTACCCGTTTAGAATCTTCCCTTAGCAGTGGAAAGCACTCTCCTTCAATCGCCACCCTGCAGCGATATGCCCGCGCTGTAGGGTGCGAGCTGGAAATCAAGTTAGTTTCGCGAGAAGCGCAATCTAACTGAAATACTTAGATTCGCTAGGATGACTGGGTTAGACCGATAAGCCTTGGTTGATGTGCTGAGGCTCAATAACTTCGATCGGGATTGGCGTTGGCGATCGCCCGCTCGATTTGCTATATCTTGCCATGCACTACCAGCAGATCCCCGGTAAGTAGTTCGCCATCGGGCAAAACCATTTGAGTATTGGCAATCAGCAGTTTCATACTTGCCTCGGGGTAACTCTCGTAACATGATGTTCGCGTTTGGCTGCAGCGACAACGCTTGACTGGCGGAGTGATAGTTGTCGCTCTATGCCATCTCGTTCAAATCTCATTTCTCCGCGATCACCTGATGGGTTAACATCTGAACCAGGCCATCCACTAAGCGCTCCCGCTCCATTGGCATAAACTCTTTCCCATACAGGAGTTCGTGAAAAAGAACGTAGTGGATGAGCGTGCCAATGAACATACGAGCGGCCACTTCTGGATCGGGCAAATTGAGTTCGGGATGCAATTTTAGATATCGGCCCACTATTTTCAACGACGCTGATGGCGTTTGAGAAATGAATGCCCTAGCCAGCTCTGGAAAGCGTTCGGACTCAGCCATAATCAGACGCACAAACGACAGTGCTAGCGGATCGCCCAGAATGGAATTCAGCATCCCAGTAGCTAGCTGCTTGAGGATAACCTTTGGCTCTCCATCCAATGCTTGCGATTCGAGCGGACCAAAAATCGCGTTGAACTTTTCCTCTTTCAGATACTGAATCAGCCCAACAAATAAGCCTTGCTTATCCTTAAAGTGACTGTAGATGGTGGCCTTGGAGACTCCTGCCGTTGCTGCCACCCGATCCATGCTGGTTGCAGCGTAGCCATGCGCGAGAAATTCTTGCATTGCGCCATTCAAGATGGCCTCTGCCTTCTCGGACGATAGCTGCCGACTGGGTGCAATATTTTGTCCCATGATAGATGCCTCTAGAGTGCGACCGACAGATTGCGCCGCCTGAGTTGTCAAGGGCTGCGAGCGAGCCTTCCCGATCGTACCAATTCCCTCGCCAACCCCTCTGCGGCATTAGCAGGTGCCAAAACTGAAAGTCCCTATTGACTAATCAAACTAAACTGGCTAGTTTAATGATAGCAGTACTAAACTGTTTAGTTTATTTCTTCGAGAGGCAGTCATGATGTCCGAATCAGCGATCGCTTCCCCTATCCGTAAATCTCTCCGCCTCTGGATCTCAGTGGCGATCGCCGCCGGTCTGGCTCTCAGCGGTGCGGCGGCAGTCATTTCCCAGTCTCGCGAGCCTGAAGCAAGCGATCCTTACCCTACAAGCTCTCCAGAAATCAAAACTGTAACGGCGTTAGGGTGGCTAGAGCCCCAAGGGGAGGTTGTCCAGCTATCTGCCCCCAGCTCGACTGATGGGAATCGAATCGCGCAGTTATTGGTGCAGGAGGGCGATGTGGTTGAAGTGGGCCAGACGATCGCCATTCTCGACAATCGCGATCGCTTGCAAGCCGCTTTATTAGAAGCCCGAGCACAAGTGGCGATCGCAGAAGCCAATTTGGCTGTGGTGGAAGCTGGGGCCAAAACGGGTGAAATCGAAGCACAGCGAGCGACAATTGCCCGTTACGAAGCCGAACTGCTCAACAATACAGCAGCCCAGACAGCGACAGTGGCTCGGCTGGAGGCTGAATTGCAAACGGCAGTAGCGGACGAGCGTCGCTATCGAGAGCTTTACGAACAAGGGGCGATCTCTGCCTCCGAGTGGGATAGTCGGCGTCTCGCCTCCGAGACTGCGCAACGGCAACTGGACGAGGGCAAAGCGAATCTAGCCCGCATTCAGTCAGCCCAACAGCAGCAATTGAATGAAGCGATCGCCACGTTAGACAGAATTGCCGAAGTGCGCCCAGTCGATGTCAATGTGGCTGCCGCCGAAGTCCGCGCTGCTCGAGCAGCAGTCGAGCGGGCTCAATCAGAACTCGATCTGGCTTATATCAGAGCCTCCCAATCTGGCCAAATTCTCAAGATTCACACCCGTCCCGGCGAAGTTATCTCTACTGACGGCATTGTCGATATCGGACAGACGAGCCAGATGGTTGCGATCGCCGAGATTTACGAAAGCGACATTCACAGAGTTCGGTTGGGGCAACAGGCACGAGTCGTCAGTCGGGCACTTCCAGATATGGAACTGCACGGGCGAGTCGAACAGGTTGACCTACAGGTTCGACGGCAAACCGTTATTAACGAAGACCCCGCTGCCAACATTGACGCCAAAACGGTCGAAGTCAAAGTTTTGCTAGACGAAGCCGCGAGCCAGCAGGTAAGCGGACTGACCAATCTCCGCGTCACCGTCACCATCGACACTGGCGCTTGAAATTCGAACTCTGGCATCTGCCCCCAATTCCCATTGCCATCATGAACGCTCTGTTTGCTACTCTCCGACGCCGCACTCCCCTCGGCTGGCTCCAGCTCAAACGCGATCGCACTCGGTTACTCACCGCGATCGCCGGAATCGCCTTCGCCGACATCCTCATCTTTATGCAGTTCGGCTTTATGGATGCCTTATTCCAAAGCAACACGCAATATCCCCGCACGCTACTGGCCGATATTGTCCTCGTCAGCACCTTGGCCGATAACTTAGGTAACCTGCGCACATTCCCTCGCAGGCGGATTTATCAAGCTTTAGACATTCCAGGCGTGGAGTCTGTGGATGCACTCTATGTCGGCTCGGTGGATTGGCGCAATCCCGATACGCGAGACAAGGCTTCGATGATGATTTTGGGCCAAAGCCCCGATCGGCCGACATTCGATCTGCCTGCAGTCAACCAGCAATTGGATCGCCTCAAACTCCCAGATACCGTGCTATTCGATCGCGCCGCCAGAGGAGACTATCGAGCCTTAATTGCACAATTGGAAGAGGGTCGAACTGTCGATACGGAAATTGGGCGGCGCACGATTGCGATTGATGGCTTGTTTCAAGTGGGGGCTTCATTTGCCGATGATGGGGCTCTGATTACGAGCCATACCACCTTTTTGCACCTATTCCCCCGACGAGATGAAGGGGCAATCAGCCTGGGTTCGATCGAACTCCAGGACGGAGCCGATCCCGAGCGGGTTAGGGAGGCCATCGCAGCCCACCTTCCCGATGACGTGCGAGTCTTCACGAATGAGGAATATGTTGACTTCGAACTCAACTACATCAAAACCGCTACAGCCATTAGCTTTGTCTTTACATTGGGGAGTGCGATGGGGTTTGTGGTGGGGGTGGTGATTGTCTATCAGGTGCTCTCGACCGATGTAAACGACCATCTGGCTGAATACGCCACTTTCAAAGCCATGGGATACCGCACGCAGTATTTGTTGGGCGTCGTTTTCGAGGAGGCTGTCATTCTGTCGCTTTGCGGCTTTGTACCCGGTGTGATGGTGGCAGTGGGCTTATACCAACTGACTGCCGCTGCGACAGCTCTACCTTTGGCAATGCCCCTCAGTCGAGCAGTTTGGGTGCTGACGCTCACTGTGGCGATGTGCGGACTATCGGGGGCGATCGCCACGCGCAGGCTTCAATCTGCAGATCCAGCCGATATTTTCTGATGGGGAATGACATGCAACGTTTTACCATGCAAAATTTTACGTCTAACCAACCGGCCATTCACATCCAGCATCTCGACCATTGTTTCGGTCGGGGTCAACTGCGCAAGCAAGTGCTCTTCGATATCAATTTGGAAATTTTTTCAGGAGAAATTGTCATTCTGATGGGACACTCCGGTTCTGGAAAAACGACCCTCCTGACGTTGGTCGGCGGACTGCGTTCCGTTCAGTCAGGAAGCTTAAAAGTGCTCGGTCGGGAACTCTGCGGTACCACTCCAGAACAGCTCGTCCTCGCTCGTCGCCACAACGGATATATTTTCCAGGCTCACAACCTGCATAGAAGCTTAACTGCCCTCGAAAATGTCTGCATGGGACTGGAGGTGCAAGGCAATCTCGGGCGGCAGGAGATGCTCGAACGGGCAGCCGCCATGCTAGAGCATGTGGGTTTAGGCGATCGCGCGCACGCCTATCCCGACAATCTGTCCGGCGGTCAGAAGCAACGGGTGGCGATCGCCCGCGCCCTCGTCAGTCATCCGGCAATTGTCCTCGCCGACGAACCCACTGCCGCTCTCGACAGCCATTCCGGTCGAGAGGTGGTCAACTTGATGCAGACCTTAGCCAAAGAGCAGGGATGCACGATTTTACTGGTCACCCACGACAATCGCATTTTGGATGTGGCCGATCGCATCGTCACCATGGAGGATGGCAGACTCATTAACAATTCTGCAATATCTGCAGCAGCCTGAAGGTTAGCCAGTGCCTCTATAGAGATTTGAGAGCAGCTTGAATCACGAAACATTCGCCGTTAATCTCGGAGTGCAATGAGAATATGCCGACTCCCGAGTGGAGGAGCTGTCAGTTGTATTTGAAGCCTTTAGGTCTCTTGCGAGCGTACCCTTTCGGTACGTTCATTCTGAACGACTCTGAAAACCTCGAATACAGGACGTCAGCGGTAGGGGGAAATTCTGCCGATACAGCCAGCATGCCAACTTTGGCCTCTTCGAAATAAATCACTCCCCCAGGGCGTCCTTCAGCAAACAAGGGGCTGTGAAAGAACTGATGCTCGGCAATGTAGATCGTGAGGAGGCCGGAAATCCGCATTTTTCTGCCAAATATTTGCTCGCAAACCTGGGGGATAACGGCCTCTAGAAAAGGGCTATCGGTCGGCTCGCCTAGATCTGTGAATTCCTGGAAATCGGCAAAGTGGTCCATGTAAAACGACCAGATCTTGGCGAGGTTTGGCTCGCGGATCAGTTTTTGCTTGAGTTCCTGCAATCGCTCGATTTTCATAGGTTCTTAGGAGGGAGGAATCTCTTGGTAATCTTGGCATGCTAGGGCGATCGACTGCAAAGTAGAACGGTTGGGCCATTTTGGGGCGGCCTATTGGCGCTGGCAACGACGTCCCCCAAAGCTAGAGGCAGCGTCAGTGGCAGAGCCGCAGGGATCGCCACCTACAGGCGATCGCTAGCAAAATCGTCTACAGTAAAGCCATAATTTCCTCCGCAACAAAAATTTGCATGGCTGACCATTGGCTAGAACACACCTGTCAAATCCAGGTACCCGCAAGCATCGATCGCGTTTGGTCGCTGTGGTCCAATCTGGAGCAATTACCCCGTTGGATGAAATGGATTAGTTCCGTCCAAACCCTCGATGGCGATCTGTCCCGCTGGACCCTTTCCAGTCGCGGTTTTACCTTCAACTGGACCTCTAAAACCCATACAGTTATCCACCAACAGCGCATTGAATGGGAATCGGTGGATGGACTGCACAACCGAGGCTGCTTGCGCTTTTACGATCGCAAAGCGGACGGCACCATCGTTCGTCTTTCCATTGCCTACTCCGTTCCCGGCTGGCTGGCCGCTATCCTGCAAATCCCATTTATCGATCGCATTGTCGAATCGACTCTGCAAGCGGATTTGGAGCGGTTTAAGGCTTTTGCGATCGCTAACCCCTGATGGCTGGGCAATGCGGGTGCTGGCAGATAAACGATTTTCGATCCCGATGGTCGCAGCCGAGGTGGCGATCGCGCGATCGCCTACCAAGACTCCTCATCGCCACTCAGCAGCCAGGTGATAGAAACCCCTAAAGCCTTTGCCATGGCCACTAATTCCCAATCAATCACGCGGCGCTTGCCGTTCTCGATCTGCCCGATCTTGACATAATCTAGAGTGATTCCATATCGAGCTAAACGTCCTGCCAACTCATCCTGGGTGAGCTGCAACTTTTCTCGCATCCAACGGACTCTAGGGCCAACGATATTGGCGGAGCGAGAGCGTTGTTCCGGTTTCAATCGCCAATCCTCTAGCTATCGGCAAAACACCCGACGGAGCAATCATCGATTTTCGATCCCCTCCATTTGGGAACCGACATAGGGGTATTATGCCGCGATCGCTAGCCATTTGACGAGGTCAGTGCCGATCGATATGACTGATGGCCTCGATAGCGGTCTCCCAGCCCTCGCCCCGTCCGTCGCAGCTCGCTTCACTCTCCCCAATCAAACCTTCCAGTGGAACTCACTTCTCGAAGATCGATTTTCGATTACTGCGCTCGAAGCCCACTGTTTAGACTATGAATATGAATAAATTCGTATTTAAGTTAAGTGACTGCAATGACCTCCTCTCTACTCTGGACTGACGAAGCCGCTGATGGGGAGAACGACCGGCCTGCTCAGCGGCGATCGCGTTCTAAAAGGTCGGTCGCCTCTTTTGGCAGCGTTGAAGATGCGGTAGATCTCTATCTCAACGAAATTGGCCGTGTAGAACGCATCAGCCATGCCGACGAAATTCAGTTTTCTCGTGCGGTACGCCAAAAAATTGAACTGGACACTCAGCAACAGGAGCTGGCCGAAACCCTAGGTCGCCAGCCCAGCAGCGCCGAGTTCGCCAAGCATGTGGACAAGACGGAATTAGAACTGCGGTCGATCGAGCATAAGGGCAAGCGCGCCCAACAAATATTGATAAACGCCAATCTGCGCTTAGTGGTCAGCGTTGCCAAAAAATATCTCAATCGCGGTGTCCCTTTCCTCGACTTAATTCAAGAGGGCAATATCGGCTTGATCCGCGCCACTGAGAGATTTGACGCCGAGCGGGGCTATCGCTTTAGTACTTATGCCCACTGGTGGATTCGCCAGGGGGTAACCCGCTGTATTGCCAACCAAGGTCGGACGATTCGCTTACCCGTTCACATGGTGGATAAAGTGCGCCATCTCAAGCGTTCCATCCGCGATCTCTCAAAGGAATACGGCCGCCGCCCCACTGAAGAGGAACTGGCCGATGCAATGGGGGTAAAGCTAAAGAAACTGCGCACCATTCAGCAATCGGCGTCGCTGCCCATCTCCCTCGATGTCACCGTCGGCCCCGAAGGGGAAACTCGACTGGGGGACTTGCTGGAAGATCGCAATTCCGATCGCCCGTTCCAGGAAATAGTGGCGAATACCATGCAGGCAGATGTCCAAACTGCATTGGAAATTCTCAAACCGATGGAACAGGATGTGTTGCGCCTTCGCTATGGCTTTGATGGCGGTAAGGGCAAGACTCTGCGAGAAGTAGGAGACTACTTCAACCTAACCCGCGAGCGCATTCGCCAAATTGAGAAGGAAGCGCTCCGCAAGCTGCGATCGATGAAAACCACTCGCAGAAGACTGGATGGCTATTTGAATTAGACTGGCGCATTACAAAACAGAGCTGGCATCTCGCTCGAACTGCGAGATGCCAGAACCATTGCATTTAGAGTGAATCCCGTAAGGCATTGGAATGAGGGTTCACATGCGCGTTAAGAGGCACAAGGGTTAGACGCGCAAGGATTGGCGCAGGGGTTGGCAGCGCAGCGGGAATTGAGGGGGAAGCTACTGCAAAGTTGGTCTAAAACAACCCCAGATTTAATCACAGGGGCAGGAGCAGCCGCTGTTGCACAGGGGTTGGCACAGGGGTTGGCGCAAGGGTTAGAGGCACAGGGGTTAGCACAGGGACTGGCGCAAGGAGAGGCACAGGGCTTAGAGGCACAGGGGCTGGCGCAGGGAGAAGCACAAGGATTGGCCCAGCAGGGATTTGCGCAAGGGGAGGCACAGGGGCTAGCACAGGGCTTAGAGGCACAGGGGCCAGCATGAGCGGCAGTGGAACTAGCTCCTTGAAATCCACTGGGGGCTACAGCGATCGCGGCAAAGCTGAGCAGAGAGGCGATACCAAACAAAGTCAGGTGACGAATTTTCACGGTTGGATTCCTTTTGGGTTGCGAAGTGTTTAATTGATGACTTTCTAAAATCGTGACAACGTCCGAGGTCGAGCAGTCATCATTAAGATTGGACCTGGGACAAAACGAATCTAGAATCAATCGCGGTGTCTCTATCTAAAATGGATGTCCTTCCCGATCTAGGTCTTAAGAGAAAATGAAGATATTCCAAGCAAAACATTATTATTTATAGAGTTCGCAGTAGAGTTTGTCGGTCGTGGAACTCGACAACTTAGATCTATGCAGCTCGAGGTGCTAACTGCCGGTACCGCTTGCAATGCCCAAGTTCCTAGGCGGCGAGAGCAGTTCGGCGTCGTAGAGTTCAGGTGATGTCAAGCTAGATCGACTTGAATTTGCTCCTAGCCGAACTGACGCAAAGTTAGCATTTTGTGAAGTCGATCGAATGCCCTGAGAAAACCCTCTAAACTGGCAAAGCAAGCTCAGTCTGCAAGGCTGAGGTGTCTATCCTCTCTACATTTACTGCCGTTGTGCGGCTCGATTGATATGACTGCCAGCCTTAGCTCCAATGAAGTCCAGGGATTAGAATATCTCGTTTTAGGCGTTGCTACCTGCTTCAAACGCAACGAAGAAGGACGCCTGGAAGAAATTCTCGTGGCAGAACCCTTGCCTGCTGCCGAGTTGGATTGCCTTTACAGCGCTGCTCGCACATCTTCCTACCAACTGCTCTACGCCACCACATACGCCGAGTTAGTGCAAGACGGCACCCCTGTCTTGCCCGCCGACATCGTTCCTGCAGGTACTATCCCCGCTAACGCATTTGTGGAGCGAGCCCAGGCGGCTGTCCGCTCCTATCGCTCTAAATCCGATTTCAAGCATCTGCCCATCGGCGAAACGGCAACCCCCGACTCGCAGCCCTTTGCTCTCAACTACAATCCCGAACCCAAACGCATTCTCGATGTTGTCTACGAACCGAGCGATGCAGATAACGTCAAGCAACATTCACACACTCATGCCCGCTTGTAGGGCGGCCGATCTTGCCATCTACCGCCGTCGCCCCCGAGGGCTGCTAGGGCGATCGCGATCGCCTACATCGAGTTGCACTCGCTGGTGGGCCAGCTCGCCAGCAGCGCTCAGCACTTGCCGGACAGCATGAATCGTCCGTCCGCCGCGACCGAACACGCGGCCCTTATCCTCTTGGCTGAAGGAGGCCCGCAACAGAATTCGCTTGCCGCCGCAGGTGGTTTCGCAGTCCACAGCCAAGCTGCTGCCTTCTTCCAACAGCGGCTCCAATAGCATCCGAGTGAGACCGATGTAATCCGGCATGTGCTGCCAACCCACTTCATTGCAACATCCAACCGTTCGCGATCGCGCTAGGCGGTAGCAGCCACTTCTTCAGTCGTTTCTGTGTCGGCGGCTTCTTCTGCGTCCGGTTCCGTCTCAGCGGTTTCTTCGGCATCGGCAACAGTAGCTTCTACACTGTCAGCCTCAGCCTCAGCTTCAGACGTTTCAACGGTCTCTGCCTCTGTTGCAGGAGCTTCTTCTGCGACGGACTCCTCTACCGTTACGGATTCTTCTGCCGCTACGGGTTCCTCTGCCGATACGGACTCTTCTACCTTTTCTGCTGTGTCCGCTGCCATCTCAGCAGTTTCTTCGGCATCGGCAACTGGGGCTTCTACACTGTCAGCCTCAGCTTCGGACGTTCCAACAGTCTCTGCCTCTGCTGCAGGGGCGGGCTCTGCTACCGTTACGGGCTCCTCTGCCACGACAGACTCTTCTACCTTCTCAGAGGAAGCAATGGTGATGGGCTCGCTGGAAATTTCGACACCAGATTTCACCATTTCGTAAATGCGAGCTTTTTTGAATAAAGAATCTAAGGTGTCGCTGGGTTGAGCGCCTCGGCGCAGCCATTTAGCAATTTCTGCCACTTTGAGGATAGTTTCTTTGGTACGGGGATTGTAGTAGCCCAACTCTTCGATGGGACGACCCTGACGGCGAGCGCGACTGTCGATAGCCACAATCCGATAGCTGGCTTCCCGCTTTTTACCGAAGCGCTTCAACCGCAGTTTCACCATGTCTTCGAGACTCCTTTGCCTATTCAAATAAAGTTTTCTGTGCTGGAAAGTTTTGCCGTGCTGGACTGACAATCGTCAGTTACCCCACTCGGGCTACAACCGGAACATTTGAGAGTAGCACTTTAGCATACCTTAGTGGCGATCGCGATCGCTAGGTTTTGTCTCAAAAGCCTGGTGCCCGAGGGCTCTATCCATCGGCCAGCAACTCCTCTAAGGCCCCGAGTATGATAGAGGAGCGAGACTAGAGGTTGGTTATGGCGGTGGATTTAGCGGCATTGGCCGCAAAGTTAGAGAGCGATCGCCCTGCCGACCGCATGGTGGCCCTCGCGCAATTGCGCGAAGTGCCTGACGAGCAGGCGGTTCCGCTGATTTTAAAAGTGGTGGGGGACGATCTCCAACAGGTGCGATCGTTTGCGGTGTTTGCGTTGGGAGTCAAGCAAACCGAGGCTTCGCTGCCAGCACTGATTGAAATTTTAGAATCTGACGAAGATTATGGTATCCGTGCCGATGCGGCTGGAGCTCTGGGCTATCTGGAAGATCGCCGTGCTTACGGACCCTTGGTGCGGGCGTTTTACGAAGATGTGGAGTGGTTGGTGCGCTTTAGTGCGGCCGTAGCGTTAGGCAATCTCAAAGATGAGAGAGCCTTCGATCTACTCCTACGGGCTCTCGATGAGGCGGATGGGTTAATGCAACAGGCGGCGATCGCCGCTCTGGGCGAAATTGGCGATGTGCGGGCTGTCGATCGCCTGCTGAGCTTTGTCCAGTCGGAGGATTGGCTGGTGCGCCAGCGGCTAGCCCAGGCGTTAGGGAATTTACCGACCCCAAAAAGCCGATCGGCCTTGGAATATTTGACCCGCGATCCGCAAGATACGGTGGCAACCACAGCGCTCTACGCTCTCAGAGAATTAGACCGGCGAGAGGCCAATAAAGCGCTGCCGTAGAAGGCGGGTTTTGCCGCCTCTTCTCTAGTGGAAGTAGACCTGCCGCCTGCTTTCGGGAGGAGGGGGTTACTGTGACAAAACCGCGCAGTGCTCGCGGGCCTGCTGGCAATCTCGTTCCAATTGCTGTACGAGCTGGGCGATCGAGCTGAATTTGCGTTCGGGCCGCAAAAACCGATGTAACGCGACTGTTAGTTCGCTGCCGTACAAATTCCCCGACCAATCGAGCAGGTGAACCTCCACCGTTCGGTCTCGACTGTCAAATGTGGGTCGCTGGCCAATGTTGAGCACGACTGGCTGTCGGTGCTGGCCCTCCCCCATACCATTCACATCTGTCCAATACACCCAACCGCTATAAACGCCATCGCAGGGCAAGACTTTTTGGGGAGAAACGGCCATATTGGCTGTGGGAAATCCCAATTCTCGACCCCGCCGATCGCCTTGCACCACTGGCCCGCACAAATGGTAGGGACGGCTCAGTAGCGTCTGCGCGAGCTGAACGTTGCCACTGGCCAAGGCCGCCCGAATGCGGGAACTGCTAATGCGATCGCCCTCCCATTCCACGGCCTCAATCGCATAGACTTGCACCCCAGTGCGATCGCCCCATTGCTGTAGGGTTTTCACTCGACCCGAGCGTCGATAGCCAAAACAGAAATCCCATCCCACACTCACGGCACGAGCCCCCAGACCGGCCACCAAGACTCGATCGATAAAGTCTTGAGGAGATTGACTGGCAAATTCGGGGGTGAACGGCAGCAAAATCACCTGCTCGACCCCCAACGATTCGAACAGACGGAGGCGTTCTGACAGGGGGGTGAGGGCGGGACGAGACTGGCCGGATAGGACTTCGCGGGGGTGGGGGTCGAAGGTGAGGATGGTGCTGATGCCGCAGTCTGCATTGACGACCGGCTCGATCACCTGCTGGTGGCCGCGATGGACACCATCGAAATTTCCCAATGCCACAGCAGCAGGACGACGGGCTTGGTGTAAATCGCGAATTACATGCACGCAGGTCAATCCTCTCGGCGCTCTCTCAACAAACTCAAGCGTTCGGGTACTCGGGCGGGGGATTTCAATTCCCTGGACTGTCAGACCGTACCCCGCACAGCTAACGGACCGGACTCTAGACAAAAGGCCAGACGATCGCGCCGAGGGCGGAGATCGCCAAACTGCCAGAGAAGGTGCGGTACAGTCGTTTCAGCACCGGTTGCACCTGATATTCCACCACCAGTCGATCTTTGGCTAATTCCTCCTCCGGTTTGACCCAAGTTTCGCCGTCATACCAGCCACTCTCCTCATACACAATCGACTCCTTTTCCAGTCGCTGCCGGATGTACGACCAGCCCAGATAGAGTCGCAGCGTGGCCAGAACTATGCTGGCCAATCCCGCCCCCAGCACCGCTAACAGCAGGTGCGCTAATTGGCGATCGGGGGGAAAGCTAGCTGCTGCAATTGGAGAAACAATCGCACCCGACCAAAAGCCAATCCAGCCCAAGCGCCGATAGTAGGTTTGCACGTCGAGGGTGGCCCAACGAAAAAATCCCGACGCCCGCAGGTTTTCGTACTCGCGCATGGGAATCTGTTCGTCAGGAACCGGATGCAGCGGTTCGGGTTCGGGAAAGAGCTCGTCAGCCAATGGGGTGGACACGATCGTCTCCTGGAGTCAATCCTTGCACCATGGGGAATTGGGCGATCGCGAGAGTCTGGCAATCTTCGCTAGCGGATTCGGAGCGGAAATTTCAGCGCTCATCCTCATATTACTTATTTTTTGCGAAACGTTAAGTACCATCTTCTCTCCTTTGCCCTCGAGCTTGCCTCCACGGCTGGGGCCAGACTGCCAGCCCGATCTATTCAGAGGGGTTTAACATTGCTGCCAGAGAGGTAGCATCGCCGATATTAACGCGGCCCAAGTTGCGATCGATGCGCCGCGTCAGTCCCGTCAGCACTTTCCCCGGCCCCACTTCCCAGACGGTATCTACGCCATCCGCCACCATATTCGAGATGGTTTCCCGCCAACGCACGGAGCCCGTCACTTGATTGCGCAGGTTGGCCTTGACGATCTCGGGATCGCGTGTGGCGGCGGCGGTTACGTTGCTGTAGACGGGAATGGCGGGCGGTTGAAACTCGACTGTCTCTAATACGCTAGCAAACTGGGCGGCGGCATCGGCCATGAGCGGGGAGTGAAAAGCACCAGAGACAGGCAAGAAAATACTGCGCTTGGGTTTAGCGGCTGCAATCACTGACTCAATCGCTAGTTTTTCCCCTGACAGCACCACTTGATCGGAGCTGTTGTCATTGGCGACCACCACCCCTTCAGTCTGTTCGCAAAGGGCTTCCAGGCGATCGCGATCGAATCCCATGACAGCAGCCATTGTGCCGGCTCGGGCAGTGGCCATCAGTTGCGATCGCTGCTGTACGAGTTTGAGCCCGGTCAGAAAATCGAACACTCCCGCACAGTAGAGGGCGCTGTATTCTCCCAAGCTGTGACCGGCGACGGCAGCAGGCGAGTGGGTGGACTTCAGTCGGTCTGCGAGGAGGGTTTCGATAATATACAGAGCGGGCTGAGTATAGGTGGTTTCCTTCAACTGCTCTGCTGTCAAGTCTAGGAGCGACCACCCCAGCACGAACTCCGCTTTCTCCAAAGTTGTTTTGACGTGCGGTAAATCGGCGAGATCGACCCCCATACCCACAGCTTGCGAGCCCTGTCCGGGAAAGATCCAGGCGATTGACATACTTGCTCCTCAGAGGCGATGGCGGCGATCGCTCGATCTTTTCCGATCGCCGGTTTGTCTTGTGACGCAGTCACAGCTCTAGTACTGTACAAGCTGATGCGATCCAGCCGCATCCTATTCAATCGATTCACTGGACGCGGAGCAGTTTAGAACTGCCGCCAATCTTCTATCGAGCGCTCTGCTATCCCAGATCTGACACCTTGGAGAAATGGGACATATGGAGCAGTATGATGCCAGTAAGCATTGTATTTAGGAGTTAGCCATGTCAGTGGAGAATTTTAGTCCTGCCGAGCAAGCCTTTCTAGGGAAAGTCATGCAGAAGGCCAATCTGCCCGATATATACGATGCGAGAAATATCACAATTGTTGTGTTTCGTGCTTTGCGAGACTTAATGACGACAGAAGCTGCCGAACGTACTGAAGAAACGTTTGATGATGAGAGAATTGCACTACTTTGGAAAGATGACAATCCCATCGTGGCAGCATTGGCAAAACTGCGTCCCCCGCTAGAGGTGGATACAGAAACTTTCTTGCGTCGCATTCGGCAGGAGGGTGGTGTGCCTGGAGGAGTGACAGCAGAAGCAGCCGTTAATGCTGTTTTTTCGACCGCTAAAGGTGAACTGCCTGCCGACCGCATCGCAGAGATTTCTGGCTTTTTACCTGATGGACTTAAAACCATGTGGGAACAGGCATAGTTCAGCGAGTTCTAGAGAGCTCGCAGGCAACCGTGCTGGAATTGGGTTTGATTAGACAATGAACGGCACGGTTCAACCTGATGGATTTGTCAGCAGCGAATGCGATCGCAGCGAAGAATCTGTCTTGCGAGCAGCTTTAGCTTTATAGAGGCTTGCTATACGATCCGCCCATATCTAACTTGACTGTTCTGCTCTCTAGAGCTTTCTCTAGGGCTTCATAGCAACGTTTATCTGAATCATCGATACTGCCTTTAAAACTCAGCATACGAACGCGACGATATTGGGCGATCGTAATTGCTTTTCTGGCTAAGGATTCTTCAACAATGTCACTAATTTTCATTTCCGAGTAACCCTACATGCGATGAATGCAATTGCGAGCCAATCCCTGTCGCCCCAGTGATGGGGTGTATCGGATCGCGACTGACTGGTTTTAGTATTCCACGGAGTTGTGAAGGACTGATGGACTTCTATGCACGAAGAAGACCCATTCCGAGCAACATAAGTTACGCTAAAGCGAAATTTCGAGCTACCACTGTATCGGGCGATCGCCACAGCTCCGCCATAAAAACACCCGTCTCTGCTAGCCTCAATCGTCTAAGCGGCCCCAGCGGAAAGCGATCGCTCCCCAAGTCAAACCCGCTCCAAATCCAGCGGCCACAGCCAGTTGACCGACAGTCAGTTCCCCCCGCTCCACCCAATCGGCTAGTGCCAGCGGAATGGAAGCGGCGGAGGTATTGCCAAACCGATCCATGACGGAGGCGAAACGCTCCACCGGCACGTCCATGCGAGCGGCGATCGCATCCAAAATGCGCTGGTTGGCTTGGTGAAGAAAGAACCCGTCTACTTCTTTTGCCTCTAGACCGGAGTGGAAGAGAGTTTTCTCCAACACTTCCGGCACTTCCCGCACGGCAAATTTATAAACCTCGCGCCCGTTCATAGCAATGAACTGATTGCGGTACTGGCCCACCTGAATGGAGTCCGTCAATTGATGGGGTTCTGCTTCATTTCGCAATGTCAACAGATCGCAGCCAGTTCCGTCCGAGCGCAACTCCATTCCCAGCAAGCCCGCCGTTTGACCGGCTTCGAGCACCACGGCCCCAGCGCCGTCCCCAAACAGCACGCAGGTGCGGCGATCGCTCCAGTCCACGGTACGGGAGAGCACATCTGCCGCGATCACCAAGGCGCGGCGATAGCATCCGGTTTGCAAAAACTGCGCTGCCGTCGCCACCGCAAACACAAATCCCGTACAGGCGGCAGTCAGGTCGAAGGCAACTGCCCGCTTGGCCCCCAACACCCCTTGAATCGCTCCTGCCGATCCAAACCGCTCGCTGGCGGTGGAGGTGGCCAAAATGACGATATCGATATCCATCGGATCGAGCTGCGCGCGCGCGATCGCCTCCCGTCCCGCTGCAGTTGCCAAATCGACGAGGCTGCGATCGGGGGGCAAGATGCGTCGTTCCCGAATTCCGGTGCGGGGGAAAATCCACTCGTCGGAGGTATCTACCACTTGGCCGAGCTCGTCATTGCTGAGCACGCAATCGGGCACAGCAGTGGCAACACTGACCAGTTGGACGGGTTTGAGAGCAGAAGAAGTCAAATCGTTAGAAGCCAAATCGTTAGAGGTCAAATCGTTAGAGGTCAAATCGTTAGTCACGGCGATCGCGAGTGCATGTGGGAGGCATCCAAGGCTTCGCGGGAGGCAGAGTCGAGGGAGACGACTTTGGGGGCGACCGGAGCAGTTGCCGGAGAGACTGTCGCGGCGGACTGCCCCTCAATGGTTTCGCGGGCAGTCACAATTTCAGCTTGAATGCGATCGATCACGCGATGCTCGACAGCCTCTTTGGCCAGACGGATAGCATTGCTCACCATCCCAGCCTTAGAACTGCCGTGGGTGATGATGCAAACACCATTGACTCCCAATAGCAAACCGCCGCCATATTCGGCATAATCCATCCGGCGCTTCACATTTTTGAGGTTGGGCATGAGGATCGTGGCCCCCAATTTACCGTGCCAACCTCGAGGTAATTCTTCCCGCAAAATTTGTGTGGCTACCATGCCGACGCTTTCGGCAAATTTGAGCAAAATATTGCCCACAAAGCCATCGCAGACAACAACGTCGAAATCGCCGGTCAGAACGTCGCGCCCTTCGGCATTGCCGACAAAGTTAATGTGGTCCAGTTGTTTGAGATGTTGGTAGGCGGTCACCACCTGCTCGTTGCCTTTGCTGGCTTCTTCGCCAATATTGAGCAAGCCCACCTTAGGGCGGTTCACCCCCAAGACACATTCGCTGTAGAGGGAGCCCATGATGGCAAAGTGTTCTAAAAATTTGGGCCGACTATCGACATTGGCTCCCACGTCCAGAATCATGACCGGTTTTTGGGCCAAGGTGGGGAACATTGCGGCGATCGCCGGACGATCGATCCCCGGAATGCGACCCAAGCGCAGCAGAGCTGCCGCCATCGCCGCGCCGGTATTGCCCGCCGCCACCGCTGCATCTGCCTTCCTTTTGCGCACCAAATCCATCGTCACCCGAATGGAAGCTTTGCGCTTGCGACGCAGGGCCTCGATCGGCTCTTCACCCATGCCGATGTCGTCTTCGGCTTCCACGATCTCGATGCCGTCGGGCAGATTCGAAGGCAGGTGGGGGGCCATGGCATCGGGACGACCGACTAGGGCAATGTCGATGTTGTGTTGACTGTGGGCCAATAGCGCACCCTTTACGATCTCTGCGGGAGCATAGTCGCCCCCCATAGCATCAACGGCAATGCGCACCCGCTTTACCTCGCAGCGTTAACCTGTTGGTTTAATCTCAACAATTTCTTTAAGATCCTATCAGAGTCTGTCGGTCAGAAGCTCTCGCCTGCTCTATCTATCGCGTTCCGCAGTCACTGAAAGACCTTGCTTTCTAGCGCGATTTTCGGGGGCGGCCCTTGCCGCTTTCCACCTGTTTGCGACGGCGACGATCGCGCCAATCGGACCAAGTGAGATAGCCCACCCCCAGCGTAATTCCACCTAGTAGAACTACGGATAGGACAAATGCGACCTGCTCGATTGATGCTGAAGTGGCGTGAATGGAGTCCATAGATTCCCTCTATAGCGCACCTGCGATCTGGGGGGATTTACATGCCGCCCCTTCCCCACACCAAAAAGGCGAGGGAGAAGACAAAAAAGGCCATAACTGCAATCCAACCGATCGTGACGATATCCATATGTATTCGGGGTTTATAGCGTCGAAACGTTTTTAGTGTAAGCCATTTTGAGCCGTTCTCTCTTGGATGGAACGCGATCGCCAGCGGCGGTTGGGGCCATGGGAACCGAGGAGTAGTCGTTACAATTTCGGAAGACGAATGCATTAAGGATAGAGCTCGTGCAGTATCGCCGCTTCGGTCGGACAGAGTTGCAAATGCCGGTGTTTAGCTGTGGCGGGATGCGCTACCAGCACAAATGGCAGGATATTGCTCTTGCCGAGGTGCCCGCAGACGGCCAGCGCAATCTGGAGGCCACGATTCGGCGATCGCTAGAGTTGGGCATCACCCACATTGAAACGGCTCGAGGCTACGGTTCGTCAGAAATGCAGTTGGGCTACGTGCTACCTAAACTGCCGCGCGATCGCCTCATTATCCAAACCAAAGTGGGCCCCTCAGCAGATGCGAACCGATTTCGCCAAACTTTCGAGCAATCCCTCCGCTATCTCCAGCTCGACTTTGTAGACTTACTGGGCATTCACGGCATCAACACCCCCGAACACATCCGGCAAACCCTACGTCCCGGCGGTTGTATGGATGTGGCACGAGAGCTAGTGGCACGAGGTAAAGTTCGGTTTGTAGGTTTTTCTACCCACGGCCCCTGTGATGTCATTGTGGATGCGATTCGCTCCGGGCGGTTCGATTATGTCAATCTGCACTGGTATTACATCAATCAAACCAACTGGCCCGCGATCGCTGCTGCCACCCAAGCGGATATGGGGGTGTTTATTATTAGCCCCTCCGACAAAGGCGGGCGCTTGTACGATCCCCCTCAAAAGCTGGTGGATTTGTGCCATCCCCTCAGCCCGATGGTCTTCAACGATCTGTTTTGCCTCTCGCACCCCGAAGTCCATACCCTCAGTCTCGGAGCAGCCCGACCGAGCGACTTTGACGAACATCTCAAAGTCTTACCCTTGCTCGATCGCGCCGACGAGATCCTGCCGGATATTTTGGCTCGATTGGAGCAGGCGATGGTGGATAGGTTTGGGGAAGAGTGGGTAAAAACTTGGCAGGTGGGACTGCCGTCCCACGAAAAGACCCCCGACGGCATTAACATTCCCACGATTTTGTGGCTGCGCAATTTGGCCCTGGCTTACGACATGGTGGAATACGGCAAGGCGCGATACAACCTATTGACGAATGCCGGTCATTGGTTTCCGGGGGGGAAGGCGGAACGGGTGTCGGCGCGCAAGTTGGCCAAATGTTTGGAGCAGAGTCCCCATCGCGATCGCATTCCCCAGTACCTCAAAGAAGCTCACGAGTTATTGGGCGGCGAAGCTGTGCAGCGCTTATCCCAAAGTTAAATCGAACGATCGCATGGTGGAGTGGCTCCCCTCTCTGTAATCCCTATAGAGCCATCATTTTTATAATCTATACCGTATATTCTCGCAATCGAAGTGGACTTTCATCTTGGAGTACGTGTAAGCACGCCAACTTTAGCAAGGTTTTATGCTTACAATGTCGGGCGTACATAAAGTTTTGATGAAGGGGAGGGTGGTTACTAGAGTTGCGTTGCGATCGAGCTCGGGTTTCCAGAATATCGACCGGATTGTCTGCTGGATCTCTCAGTACCGGTGAGTAGCGAGTCTGACAGTTTCGCTTTAGAAGGGGTGCATCAAGAGAGCTCGGCATAAGTGAAATCACCCCCACAGATTGGGTAAGCTATGTCCATCTTTCTTCTTTCAACCAAAAATCGTGCAGTTGGAGCGAGGCAGATATTTATTGGCGATCTATTGCTGCTCGCGCCAGTCACTGGCAAGGAGAGTACACACAATGATGAATTATCCAGAGGTTACGTCCGCATTTTGCAAGGGGTAATGGCTGTGCGTCACTTAGAACGAGGGTTCACAATATTGGAATTGCTGGCTGTCTTGGCACTGATTGGTATAGTGACAGCGGTTTCTGCGGCTGGCTGGTATAGAACCCGCCAAAATCTTGAAGCGAATTCCTTAGCGAAACAACTACAGGGTGCCTTACAAGCGGCTCGTTTTGAAGCTATGAAGAGAAATCGACCTGTTTCGTTTGTCTTAGAAGGCACGGAATTCATCACCCGAGCAAAGGACGATACAACTTCAACGACCTGTGGAAATGAGGCTGGAGACACGATCTTAAGTCGCCTTCCAACCGATGGATCGCCGGGTTTAGGAGCCGACACCACTGTTGCTGGAGATGGCCTGATATGGGATAAAGATGGATCGCCTCAGCTCTGTGGCGGAGCATTGGGGGACCTAACGATTAATGTCACTCAAGATGGTGCCACGGTCAGACAGATAGCGATCAATTCAGCCGGTAGAGTGAGTCAGTAATCACCATGAAAATTATCCATCGCCAATATGGCTTTAGTTTGATTGAAGTTATGGTATCCCTTGTTATTTTGACTGTTGGGATACTTGCAGCAGTAAGATTGCAAGCTGCCTCCTTGAATATAACCCAGGATTCGCGAGATCTCGAACGAGCTATAACCATTGCAGAAGCTGAAATTGAGCATCAGCGCTCGATCTCGGTACCTGTTGCCGTTTCTGCTACAGTTGACGGCTACACGCGCACGACGGTTGTGCTGGGATGCTTGCTCAATACCGCAGGCTCAACTCTAACCTGTAATGCTGCAACGCCTTGTGTTGCAGACAGTCCTGCTTGCCAGATTGACGTCACAGTGGATGGAGGAATTATTGATAGTCCTGTCCAAATCAGTACGATAAAGGCGGTGGGTTTATGAAAAGTCGAGGCTTGACACTACTTGAACTTCTAATAGCAGTCTCACTTTCAGCAATCTTGCTGTTCGCGCTTGGCAAAGTGTTCTCCAGTGCCTTGAGGAGCAATCGAGTCAACGAACAGGCGACATCGTTAACTCAAGATGCAGAAGTTGCGGCTGCAATATTGCAGAACGATGTGAAAAATGTTGGATTTGTCGGAGGGGATACCGATTCTTTTGGTACTACATCCCCAAGTGCGACTCAAATTGCTAACTTTGTTAGCACTTTTCGATGGCCATTTACACTCGATGACACTATTGCCTCGGCAGCCAATCTTGTCGGAGTCGTCAATGTTTCTGGTTCCACAGATCCTTTGCCCACTCTGTTCAAAATAGAAGGAACCGGCACCGATTCAGATACTCTCAGTTTTTTGCGTGTAAACAGAATTGACAATTCTACAGGTGCGAGCGCAATCGGTCTCCAATATAATGCTTATACGGTCGTGGGAGACAACTTGACACGCCTTCGACAAAGCCTTGACTGTGCTGGTACGTTTACACCGAATTCTGTCTGTACTCTCGATGGAGTCAATAATGGCGACCAGCCTGTCGTTGCAGGTGTTGAAGCTTTTCATGTTTTCTTCCAACTCAAAAACGCCAATGGAGGAAATGCTGTCTACACAAGCAACCTCCCCAACGATGTCACGAATATTGCAAGTATTGGCATCTACTTTAGAACTCGGGCAACCCTCGAAGATCCCAACACTAATAATAGTCAAACATTTCCCAGTAATGCCGTGGAACGTCCTACGGGGGTTTTGACTGACGGCACAGCAATTTCCAACTGGGCTGATTTGGGTGTGCCGACTGAGCCACCCTACAACGATCGCTTTCGTAGAATCGAAAAAATTCTAGAAATATCGATGCCAAATAGGCAGCCCTGCAATCTGCTTCCCATTGGTTGGCCTCAGACAAGTTTGGGGGCCGTTGGCGTAGAAACAACCGTGACGACTAGTGGTGGCAGTATGCCCGGTGCTGGTAACTTTGGTTGGTTGTCGTGGAATGGCTCTACTAGTGCAAATTATCTGAGAGAAATTGTGACAAACCCTATACTGTCCAACACCGGCTATATCGATCCAAGTATTAGTGAAGTTAGCGATCCAGACAGATATACCTTGCAGCAAGGGAGCGTCGTTGAAGGTGCGACTGGGGTTAATAGTTCTGTAGGGGATGCACTCAAAGCTTATGAGAATCAGATCGTGCTCGTTCCAATATGGTCAAATGTGGAAGGGGTTGGGTCCAATCTTAACTATACGATCAACGGCTTTGCCCGCATCTTTTTAACCTCTGGAGCCTCGATCGCTAGCTTGACAGGTACCTTTTTGGGCACGACAGATGGTGCTTGCTCTGCTTGACGGATTTATTGATAGATTTTTATCCTACATGCAATGAGAGGCTTGACTGACTGCAGTTGGAATTCAATTAGACCCTATCGGCTATCTATAGGAGACATCGCAGCATGAAACTCAACTACCCCTCAAACAGAAAAAACTCTAAATTGACGTTGATGTTAGCCTCGCGCGGTTATATATTAGTTGCCTCACTCTTGTTGATGGCACTCCTTCTGATTCTCGGAACAGGGGCGAGTCTATTAAGTTTTAGCAACGTTAGTGTTTCTCGAAATGTGAGAACTAATGCTGTGACTCGCTATCGGGCTGAGGCCGGATTAGATGCCGCCCTAGCCTCCTTGGATTCACGAGTTAGCGGTGTCTTTCCAGTGGTTTTTCCGGTGAGTTCTATTACTCTCCCTATCGAGGTTGACACGAGTTCGGCACAGCCTAATAGGATGGATCTTGGTTCGACTGGCGATGCAATATACACGAGATTTGACGATGAAAATGCAAGGATTTCGGTTACAGCAAGAGACCCTGCTCTAGAGGCTGAGTATACTGCTACGGCAGTTGTGACTCTAGCTGGAGAGCAATTTGGCATTTTTTCAAATGAAAGCGTTCGTTCTGGGGATGCTGCCTCGACTTACAATGCCACGATCTATAGCGGTAACGAGCTAATCGCTAACGCAACCCTTACAGATGCTCAGAGGATTACAGCAGCACCGAGTGCCACCTGTGGAGGAGCAGAAGCAACCGATGACTCGTGGGCGGGGTATTGCAGCTCTACCGGAAGTGTTATAGATACCAGCACTGTGGCGCCTTTTTCAGTTCCAAGTTTCGCAACACTGATTGATGCGACACTCCTATCTTTGCCAGGTGGAGCCCCTTCTGGATATAACGAAGGCTCGGGCGATTTAACGACGATTCCAGAGACAACTGCCCTAGCCTCAACGACCATCGACGATATTAAGAACGGTAATAACTACACGGCTTCTGGGGGGACCTATCGGGGTTGCGTTCCGCCAGGATTTACAGGAGGCTCTGTAGGTGCTCCAACAGTTGTAGTGGTAGACACTCTCTCTGTTGCGTTCGCGGCAGATCCTACCTGTGGTAATGCCACTGCTGATGGAACTCTCTTACTTGAAAATATCACGATCGTTGTTCGAGATGGTGCTCTGGACTTTAACAAAGGCTCAGTAACATTAGATAATGTCACATTAGTGATGGGGGACGGGTTTACTTTCGACAATGTTGCTTCGCCACCTACTGAGTTTATTGTGAACGATTCTTCGATTCTCGCAAATGGCGATGTTAGTATTTACAGCAGGGTAACGGTTGAGGGAGACTCGACGATTGCTGCGCTCAATGACATTAAATTTCTTGGAACAACAACATTGACTGACGCGGCTGGGGTTGCCATTATTTCGGGCAATAAAATTGAACTCAAAGGAGGTGATATCGGCGGCGGGGCTTTCTTGACTGGCCCAGCGGGCATCAAAGCAGACGACGACTTCACCACGATCAATGCAATCTTCATGGCAGAGGGACCGGTTGACTTTAACGGCAAGCATGTTGATTTTGTTGCCCAGCCCTACATCCCAACTACGCCTAACCTTTTAACTGATTTGATCTCTAACAGTATTATCGTCGGAACGGATATGCGTGTGATCGCCCGCAATTAAGGTTGATTGGAAATATCACTCGCTCTCAATTGCGATGCGAGCCGTTCGCTAACCTGGTCGCCTGAGCGAGACGGTGCGCGAGGTTGGCCTGCTCTACCGAAAACAGCCCACATCCCAGGCTTACTGGGAACGCTGGAATCAATTGCATCGCGAGCTTTCAAGGCGGTCAAAGAGCGTAATCCGACCCCGTATGTCTAGCCTGGTCATCCTCAAATGATGGCCCGCTTTGTCGTGAAAGTGTTACCCAAAAATGCCCGCAATTGTTTCTATGATGGATTTGGGTGTGTTGAGGGCATGTGAGCTCTACTTGGAAAGGAATTTAGTCTCTACGGAGAGCGAGGTACCCAATGAAGAAACCTACCAAACACATCTCCTATTCTGGGAAAGATATTTTCGTGGGAATTGACGTTCACAAGAAAACCTATTCAGTTGTTGCCAGGGCTGACAGTGAAGTCGTCAAGAAATGGACGACAGCAGCCTCACCACAGGGACTTGCAGAACAGCTTCTCAAATACTTTGAAGGGGCAAGAATCCATACTGTCTATGAAGCTGGGTTCTCTGCATTTGTTCTACACCGAGAACTGGTGAAATATGGAATCGATAGTATTGTCGTTCATGTCCCTTCGATTGAAGTAGCCGTTAACGATCGCGTAAAGACTGATAAACGAGATGCCCATAAACTGGCTTCTCTGTTGGAAGCAGGACGTTTGAAGGGAGTTCGAATCCTAACCGAGGAAGAAGAACTACACCGCATGCTCAGCCGAACCAGACAACAGCTTGTTGAGGACCGAACTGCTGTCGAGAATAAAATTAGAATGAAGTTCCATCAACTGGGGCTCATCAACCATGACGACAATCGGAGAATGAGTCACAAGCTAGTCAGGGAGTTGTTCAAGCAGAATCTTTCGGAAGAGCTGACTATTGCAGTTGAAGCCTACTGGGATATCTGGAAGAGCCTAGACCAACAGATCGCTAAATTAGACAAAGTGCTGAAGCATCAGGCTGAAAGTGACCCCAATGAGAGTACCTACCAATCGGCCCCTGGAATCGGGAAGATATCAGCTCGGGTTCTTTCTAATGAATTAGGAGATATGTCTCAGTTTAAGAATGAGCGCCAGTTGTTCAGTTTTACAGGTCTAACGCCGAGTGAATATTCAACCGGTGAAAATATCCGAAGAGGGCACATTACCAAGCAGGGCAATAGCAGAGTAAGAGGAATATTAATAGAAATTGCTTGGCGTGCAATTGGAAAAGACAAGGCATTAGTCGAATTTTTTGAAAGACTCCATCCTCATACCGGGAAGAAGCGAGCCATCGTAGCTGTTGCCAGAAAGTTGATTGGTAGAATTCGGGCGGCTTTTCAACATGGAGAGGCTTACCGAATGGGATATTAAGACCATGAAATTCTCTTGGATTTCGACAGGGTTTTGTGTAACTTTAGAAAAGAAAGGAGTATAAAGCGATTGAGAATTCATCGATAGATTCTTCAGCTGTGACCGCGTGCGTGGTTCTGTGAGTGGTTTACCAACTACGTTATATTTGATTGCGGCGCAGCACCTTCACAACGAATGAGGAAAGTGTGGCGTCGTTACGACGATGACTACGGATGGTTGATTGTCGAGGAGATTTCACGATCGCACTGCTCTGAGTACTTTAAGGATAGTATAAAATGTTTGAAGATTAAGATCGTTCACACGAGCGTCATCGCCATTGACAAATCCACATGGTTGAACCGCGCCAAGCCGAGACATAAACCGCTATCGTTACATCTCCTTACTCTGCATGTATATCTATGAGAGGAGATTCAAACATTGAGCATTCCCCCCCCAAACCTGTGACAATGGTACAGGTGTTGACCGCTAACATCTGCTGATAAGTCACCGCTGGAGTGTCGGGACCGCCAGGGCCTTCCACGTATAAGGATCGCTCGGGCACCAGAACCCCAGCATCTCGTGCCACCACTTCAATCAATTCTCGATTCGCTGCAGTTTCAGCAAAAATTGCCGGTATGCCAGCCCCTTCCACCCAGTCAATCAGTGCTGCCATGCGACCGGCGGATGGTCTCTCTTCATGACTCAGACCACTGAGTACTCCGACCACTTCCAATCCATAGGCATCGGCAAAATACCCGAAAGCGGCATGGGTCGTCACCAGCTTGCGATCGCCCTCGGGAACCGTGGCAACTTGCCTTGCAATCCACTCGTGCAACTCGGTCAGCTCTGCCACCACAGCAGCAGCGTTCGCGCTCAACAACTCGGCCTCGTCTGGCGCGATAGCGATGAGTTGCTCGGCGATCGCCTCTACGATCTCAATTCCGAGATCGGCACTATGCCAGACGTGAGGGTCGGCAACCCATTCGCCAGGATTGCGAGCTTCAACCAGCAGGGGAACGGGTACAGCAGCTTCGAATACGGCCACCTTCGGAGCGGAACGAGAAGATGCCTCAATCAACTGAACGATATCGGGAGCGAGATTGTAGCCGCCGTACAGCAACAGATCGGCACCGTCAATCGCAGCGCGATCGCCTGGGGTAGGCTCGTAGGTATGCGGGTCTTGTCCGGGAGCGAGAAGGCAGGTGAGCTCTACAGTTTCTTCAGCCACTTGTCGCACCAAATCGCAAATGACACTGGTGGTGGTAACGACAGCAGGCTTTTCTCTGGCAGATGTAGCAACTATCCCGCAAGAAAGGGGCAAGCAAGACAGGAGCAAGAGGCCCCAGCGGCGACAAGAATTCATCGATAAACCCCAAGCATCTCTAGCAGCGAGACAAAAATTTGCTACAATCTCATCGAGATTGATAATCGTTATCATTCGCAACTCATGTTAGAAATCCAATCCCTGTCTGTCAACTACCGAGGGGTGTTAGCGCTGGAGAATATCTGCGCGACGTTACCTGCTGGGGAGTTGATCGGGGCCATTGGTCCCAATGGAGCCGGAAAAAGCACGTTACTCAAAGCGATGTTGGGATTGGTGCCTGCAAATGCCGGACAAGTCTTGCTGAACGGACGCCCCCTGGCGCGGCAGCGGCGACAGGTGGCTTATGTGCCGCAGCGATCGCAAATTGATTGGGACTATCCCACTTCTGCCTGGAGTGTGGTGATGATGGCCCGCACGACGGCAATTGGTTGGCTGAGGTGGGCCGATCGCCAGCAACGGCAGATTGTGCGCGAAGCCCTCGAACGGGTGGAGATGTGGGATTTGCGCCATCGCCAGATTGGGGAGTTGTCGGGGGGGCAGCAGCAGCGAATTTTTTTGGCACGGGCGCTGGCTCAGCAGGCGGATCTGTTTCTGATGGACGAACCGTTGACGGGGGTGGATAAAAGGTCCGAAAGGATTATTTTCGATCTGCTCGACGAATTGCGAGAGCAGGGTAAAACCATTATTGTTTGCAGTCACGAGTGGGGGGAAGCACTCAGCCGCTACGATCGCCTCTTGCTGCTCAACCGCCGCCTGTTAGCGAACGACGAGCCCCAAATGGTGATGACATTAGACAATATTCGGCAGGCTTTCGGCTCTGCGATGCAACCGGGCTGCTGTGAAGGTCATCCCCGCCCAGAACCCTCCCGATTGAGATAAACGCGAACTCAGTTCTCGATCGGCATAAGTTCAGTTAGGTATAGATTGAATGCTGGAATGGCTGCTCGAACCGCTGAATTACGAGTTCATGCGGTATTCCTTGACGATGGGCATCATCGTGGGAATTTTGTGTCCCGTCACGGGAGCGTTTTTAATCGTGCAGCGGCTTTCATTGCTGGGAAATGTGATTTCTCATTCGGTCTTGCCCGGATTGGCGATCGCCAATTTCTTCGGCATCGATCTCGTGTTGGGAGCATTTGTTTCTGGCATGGCTAGTACCTTGGCGATCGCCTGGATTCGGGCCAAAACTCGGGTGAAGGCGGATGCAGCCATGTCGCTGACGTTAGTGAGCTTTTTTGCCATCGGCGTAGCGCTATTGAGCTTGCTGGATAGTCGCCTGGACTTAGAAGACTTGCTATTTGGCAATATCTTGAGTGTTTCAATTGGAGATGTGTGGCAGGCGGCTGCGGTGATGCTGGCAACTGTGTTGGTTGCTGTATTGTTCTACAAAGAGCTCCTGTTTTTCACCTTCGATCGCAATGGGGCTGAAGCGGCAGGATTGCCGGTCCATACGATTAATGTCTGCTTTGTGGCTGCTGTCACCCTCACCATTGTGGTCGGCATGCAGGCGGTGGGGGTGATTTTGGTCATTTCATTGCTGGTGGGGCCAGCCCTAACTGCCTATTTGTTGGTCAAAGAATTACATTGGACAATCGCGATCGGCAGTCTGCTGGGGGCCACATCTAGCGCGAGCGGGATGTATCTCAGCTATTACTTCGATTTACCGTCAGGACCGGCGATCGCAATGGTGGTGTTTGGTCTATTCCTGCTTGCCCTGTTGACCCGGGCATTTTCATTTCGGCAGGTTCCAGCTTTTCCCGGCGATAGACCATAGCCGCACTCCTGGGAACGCATCATTCTATCTTCCGAGTATCCTAACTATAGAAGCATTGCTTTTCCCACTAACTGAGTCTCGACTCACGAAAATATTTACACACTTAAATCGGCTGGGGCGTAACCCCATTTCAACCACCTCGATCGCATCCAATCAGTGACTCGGCTAGTTGCCTTATGACATTAAATCGCCATCGCTTCTTGCGAATTGTAGAATATGTTTCTGTTTCTGCCTCAGTAGTAGGCGCGATCGCAGCAGTCGCGACTCGGCAGCTAGTCTATGCAGTCGCCCCGCTATCGATTTCTGCTGCACTGAGCTTAGCCAATCGCCGTCAATGGGAACATCGCATTGAACAACGTCTTGCAGAAAACACCTCTCAGGTCGATCGGCGCTTAGATAGACTCAACCAGCAAGATCGACTGATTCAACAGCGTGTTAACAGCCTTGCTACAACTCCCGAGCAACAACCAGAAGTCAACTCAACTATTGATGCGGCTCTCCAGACTCTTAGAGACGATACGAATCGCTTAACCCAAGATCTCTCCGAAGCAATTCAAGCTCTCCGGCAGGAACTAGAGGAACAGAACAGCCAGCAGGAAAATTTTGTCAGGCAGGATAGTTTCAACGCAATTAGTGAAGATCTCCAGCGAGTTTGGAGAACTTTAGAAGATTTTGAGCTCCTCAACCTTGAGAACAGATTTCAGACTTTAGAACAGAAAGAGCGGCAGTGGGCTGATGGGCGAGCCTCGCTCGAAGAGGCGATCGCAGATGCAAGAACCAATTTCAGGAAGCTCAAACACGATCTAACTCAACTCAAAGAAGGATTCGCAGACCTAAGAGAACTCCTGAGAACCTTCCCCTCAGATGCAGAAACACTGACCGAACCAGCTATTGGACCTGAACCTTCCGAAGAAGTCTCTCCAGTTGCCAAGATTCAGTGGATATCTCCGCAGTTACCGTCTATTCAAAACCATACTGAGGTCCTTGAAATCAATTTAGGCATTGACTTCGGCACAGGATTTACCAAGGTTTGCTTCCGCGATCTAGCGCGTGACTGCTCAGAAGTTGTGACTTTCTCAGAAGACTCCAGTGCCGAGCTAGAAAAAGCATTGATTTCTACTAAAATTGCTATCCTACAAAATGGCACACTGCTGACCGGTCTCACAGTTACCGAGTGGGAGTCAAGTACCCATGACATTCAAAAAACGCTTGAATTCATTAAAATGAGGCTAGCCCATCTTGACTTCCCCAAAGAGGCTGATTGGAGACTAGAGCAGATTTCCGAGCTAGACAATCCAGAAACCGTTGAAAATTTATCTGCATATTACCTAAGCCGTGTCATCAACCGTGCCCGCAACTGGATTCAGGGCCAACGTAAAGACTTATTCAAAAACCAAACTGTACGCTGGAGCATTAATCTTGGAGTACCGGTAGAGTATTGTGATTCTCCTGCATTGGAGAGATTTCAGCGAGTATTATCCCTAGCATGGTTGTTATCTAATACACCATCTACTGAAGAGTCATTGACTATATCCTCTTTAAATCTACTAGGAACATACCTGCGCCAATGGATGAAAGATAATGTCACGAATGATGAATTGGACTGTATGACTACTCCTGAAATATCAGCAGCTGTCTGGTCTTTTCTCAGCTCTCGTCAGGCAAGGGAAAAATTCTATACATTCTTCGACTTTGGAGATGGTACTCTAGATGGCGCTGCCTTTAGGTTTTGGCGAGAAAACGAAGGTGATTCACTAAGAGTTGATTTTTATTTTGGCCAGGTTCGTCCTTTAGGAGTAACAGCTTTTATTCAGCAGACTGCCTCGGAATACGAGACTTCTACCGACAAAATTTATCAGGCTCTTTTTGAGGTGGGATTGGCAGCAGGTGATTGGCTATCTTCCGTAATAGAAACGAGTGTAACGCGGCGAAGTGTTCAAAAGCTCATAGCTTCGGTCGTTACAAATGGTATGAGTAAGCATAAAAACAATCGTGGCATCTTATCTAAAAATGAATTAGGCAATAACCTAGAAGTTTTTTTAGGGGGTGGCGGCGGGCAGAATCCTTTCTTTCGAAACATGGTTCAGGCAACCTACAAAGACTTCCAGCACGATAGAGCAGGAATTCCCCAGTATCAAATTAAGCAAATTCCTGTCCCGAATACCTTATCAATGAATGGCTTAGACGCTGATGACTTTCATCGCTTTGCCGTTGCCTATGGTCTTTCTATACCCACTTGGGAAGGACCTGAAATCCGTCTTCCCAGTCAAGTCGAGGCAAATTATACTCTTACCCCTAAGGAGTTAAATCAAGTAACACCATACGAAGATACGAAAGATTTAACGTAAGGAGATCTAATTTCTAATTCTCCTACTTGAGTAAAAGCAATTTTTGCCTGAGGTTGACTCATATTTCATAGCAATGACCAATCAAAATCAATCGTCAAGCAGCACTGAAAGTTGGAATCCTGAAATTCCCCATCAAGAGGTAAGAATTCGCTCCAACCCCGGTCGTCGCGGACTAACTACAGGCAAGGTTCGCAAGGCAGGGACACGTATTTTAGTTCAGGTGCAGTTTGGACCGAACGAGAAAGTCTACAAGCCGCAGAATCTGCTTGAGCTCTGTGGCGATGATGATAGTATAAAATCTCTATTCAAACAGAAACGATTTGGCGGCCCAGACGATTTAAGGCGAATTTTAACCTATGAGAAAGTGAAAGGAAAACTAACCAATGTTTTCTACAGCATGGAAGCCAGTCAAACAGACTTTTATGCCCATCAGTTTAAGCCAGTGCTCAAATTTCTCAATTCTTCAGTAGGACGTTTGTTGATTGCCGATGAGGTAGGACTGGGTAAAACGATCGAGGCCATGTACGTTTGGAAAGAACTCCAGGCTCGTGCAGATGCCCGACGACTCCTCATTGTTTGTCCGGCTATGCTGCGTCAAAAGTGGCAAGACGATCTGCGCCAGCGCTTCAACATCTTTGCCGAAATTGTCAATGCCAAAGAGTTAGTCAATAAAGTTAGAACTTGTTTAGAAACCCAGCACCTCCAGCCTCTTACATGTATTGTTAGTCTAGAGGGACTACGTCCGAGTGCAAACTGGGAAGATCGGACTGTTAAAAACTCGCGAGCAGAATTTGCAAGACTACTAGATACAAATCCTGCAACTGACGATTTCGGGCTCTTCGATCTAGCAATTATTGATGAAGCACACTATCTGAGAAATGCTAGCACTGCAAATAATCGCATAGGTCGACTTATCCGCGATGCATCTCGGCATCTGTTGCTGCTGACAGCTACTCCTATTCAGGTGCAAAGTTCTAATCTTTACCAATTGTTACGTCTTGTTAGCCCAGATGATTTTTTCAATGAGCTAATTTTTGAAAACATGCTTGAAGCAAATTATTCCATCATTCAAGCATTACGCTATCTATGGGCGAATCAGCCAAGGCTAGAACAAGCTCGGGCTGCCATCAAACAGTCGATGAGATCGGAATATTTTAAAGATAATCGTTTGCTTCATTATGTTTATAATATCTTGCAGGAATCTGAGCAGATTGATGAAGCAAATCGTGTTGAACTAGGTTATAAACTCGAAAAAATCTCCCTACTCAATCAGTATGTCACACGCAGCCGCAAGCGCGATGTCTTGCCGAACCGAGTAAAGCGAGATCCACAGACTCTAAACGTCTATTTTTCTCCTTTAGAACAAGAGATTTATAATTATGTGACTCAAAAAATTAAGCAACAAACTCGAGGCAGGCAAGGAGTCTCTTTATTTAGATTAATCGCTCGACAGCGCCAAATGGCAAGTTGTATGGTTGCGGCTCTTCAGTCTTGGAAAATTGATGGTATTCTAGGTGACCTGATTGATGAATCACTATGGGAAGATTTTGGAATTTCAGCAGAATTGCAAGATGGAGAAGCAGAAGAGCAATCACCTCTAGATGTAGTCCTTACCTTGCTCCAAAAAGTTAACACAACGGAATTAGAGAAGCAAGATAGCAAATATAATCGGCTCCAACAATTTCTCCATAGGCAGCTTCAAGTGAATGCTAGCGAAAAGTTCGTCATTTTTGCTTATTTCAGAGGAACCCTCCAGTATTTGGAAAGACGTTTGCAAGCAGATGGAATCTCCACTTGCTTAATCATAGGTGGGATGGGAAATGCCAAGTGGGATGTCATTAATCAGTTCGCTGAGAAATGCGGTCCTTCAGTCTTGTTGTCTTCTGAAGTAGGCAGTGAGGGTATCGATCTCCAACATTGTCGGTTTTTAGTTAACTATGACTTACCTTGGAATCCGATGAGGGTAGAGCAAAGAATTGGGCGTTTAGATCGCTTAGGCCAAAAAGCAGATCGAATCTCAATCATCAACTTCAGTTTAGTAGATACCGTTGAAGAACGTATTTTAGAGCGTCTCTACGAACGGATTAATATATTTCGAGAGAGCATTGGAGATCTAGAAAATATTCTTGGCGAGACAACTGAGCAATTGCTTGTTGAACTCTTTTCAGAGCAGCTTACCCCCGAAGAGCAGGAACAGCGGGCCACTGAAACCACAATGGCACTTTTGAAAGAACGTGCTCTACAAGATGAATTAGAAACTGAAGCTATTAATATATTAGCTTTCTCAGATCGTATTCTTCAGTCAATCACAGATAGCCGGGAACAAGGCCGCTGGCTTCAACCTGAGGAACTTCGGACTTTTGTGGAGGACTGTTTTTCTCGCTACTACCCCGGTACAGTAATCGTACCAAAGCCAAATCAGGATAAACTTTATGAAATAACTCTTTCTGAAGCTGCTAAGGTTAGCTTGCAGTTATTTCTTACTCAAAACCGTTGTGTAACTCCTACACAGCTTCATTTATCGAGTATTCCAATTGCCTGCTTCTTCGATTCTAAAATCGCAGGCGTAATGGGAAAACGCAATGAACTTTTAGATTCTACTCATCCTCTAATTCTTTGGATTCGCCACCGCTACGAAACAGCAGCTCAAAAGCTCCATCCTATTTCAGCCACTCAAATTGACCAACAAATAGTTGGCCTACCTCTAGGAATTTATGTTTATGTCGTTTGTCGCTGGACATTTATCGGACTCAAAACAGAGAATAAAATTGGCTATCAGGTTGCCTGCTACAGCAACAGCAAATTACTCTCCGATCGAGTTTCTGAGTTTGTGTTGGCTAAAGCCATGCAGCAAGGAGGGGATAAGCCTAATGCTCATAACTTCATTGACGATCTCGATCGCCTTTTAGACTTACATCAAAAATGTGAAGACTTCCTTGAAGACTCCTTTGGTAAGGCACTTGAAGAATTTGAGATTGAGAATGAAAATCATTGCAATATTCAGGAGCGTAGTGCTAGAGCTTTTGCCGAACGCAAGCAGCGCGAGCTAGAAGATCGCATTCAACGATTTAAGCAAGCTGGCAAGACCCAGATTATTCCAGCCACAGAAGGCCAGTTGAGAAAAGTAAATCGAGAGCTGGAAGTCAAGCTCAAGTCTATTCAAGAGAAGCGTGAGGGTATCGCCTTCGAGCAAGTTCAATTAGCTTCAGGCGTGATTTTTGTCGAACCGTAATTTTTTCAAGATTTGACATACTTCCTATGCCAAAAAGACTATGGTCTTTTTAAGAATGTGTTTGGAGCCATCCATCACATCTGACAGATTCAGCGCCGGATTTACCTGCAGCTTCACTTTGTTGATAGAGGATTAGGTTGTCAATTGCGGTTTTGTGAATGGCAATGAGGTATTGAGGGCGATCGCCAGTCCCACTTTAGGTTCCAGTCTCGTGCAGGCAAGAAAATATGAGCTGAGGGGCTTGTTGATGTGGCATTCAAGGAAAGCAATAACTGCAAAGATCCTCGGTAGAGATAGTCTAAAAGGATAATTACCCTACACTCGCAATCACTTGACCAATATCTTGAGGTGAAGCTCCAGTCGCTAAAATCGTACGAATTAGCAACTCAATGGATACGAAAACATCTCCATTTTCAGCGTTTGCAATGCGCGGTTGGCTGGAATGAATCCTTTCTGCCAACTCAGATTGAGCCATGAGTGACTGTCTTCGCTCTTTAAGACTATGGCTAAGCGCAAGCTTGATTTCTCGGAATTGCTTCTTCTGGACTCAATTCTAGGAAATCTGAAACTGTGCCAACTGTCCAGCCCTTATCTTCCAGTTTTTTGCGAGTTTGCCGATCCATGCTACTAGCCCTGTTTATCTCTGTCGTACTGACTTAAGCGTTTTTTGCAAATATCGATGACATGCTTGGGTGTTGAAGTTGCCTTAGCAGGAATCCTGCCTCAAGTCTGGCAGGTTAGCTAATAAGGAGGTGTTTTAATCTCACCGTGTAGCCAAACAAGAGGTTTATCGTTTTTGCGCATGCACTTGTCTCATATCTGATATATTCTGCTAATGTCAGCGGGCAGCACAAAGCAAATGCCCGCCAGAACCCCAGCCGCGAGAGGAAGAGCCAAGAGGCTAGTTCTAATGGGCCAAAAATTCTAATGGGCCAAAAACTGACGCACAGTAGCCAAATACTCGTCGGGACATTCCAACATCGGCAGGTGGGCCACCTCGGGCAGTTCGACGTGGCGAACCTCGGGATTGAGCTCAGCCGCCATTCGACCGAGCGCAGAGGGGATAATGATGTCCTTCTCCCCCGAAACAATCAGGGTGGGACGCTGAATCTTGCGAAAGGCTTCCGGTTGAGCCACGCTAGCGTGCTTGCTAACGCTGGTATAGAGCGTGCCGAGACTAGCTGGTATGTCCGCTTGCATATAGTCGGCTAAAAACGCTTGGCGCACCTGTGCGGGGGGCATTTTGTGGACAAACCGGGCGATCGTCATCCGATCCATCCCCGGTATCCGCGACAGCCACTGAGGCCGAATCCGCACGACCGTGCTGCCAATTTGTTGAAACAAGCCAAACACCAGCGCGTTGTATTCGAAGATGCCACCGCAGGCAAAAATAGCCCGATCCACCCGTTCGGGAGTCTGACTGATAAACAGGGCGGCAATGGAAGACCCCATCGAATGGGCTTGAATCGAGATGCGATCTAAGTGCAGCGCATCTACCAGTTCCTTCAGTTCTGTGGCGTAATGCTCTAGCGCATAGGCTGCGTGGCGAGGATCGGCGAAGGGGATAGGTTGCTGGAGCGATCGCGCCGAAGATCGCCCAAATCCTCGCAGATCGTATAGCAGACAGTCATAGGTATCCGACAGGGCGCGGGCCGTGGCTTCCCAATATCGCGCCGAACCGCCCCACCCGTGCAGAAAGACCATGACCGGGCGATCGCCTGTAGGTGCATCTCCCCCGTTCTCCACGATCCATTCGTAGTAGTGCGGGCTACTGTCAATGTCGAGATAAGGCATCGGAGAGAGTGGCGATGGCAAACATCACCGACCATCCTAGGACACTTTGCCGAACATATTCTGGGCCAGCGCTCTATCCGGACTGGCTGGTTTCTGGAGATCGATCTCCTTCGAGCTCGCTTGCCGATTCTGCTGGAGCGGGGGCGTCAGAACTTTCCTGCTCGCTACTCACTGCTTCAGTCGCACTGTCTTCGGGGGGCACAAACAGCTTCATCTTGCCCGGATTGAGAATGCCGAGGGGATCGGCTTCGTACTTAAAGGCCAATTGTACGGGATTGCCCGCATCGTGCCCCCCTTCCTCCAAAATGAATGTATGCGGATTGGAAATTCCCACACCGATCGCGAAACACTCATCCATCATTCCTTGGAGCTGCTCGCGATCGCGATACCGCAACACCGGTAGCGACCAATAATTGACCGCCCCCATAAACCGCACCATTTCTACGTGGATCGACCAATCTTCGCCAAATTTTTCTTTTAATTGAGACGACTGCTCCCAGCTTTTTTGGGGATCGGCAGCAAAAGCACATTGCAGGTAAGTGAAATTCTCGTTGTATTTCTTCGCCCACAAGGTGGTATGGTTCCACGTCGCATCGCTAAGGGTTGGGGCTCCGGGCTCGTACAGCGGAATCTCGGCAGTGACTCCGCCGTCAAAATCCTGCACCAGCAGTCTGGTTTCATTCGCATCAGTGGGATCGACGAGCAGTAACACTGTATGTTTGTCGGGATCGGCTACGTTAGCGAGTACTTTTTGGTAGGCAATCAGAGGCTGCTCTAGCAAGGCAATCTCCCGCTTGTGAATCCCCTCGCTCCGCCCCAAGGCCCAACAAAAATTATGGGCGGCTTGCAGGCTCTCGAAGGCCACGGCCATCTGAATCCAATCGGTGCGATGGGTGAGGGGTAGATCGATCTCCGTAATAATGCTGTTCGTGCCATAGGCGTGCAGCACCTTGTCGATCTCTTTGCCTTTCAGCTCCAGCACCTGCGGTTCTTCGTTGGCGGTGACGACCCTAAGGGAGCGAACGTTACCGCGATCGCGCAACACGCCATGATTGATGCTGCCAATCCCACAACTGCCCCCCGCAATGAATCCCCCGATCGTAGACATGGCGATCGTGCTGGGATACATGCGCAATTCCAGGCCGCACTCTCGCCCTGCCTGCTCGATATCCAACAGCTTCACACCAGCTTCCACCCGCACGCCGCCATTCTCGAACCCCAAAATCCGATCCATCGGTTTGAGATCCAGTACAATTCCTCCTTGCAGCGGAATGGCTTGACCGTAATTGCCAGTACCCAAGCCGCGCGCCACCACCGGCACCCGATGTCGATGGGCTAGCCGCAGCACGTCGATCGCCTCAGCCTCGGACGAACATTGCACCACTGCATCGGCCTGTTTGTCCGACAACTCTTCTATCAGCCAAGGACTGTACCAGAAGTAATCCTTCGACAGACGCTCGCAAACCCCCGCATCGGTCAAAATCGCCTCAGCCGAAACAACCGATCGCAGATCTTTGAGAAAGGCTGGAGGGATTGCCATAGTGCTTGCGTCGAGCAGTCTGAGTTTACGTAATTCATTGATTCTAGGCTAGGTGTCCGCGCTTGCGCAGATGGGGGCTGGGGCAGTGGAGTCGTACCCTGCAGAATTCAGCGACAATTCGATGGATAGTTTAGATTGAAATTGTATCCGTGCAGCTCTTACCAATCCTTGCCTCTTTTCGCAAACGATCGTTCCCCTCGCATCTTCCCCATGCTGGTCCCTCAAGCTTCCATCACCTATTCCCCCAGTACCTATCGCCGAGCGGAGCGAGCCATGCGTTGTGCGCCGTTTTGCCATCCTCTCTACACCGTCATGCTCGATGGCAGCGTCGATTTAGCTGAAATTGGCGATCGGGCTGGCAGCAGTCGAGGTTACACCCTTCGCCCCATCTCCGAACGGGCGGTGGAAGACGATTTGATGTGGCTGATTCAAGTGGGGGCGATTCGGCGGGAAGTGGACGGTCAGGGTATTACTAGCCGCTATCGCTTGGCCCCCATCGGTCGCCAGTTATTCGGTCGCTGGGACAAAGGCGATCGCATTGCCGGTACCGCAAGCTGGTTGGCGCGTCTTTGGAATCAACTGCTGCGCTGGCGAATTCTGCGATAGGGAAGAATCTTTAACAAGCAGTCATGCGGGAGAGCATTGCAGCGTGTCCGAACCCAAAGCATCCCCCCAACCGACATCCGCACCAACGGTCACCATCAAGTTTTTACCGGACGATGTCACCATTCAAGCGACTCCCGGAGAGTCGCTGCTAGCGGTGGCCGCGCGAGCGGGGGTCTCGATTCCGACGGGGTGTTTGCGGGGATCTTGCCATGCCTGCGAAGTGGAGACCGATTTGTGGGGGCCTATCTGTTCTTGTATTGCGGCAGTGCCGGAGCAATCGATGGTGGTGGAGCTGTGGAGCGACCCCACTTGGTGAGTGCAGGCGAGAGAATCTGTACTGGAGGGGGCATAATTCAAGCTAGAATTGCAGGTGCTCTGTCCGCATGTTGTGCATTTAGAGGCTACTCATGGCTAAAGGGTTTGGACCGTTCGGCAAGATTCAAGAGGCGCTTAAGAAGGCCCAGCAGGTGAAAGAGGGGGCTCAAAAGCTCCAAGTCGAGCTAGACGAGATGGAAATTGTCGGCGCAGCTGGAGGCGGTTTGGTGACCGTCTCGTTAAGCGGCAACCAAGAGCCTCGGGGTGTAACGCTGGCTCCAGAAGCGATGGATAAGTCAGCGGAGGAGTTGCAGGGCTTGTTTTTTGAGGCTTTACAGAAGGCGTATGCCGAGTCGACCGAGACGATGCGGACCAAGATGGAAGAGTTGACGGGCGATATTAGCCTACCGGGGCTGGGATTTTAAGCTGACCTGCGCGGCAGCTCGCAATACGGTAGGCAGCTCTCCGCGATCGCGCGGGGGGTTTTGATGTTTTCGATCCATTGCCGTTCAATGGAAGTTCATTCATGTATACTCGCCCTCTAGCCCGCCTGATTGAAGAACTGCAGAAACTTCCCGGCATCGGTCCCAAATCAGCTCAGCGCTTGGCTCTGCACCTGCTCGACCGGCCTAAAACCGAGGTGGAAGCCCTGGCCCGCGCCCTCATCGAGGCCAAAGAGCAAATTGGTCAATGCTCCATCTGCTTTCACTTTTCGGCGGACGATCCCTGCGAGATTTGCCGATCGCCTCAGCGAGAGTCCAGGCAACTCTGCATCGTGGCGGACTCCAAGGATCTGATCGCGCTAGAACGCACCCGCGAGTTTAAGGGCAAGTACCACGTTTTGGGCGGCCTCATTTCCCCCATGAATGGCATTGGTGCCGAACAGCTCAATATTCGCCAGCTCATTCAGCGCGCCGCTGCCGACAAGCCGGAAGAAGTCATTATGGCCATCAGTCCTAGCGTTGAAGGGGAAGTGACCATGCATGTGGTTGCCGACTACCTAAAAGAGCTCAACCCCAATCTCAAGGTCACCCGCATTGCTTTCGGCCTACCGATCGGTTCCGACCTCGAATACGCTGATGAAGTTACCCTCGCTAGGGCATTAGAAGCGCGACAAATTATGACTTAAGTTCGCCTCCGGTACATATTTTTTAGCGATCGCCCGATGGATATGGCTGATGCATGGACATGGCTGATGCTTCGTTGATTGCTGCTGCCGAAAGTTTGGACAAACGAAGAATTTTCGCCTTGGATAGTTGTAGAACGAAGCCAATAGCCTCTCGGAAGTCCCCCACTGGTGGGGGATTTAGGGGGCCGAGTGCAATGCTTGAAAACTCCAGATCTCAATCTGGATGAGGTTTATGTCTACACTTGCGGGGCGGGCAAGGGTTTGAGTTGGTGCCAAGGTGAGGGGCGATCGCTTGGGAGGTTTGAAGAACGGGGGAGTTGGTTGCGATCGCTTCGGTCGGTGAGGGCGTAGAGAAAGCGAGTGTCGATGATAGCGGTCATGTGGTGGGGCTACTTGAGGGTCCATCCTCGGAGGGGATCGATCTCGGTAGCGAGGATGCCTTCTTCTGTTTCAGAGATGTCGGTTTGACCGGAGGCTCCTAAGCCTGCGAGGGCAAGCAAGCTAGAGAGACTAGACGTTTTTGGGAGATGGGTTGGCTCGGTTCTGAGGTGGAGTTGCTCGACGAAGGATGTTAACTCGGGTAGGGCTTCGTTGGGGAGAGATTCGATCGCTTGGATGATATCCTGGCGGGTTGGGCTCATGGGGAATGAGGTTGGTTAGTTTGAGCATTGTCTGGAGGACTGATGCAGTTTGGGTTTAGTTTAGCTCGTGCGATCGCCCTTTGGCTGAGGGGGGTTGGGGCGATCGCCGCGATCGGGTTCGATTTCGTAGACTGTAGGAAAGACGAGGGGCGATCGATGGAATTCCAAACGTTAGAGGGCACTTGGGAAGAGATTCTGACTCGTGCGGACGAGTTAGCCGGTCGGCGAGTTCGTTTGACTGTGCTGCCCGAAATTGATGGGGATAAGGCTGTCAAAGACACTGACGACACTGAAGCATTAATGCTCGACAAAACGCTTGAAGGACTGGTTGGAGTTGTTAATTCTGGTGAATCGGATTTGTCTTCCAGAACGGGCGAGGCATTGGTAGATCGAATAGCTCTGCAAGAGCGGACCGCGTTCTCTCTGAGTGACAAAGCTTGGCAGGCGTTTACTGAGGCGATCGATCGCCCTCCAGCAGATAACCCAGAGTTAGTCCGTCTGCTGCACTCGAGGTCTCCGTGGGAGTGATGTATAGATTGCCAGAGCCGTTGGCCGAGATCCACGGTACAGATGCATTTGACTGTGGGGATGAATCTCTGAATGATTGGCTGCAGCGGCAGTCCAGACAGAGTGAGCAGGTTGGCAATGCTCGGACTTATGTTGTTTGTGTTGAGAACGTTGTCGTGGGGTTCTACTGTTTGGCTGCGGGGAGTGTTGTCAGACAGGATGCCATCAAGCCAATGCAACGTAATGCTCCAGATCCTATTCCGGCGATCGTTCTCGGACGACTGGCGATCGATCTCAATCATCAGGGGCAGGGATTGGGGCGAGGGTTGGTGAAAGATGCCTTGCTTCGGGGACTACAGGCAGCCAATGTCATTGGAGCTAGGGCTTTTATCGTTCATGCGCTTAGCGATCGGGCAAGCTCTTCTATGAAAGTATGGGGTTCAAAGAATCACCCGTCGCGCCCAAAACGCTGATGTTTCCTCTCAAAGACCTACGGCAGGCGCTGAAATCAGCGGGATGGTAGCGCTTCTCTATATGGAGACTCTTCGCAGATAAACCACACCTTCACACGTCTGTCTTGGGAAATCTCCGAAGGGTTCGGACGGCATAGATCACCATAAGGAACAGAAAGGGATGTCAGGATTTGTTCTACTTGGAATTCGATGTGAAGGGTGGGGGATTAGGATTCTAGGAGGATCTCAGAATTCGATAAACCACATCTAGCTAGAAAACCGTAGTTTTGAAAATCAGCTACAGTGCTTACAGAGCAATGGCTTCAGTGTTCAGAGACTACCACTGGAAAATTCCATGTCTCTACGTGGATGGGGTTTATCATTTCCCTGACGAGTGGACAGCGCCTAAAACATAGTGTATTTTAGGCTTGGATAAGTGAGGTTCAGGTGCATAGCAAACTCAAGTATAAGGTTTAGTGTTTTCAGATGGGCTTGTTTTGTACTAGTTCTAACGGATTCTGTGGCAGCCGTATTTCTGGCCTTATAGCAGTATTTTGCTGCAAGCTTCTGTAGATATAGTGCATTATTTTGTTGTAAATATGTGTATCTTCTGACGAAAGATGAACTATAGATAACAGGGATGCAAGTTATGAGGCATTAAAATGTTTGCCTGAATAAGTAAAAACACTCCGACCACAGAAAACGTTAGAACCAGTTTTGTATCAATAGTCTGGACAGTTTTTACGAAAATGGCTGAAACCCGCATTCTACCGTTGATGATTGGGGCATCCAGACGGCCTGAAATCCGCATTCTACCGTTGCCTCTGAAAAACTGTCCGAAGTGTTGCTTGTATATAACTCAATATAATTGGTCCTATGTAGTGCATAATTACTAGTGATGCATCTTCGCGAATAATAATTCATGGTTGAAGTTTTTGATTTTTTCAGCGGTTGTGGGGGGACAAGCCTCGGTTTCCAGAACTATGGATTCAGAGTTATCGGTGCACTTGATTATGACAAAGACTCAGCAGAAACTTTCCGAAACAATTTCCCAAAAGTTACATTTATAGAAAAAGATATTAGGCAAGTCAAGCCTGAAGACCTGTCAGGCATATTAATGAAACAGCGCAAGACGCCTCTATTGTTTTGTGCATGTGCTCCATGTCAGCCTTTTACAGGTCAAAGAAGACTGATCAAGGAAAATGATTCCAGGAAATCTTTATTGTCAGAGTTCGAAAGGTTTGTCAGGTACTGGAAGCCAGACTTTATTTTTCTTGAGAATGTTCCCGGTATCCAGAATATAAACAAATCTGGAGAGGCTTTTAGTGGTTTTACAGAATTACTTGAAAAAGATAGATATAATTTTGATTATTCAGTAATAAAAGCATCTGAAATTGGAGTGCCACAAGTTAGAAAGAGATTCATCCTTACAGCATCATCGAATGGAAGGAAGGTAAGGCCGATCAAGGAAATTCTTGAGAAATACAGCCAACCTGAGACAAGTGTTAAGGATTGGATTGCAGATCTTCCTGCGATCAAAGCTGGTGAAAGACATCAAACAATCCCCAACCATGCGGCATTCAACCTTTCGGAGCAAAATCTTATCAGAATTCAACATACACCTGAAGGTGGAGATAGAAGAGATTGGCCAGAAGGACTAAGGGTAGGGTGTCACAAGAACTATCAAGGTCATACAGATGTATATGGCCGTATGAAGTGGGATGAGCCAGCTTCTACATTAACTACTAGATGTATAAGTTACTCGAATGGACGCTTTGGACACCCTGAGCAGCATCGAGCAATTAGTGTTCGTGAAGCCGCCAGATTACAAACATTTCCGGATGATTTTGTGTTTTATGGCAACTTAGGCTCATGTGCTCGACAGGTAGGAAATGCTGTTCCTCCCTTGATGGCTCAAAGGTTTTCCGAATCTTTTATTTAGAGAGAAAATTATGTCTCAAGATATGGATAGTCTCAAAAAAGCATTCCAATGTGGTAGTGACTATAAACCATATATTTCATCTATTGTATTTCCTAAATACAAAAATCTATCTCCTTCGTCTGAACTAACACTAGACTTTCCTTTGACATTACTTATCGGAAGGAATGGAACCAATAAAAGCTCGATACTACATGCATTATATGGTTGTCCCAGAGGAAAAAGTACAGGAGAGTACTGGTTTTCAACCTACACAGATCCTATTAGTGATAATTCAAGAGCAGCATACTTCTATCGATATACAGATGTGCAAACTGGCGACACTGCAGAAGTTCTGAAAACAAGAATCAACAGAAAGGGCGATCCTGATTATTGGGAACCTTCTCGACCAGTTCTTGAGTACGGAATGAAGCCATTCCCGACACTTGAAAACAAAAATCATCCTATAAGGTCGATGACCAGGTGGAATGCAATCAATAAGGAGGTGCTATATCTAGATTTCAGGGCAGAAATAAGTGCTTTCGATAAAGCATTTTATAAAGCTGTTAAAAACAGACTGGCACATAGAAAAGCACTTAGAAAATATTCAAGACCTCTCAAAGAGGCTATAAAAGAAAAACTTCAGAGTAAAAAATATTACAGAAAAGAAAGAATATCTGTAAATCATTTATTCACGCAAGCGCAACGATCAATCGTCAACAAAATTCTTGGTAGTGACTACAAGGAGATTATCTATATTGAACATGATTTCTACTTTTCTGGCAGCTTCTCAGTTTATATAAAAAAAGGGCACGAGAATAATTATTCAGAGGCTTTTGCAGGGAGTGGAGAGACGAGTATCATGCGACTTATTTATGCTATAGATAGATCTCCCGAAAAAGCATTGATACTCCTTGATGAGCCAGAGACCTCTTTACATATAGATGCACAGTATAAATTGAGGGAATTTATTTTAGAAAAAATAAAGGAAAAAAAGCTACAAGTTGTCATCTCAACTCATTCGCCATTTTTTGCTCGTGGTCTTCCAGATTGTGCAATTAAGGTACTTATTCGTGATGAGGACACAGAAAGAATTAAGCTGTTTAATTCATCTCCTGCTGATGAAAGCTCTTTTTATTTAGGTTATAAAAGACCTGAATCAAATAAGTCTTTGATTTTTGTTGAGGATAAACTCGCTCAAGCCTTACTAAGATTTGTGTTAAATAAAAGACTTTCTGAAAGTCAGCGGGATAAAATTACTGTGGATTTTATCCCTGGTGGTGTCAACACGATGCTTGATATGGCTGCAACTGAAATGCTGAAGGATAGATCAAATGCTAGTTTTGTTTTTGACGGAGATCAAATGCCTAATGGCGGCATCCGAAATCCTGAAGAGGTTCCACCTTCAGACAATGATCGCCTGAAAGACATTCTACAATGCACCTTTAAGTATTGTCCTCGTATACCTATGGATTCAAACAATCAAGAGCAGAAATTTGATCTTTATAGGAAATATTTATCTTTTGCAAGAAAGCACTTCCGGTATTTACCTTGTCAGACCTCAGAAGAGTTTATAGTTGCGAACCATAAAGAATTTACTGATCAGAATTCTTCAGATCCAAAGGAAGTTTTAAAAGATTATGCTGAACGTAAACTTTCTGATTCAGGAGAGATTAATTCGGACGCAATATTTTATCTCCAACGCACACTCTTGTCTGATATCCCAGAGAATAATGAAGTGTTCGACCAGATTTCAGAAATACTTGTCGAGTTGTCGGACTATGCATCTTAATAGAGTGTCGGTATCGAGAAGCTCTGGAGGATTTCAGAAATGAGCAGTGAAGTAAAAGCAACAGAAGTATTTCAGGGTAGTGGAAATGTATTTGCCGACCTGGAGTCAGAAGGTTCTGGTAAATTATATACTCGCGCTCAAATTAGATTTCAAGTGTTCGGGATTTTAGAAGAGAAGGGACTCAAACAAAAGGCGATCACAGAGCTGCTTGAGATTAAACAGTGGGAAGTCTCTCATCTGATGAATGGGTACTTCGACCGGTTCACAACGGATAGGCTGTTGGTGTTTCTTCAGCGGCTGGATTGGAAAGTTACTATTCAAATCAGTCCTCACAAGAGTAATGAGCCTTATCGAGCAGTTGTTCTAACTCGTTAGGGCGATCGCCAGTTTGAGCCTTGCTCAGCACTCGGTGCCGACCCTCGAACCCTAAACGTTTCCTTCAACATCGCCAACAAGCAAGCAGCGATCGCAAAGTACCCCCACTAGCCCCAAAAGAACGCGGCTGCTACTCCCCTCGCCCAGGATTGATGCTGCTGGCGAAATTCATATTCCGAAACATTGGCCATTTGTCTAGATGCCTGTGGCCCCCTTCCCCTAACCCCTACCCCCAACTTTGGGGGCAGGGGAACAAGGCCCCGTAAGGATTTTCGGCTGTTTCTCCCCTCTCCCAAACTTGGGAGAGGGGCCGGGGGTGAGGGCCATGCAGAGGACTTGCACCATGCCAATATTTCTAAATGTTAAATTGGCCAGCAGTATCAGGATTGGGAGAGGGGCCGGGGGTGAGGGCCGACTGACGCGATCCCCAGCACCAACAAAACCAATACTGGAGCTGCCTTTAAGCCCCAAACCGCTGTTTCTGCCGATTTCTGACGCATTAGAACTGTTTCTGCCATAGTAGAGCTGTGGCAATAATGTCACATGACGATTAAACAGAGCATATTGCAGACAGCATCATAACCCCCCGAGAACTATGGCAGACGTATTACTCAAAACCGGAGAGCTGATTCGTATCCCTGACGACGAGATCGCAGCCTATCTCGAAGAACATACCGATGACATCGAGTCCCGTCAGTTCCGTGCTAAGCGCAAACCTATCAAAACCTCCGCTTGACTGACAACCTTGGCCGTATGTTACTTTGCTCGATTAGGGATAAGCTTGAGACGATAAATATACTGCTAAATATTCTAATGGATCCTGAGTTCGCTCTTTTTCTAGATGAGACAGGCAGTCCAAAGCCCAATAGGAAAGATGCTTGCCCATACTTTGGCTTTGGCGGGGTTCTAGTAAAACGGCAGGATGAAAGGGTGATTCGAGATCGCCTCGATTGTTTCAAATCGAATTGGGACATGAAGAGCGAGACTCTATTACATGGTTCAGAAATTAGAGCCAGAAAGAGAGGATTTGCTTGGCTGGGTAAGTGTTCTGAGGAAGAGCAAGAACGATTCTTCGACGAGCTAACCAATGTAATTACGAGTCTACCGATTATTCTTACAGCTTGCGTTGTAGATCGGCAAGGTTATTTGAATAGATATGAAGCACAATATGGAACTAATACATGGGAAATGATGCGTTCAGCCTTCTGCATCGTTGTTGAGAGGGCTGCAAAATACATTGCATCTGAAGGAGGAAAACTAATGGTCTATTTTGAGAAAATTGGGAAGAAGGAGGATCGAATAATCAAAGGATACTTTAATGAGTTGAGGAGTAAAGGGAGTCCGTTCAATCCAAGCACCTCTGATAAGTACTCTCCGCTCGATCGCAATGAATACGCACAGCTACTGCGGGGCATCGAAGGGCTGCCAAAAACAAGAAGTGAGCTGCAAGTTGCCGACCTTTGCCTCTATCCGCTAGCAAGAGGTAAGCGAGAACCAAATAACAGAGCTTTTCAATCCTTAAAATCGAATCGATTGCTCATCAATGACAGAATTGAAGAGTCAGAAATAGAAAGATTGGGAATTAAATATTACTGTTTCGATACTTAAATACTCAAAAACCGCTGCTTACAGCGGTTAGGAGCGGCAGTCCTACAACTACCCCTGGGCTGAGCCCTCAACTCAATGTTACCCTCTTTCTGTGTGATTGACACACTTGCACGTTCTACTAGCGCCACAAACCTGTGCTACTAAAGACCTCTACAATACCGCTTTCCTAAAACTTGTGGAGACCCCACCTCATTAGCGTAAACACCTGGCAAACTAGGACTACAACCACCATCCAGAGCGATCGCCCATGTCCTTCGTCGGCCTGCACATCCACAGCGACTACAGCCTCCTCGACGGAGCCAGCCAGCTCCCCGACCTAGTCGATCGCGCCATCGAACTCAACATGCCAGCTGTCGCCCTCACCGACCACGGCGTCATGTGCGGAGCCGTCGAACTGCTCAAACTCACCCGAGGCAAGCCGATTAAACCCATCATCGGCAACGAAATGTACGTCATCAACGGCGACATCACCGACAAGAAAAAACGCTACCCCCGCTATCACCAAGTCGTCCTGGCCAAAAACACCCAAGGCTATAAAAACCTCGTCAAACTCACCACCATCTCCCACCTCGAAGGCATGCAGGGACGCGGCATCTTCCAACGCCCCTGTATTAATAAGGAACTACTCGAAAAACACCACGAAGGACTGATCGTCACCTCCGCCTGCCTCGGCGGCGAGCTGCCCCAAGCCATCATGCAGGGCCGCCCCGAAATCGCTCGCAAAGTGGCCCAGTGGTACCAAGACCTATTTGGAGAAGACTACTACATCGAACTGCAAGACCACGGCTCCCGCGAAGACCGGCTCGTCAATGTCGAACTGGTCAAAATCGCCCGCGAACTCGACATCGAAATCATCCTCACCAACGACTCCCACTTCATCTCCTGCAACGACGTCGAAGCCCACGACGCCCTGCTCTGCATCCAAACCGGCAAATCTGTCACCGAAGACAAGCGCCTGCGCTACAGCGGTACTGAATATCTCAAAAGCTGCGATGAAATGCGCCGGATCTGTCGCGATCACTTAACCGACGACGTTATCGAAGAGGCGATCGCCAACACCATCAAAGTGGCCAACAAAATCGAAGCCTACGACATCCTGGGCAAAACCAACCTGCCCGATTACCCCGTCCCCCCCGGTCACACCCCAGAAACCTACTTCGAAGACGTGGCCTGGAACGGGCTGCTCGATCGCCTTCAACTAACCAGCCGCGATCGCATCCCCGCAGAATACGACGCTCGCATGCGCAAAGAGCTCAAAATCATGCAGGACAAAGGCTTTGCCGCCTACTTCCTGGTGGTGTGGGACTTCATTCGTTTTTCTCGCGAGCAGAATATACCGGTCGGCCCCGGTCGGGGCTCGGCGGCGGGCTCGCTGGTGGCCTATTCCATGCGCATCACCAATATCGACCCAGTCAAATACGGCCTGCTGTTCGAGCGCTTCCTCAATCCCGAACGCAAGTCAATGCCCGATATCGACACGGATTTCTGCATCGAACGGCGGGATGAAGTGATTCAATACGTCACCGAAAAATACGGTCAGGACAAAGTTGCCCAGATTATCACCTTCAACCGCATGACCTCTAAGGCGGTGCTGAAGGACGTGGCTCGCGTGATGGATATTCCCTACGGCGACGCCGACAAAATGGCGAAGATGATCCCCGTCGCGCGGGGCAAACCAGCCAAACTGAAGACAATGATTGGCGAGAACACGCCAGAACCGGAATTTAGAGAGAAATACCTCAACGATCCCGTGGTGACCAAGTGGCTCGATATGGCCATGCGGATTGAGGGGACGAACAAAACCTCTGGCGTTCACGCTGCGGGGGTGGTGATTTCTAAACTGCCGCTGGATGAGATTGTACCGCTGCAGCGCAACAACGATGGCTCGGTGATCACGCAGTACTACATGGAAGATGTGGAAGCTTGCGGTTTGCTGAAAATGGACTTTTTGGGGCTGCGCAACCTAACTATGATTCAGCGAGCGGTCGATTTGATCGAAAAGACTAAAGGTGAAAAGTTAGATATCGATCTGATTCCAGAAGGCGATCTCAACACCTATAAATTATTAGAGAAAGGCGAATTAGAAGGGATTTTCCAATTGGAATCTTCTGGTATGAAGCAGGTAGTACGCGATCTCAAACCTTCTAATTTGGAAGATATTTCGTCAGTGTTGGCTCTGTACCGACCGGGACCGTTAGATACGGGCATGATTCCCGAATTTATCGATCGCAAGCACGGCAGAAAACAAATTACCTACGGTCACGAAATCCTGCAGCCCATCCTCCACGACACCTACGGCACGATTCTATACCAAGAGCAGATCATGCGGATCGCTCAAGATATGGCAGGTTACTCGTTGGGGCAAGCGGACCTGTTGCGGCGGGCGATGGGTAAGAAGAAGGTGGCTGAAATGGAGAAACACCGGGAAAAGTTTCTCGATGGGGCAGCCCGGAACGGCGTGCCCGGGTCCGTGGCTAAAGGACTGTTCGAGCAAATGTTGGTATTTGCCGAATATTGTTTCAACAAATCCCACTCCACAGCCTATGGATTTGTCACTTATCAAACAGCTTATCTGAAGGCTAATTACCCCGTGGAATATATGGCAGCGCTGCTGTCTTCCATTGGCGGCGATCGCGATAAGGTGCAGCGCTATATCGCCTATTGTCTGTCCCTCGGCATCGAGATCGAACCGCCGGATGTCAACCGTTCCGGTCTCGATTTCACCCCTTTGGAAAAGAGTATTCTGTTTGGGTTGGGCGGGGTGAAAAATATTGGGCAAGGGGCGATCGAGAATCTGATAGAAGAGCGCGAAAATAATGGCCCTTACCAGTCTCTATCGGATTTGTGCGATCGCGTCGATGGCCGCGCCGTCAACCGTCGAGCCTTAGAAGCCTTGATTCACGTGGGGGCATTCGACAAACTCAACCACAACCGCAAACAACTCATTGCCGATCTCGATGTGGTGCTGGATTGGGCCTCCAGTCGGGCCAAGGATCGGACCATCGGTCAGGCGAGCCTGTTCGATTTGATGGGAGGCAGCACTGATAATAGCGGAACTTCCGATAGCTTCGACGCTCCAACGGCACCTCATACCCAGGACTACCCTCAAGACGAACGGCTGCGGTTAGAAAAAGAGCTATTGGGCTTCTACGTTTCCGACCATCCCCTCAAGGACGTGCAGCGTCCTTCCCGCATTTTGGCCCCCATCAATTTGGGGGATTTGGCTGACTATAGCGACAAGATCGATATCAGCGCGATCGCCTTAATCGCCAACCTCAAGCCCGTTACCACCAAGAAGGGCGATCGCATGGCCATCCTTCAACTGGAGGATCTGACCGGTAGCTGCGAAGCGGTGGTGTTTCCCAAAACCCATGCCCTCATTCACGATCGCCTCATCCCCGACACGCGAGTCATGCTGTGGGGCAAAGTGGATAAGCGGGACGACCGGAAACAATTGATCGTGAATGACATCGAACCGCTAGAACAGGTGCAGATGGTGATGGTGAAATTGGAGGCCGATCGCGCCAGCGATATTGCCGTGCAGCACCAGCTCGCCGAGATTTTGCGGGAGCAAGCAGGCGATCGCGAGTCTCGCGGTCGCATTCCGGTGGTGGCGGAGGTGTGTGCGGGCGATCGCCGCCGCTTAGTACGATTCGGCAACCAGTTTTTGGTCAAAGATGCGATCGCAACGGTGGAGAAGTTGAATGCCCATCGCTTTGAGGCCAAGCGACAGCTCTTGTTAGCCACCTAACTGGTGGCGATCGTGGGGGGCCATAAAGTCGATCTCCGGTCCTACGGGCACGATGCGCGTGGGGTTGATGGTCTCGTGGCTGGCGTAATAGTGACCCTTGAGGTGGTCGAAATGAACGGTTTCGGCAACGCCGGGGGTTTGGTATAAGTCCCGCAGGTAGCCCCACAGGTTGAGATAATCCACAATGCGGCGAATGTTGCATTTGAAGTGACCCACGTATACCGGATCGAAGCGCACGAGGGTGGTGAACAAGCGCCAATCGGCTTCTGTGAGGCGATCGCCAGTTAAGTACCGCGTTTTGCCCAGGCGTTCTTCTAGCCAATCGAGGGTGTCGAATAGGGGTTTGACCGCTTGTTCGTAGGCGGCTTGGGTGGTGGCGAATCCAGATTTGTAGACGCCGTTGTTGACGGTGTCGTAGATGCGATCGTTGAGGGCGTCGATTTCGGCGCGCAATGGCTCGGGATAATAGTCTCCCGGTTTGGCCCCCAGCCCGTCGAAGGCACTGTTGAACATGCGAATGATTTCGGAGGATTCGTTGTTGACGATGGTGTGGGTGTGGGTGTCCCACAGAACGGGGACGGTGACTCGTCCGGTGTAGGTGGGGTCGGCTTTGGTGTAGACCTGGTGGAGGTATTGGGCTTGGTTGATGGAATCGGGAATGACGCCGTCGGCGGGGTCGAAGGTCCAGCCCTTTTCTGCCATATACCAATTCACCACCGAAATGGAAATGAGGTCTTCTAAGCCTTTGAGGGCTCTGAAAATCATCGTGCGGTGGGCCCAGGGGCAGGCATGGGAGACATAGAGGTGATAGCGATCGCCTTCCGCCTTAAATCCCCCTTTGCCTGTGGGGCCGGGGCTGCCGTCGGGGGTAACCCAATGGCGAAATTGGGAAGCTTTGCGCACGAAGCGTCCGCCCGTGCTTTTGGTGTCGTACCATTGGTCGTGCCAAATGCCATCAACGAGCAGTCCCATTTCCGCAAGCCTCAGTGATTTCTTCTAAAGTCAGTTGTCTGGTATCCGCAACTTAGCATCGATTTGCTAGTCACCTCTTGCGCTACATCATCACCGGCAACACTTGTTCGGACCCAATTACCTGGAGTGTCTACAGACTCTTGCGATATGCTGAATACATGTATTCATTTGGAGCGAGACATAGCTACTTCGATTCGCCTTTCCTCAGAAATCGAGCAGAGGCTCGACCTCCTGGCCAAGCAGACTGGTCGCACCAAGGCTTATTACCTACGTCAACTCATTGAGCAGGGACTTGAGGAGTTAGAAGACTACTACCTCGCCGCTGACGTGCTAGAGCGCGTCCGCAAGGGGCAAGAGCAGGTTCATTCTGCGGCTAATGTGAGGAAAGACCTTGGCCTGGACGATTGAGTACACTGACACGGCCAAAAAACAACTGCGGAAGCTCGATAAGCAAAGGGCAAGACGCATCCTCGATTATATGGATGAGCGCGTTGCTGAGAGAGAAGACCCTCGCAGCACTGGTAAAGCATTAACCGGCGCACTTGGAGGTTTATGGCGTTACCGCGTGGGGGATTGTCGGATTATCTGCGATATCCAGGACAAAGCATTGCTCGTTCTGGTGGTTAGACTCGGCGATCGCCGAGAGGTCTATCGATAACTGGCCCTAAGAACAGGAATTGTCGGACAGTTACAATCGCCTCAATTGAATGAGCAAATATTCTTGCCAGTAGGCTGAGGTTTTGCGCGATCGCTTTGTCGAGAAACGGCGATGTAATTTTCTTTCTCTTGCGGGAATCTTATTGATAGAAGCTAATTCAACCAACCTAATGCCAAATCTCGCAGCCATTGCTGGATATTTCAGTAATGGCTATTTTTTGACTGGTGTTTCTCATCCATCTCATTCGCATCCAAGCTAAGGATAGTGATGAATTTTGCAACTCTCTCTCGAACTTGGGCGATCGCAATTGCACTCTTTGCTTACATTGTCCTCGGGCCTGCTTTAGCGGGACTGATGGAGCTATTGCCTCAGATTTTGCTCGTGCTCTCTTTCCCTGTGGCCATTAGCTATCTCCTAATTCAGCTCGATCGCACCTCAGACTGAAGGGCGAACTCGACAGAGCCAAGCTCAGCCGAACGGCAAATTAATTTGCGGGTTCGAGGGGAGCCATGGTCAATCCTTCTCGTTTGAGTTGTGTATGATATAACTCTGCAGGCTCTTGAGGCCCCACCCAAACAATTGCTTGCCCCTGGTGATGGACTTGCATTGTCAACTCGTAGGCCAGAGTTGGATTCATATTAGGAATATATTTCAGCAGACATTTTTGGACGTGCTGGATCGTATTGAAATCGTCATCCAATACGATCACTTTATAGTTGGGGTACCGTTCCCTCGATCGGTCTAGGTTTCGACTGGGGGCAGACTGGGGTTTGACAGGAGCTTCAACCGGCATAATAACAATGGCAGTGCGACAGGGCGGTTTAGCGACAGATGATTTTACGATAGACGATTTTGCAGTTGCGATCCTAGCACTGACAATTCTGGGCCTACACAGGGGCGATCGCCCTGTCAAACCGACCTCACGATCGAGCGAGCTGCATCGGCGACCCGAAAAGAATACCCAATTTTGCCCGACTCGCGTGCGCGCGAAGCCTGTGAGATCCTACGGAATCCCTGAATCTTTTCAGAAACCCCGATACTAACTTCACTGAAATCTACGTAACTTCTAGCCAGCAAACTCGTGTCATAATAAGTGAAAATTTGCTGTCTCTACTTGCTATGAGTGGCAACGCTACGCAAAGTCGGCCTTATGGGTATCTTTCTGAATAGGAAAATTCCTTCGGGCATTTTAACCCGCGTCTCAATGCACTTGGCATCCTGTCGTTAAATTTGGTTCATTTGTGTTAGTACGTGAATCCAGCATCAGAGTTGCACCGATCTCCAGCATGGCCGATCGAAACGAGTCCTTTACTCCCCAATCCTGCCGACATATCTTGTCGGTAGAAGACTGCGACGGCTTGCGCGACCACGCGCTCGGAGCCCCGAAGTATTTTATTGGGCGCGATATTGCTAACGATATTTGTTTAAACTCTCAATTTGCTTCTCGCTATCACGCTTTGCTCCTGAGGGTGCCCGCCGAACGAGAAGGAGAGTATTTCTACCGCCTTCTAGATGGAGATCTAGAGGGGAAGCCGAGCACGAATGGTTTGACGGTCAACGGCCTGAAAGTCAGTGCCCACGAGCTGCACGAGGGCGACGAGATCTCGTTTGGCCCGGATGCAAAGGCGACCTACCGAGTCGAGTGTCTGTCTGCTGATGCCAAATAGGCGATCGCCGCGCGCACCCCATCTTCCGACGATCCTGCGAGACTGCAGAAGGGGTTTCTCCCAATCGCTACAATAAACCGACATCAGTTCCAAACACCTCGGGTGGGAAAGTATGTCGCCCCTATTGACCAGTTGGTTGTGGATTTTGCTGGGGGGATTCATCGCCGGACAGCTTGCCCGACGTCTGGGAGCTCCCCCATTACTGGGAGCTATTCTTGTTGGGCTGGCCTTGGGCTGGGGACAGGCGATCGCCCCAGAGGTGTTGGAGCAAGCCGCTGCGCCCCGCACCCTCGCAGTCACGATTGTGCTGATGCGGGCGGGATTGGGGCTCGATCGCAGTAAACTCGCCCAGCAGGGGACGGTAGCCTTGAGACTGGGGGTTTTGCCAGGAGCCTGCGAAGCGATCGCTATTGCAGCCATTTCCACCCGCTTGCTGGGTTTCGATTGGCCCACAGGACTGCTGTTGGGCTGCATTGTTGGGGCTGAGTCGCCTGCCGTGATCGTGCCGGGGATGTTGCGTCTCAAAAGCACTGGCTGGGGGGTAACCAAAGGAATCGCCGATGCAATTTTAACGGGGAGTGCCCTCTCCGATGCCCTACTCCTCTTAGTTTTCAGTCTTCTGCTCAACCTACTGACCCAAGGAAGCATCCCACAACTCGCTCTGCCGGGAGGTTGGTCCCTCAACGCTGCCCAACTGTTACCGCTGCAAGTCCTCCTGCAGGTGGGGTTGGGAGTTGCGATCGGATACGGGGTGGCCTGGGGGTTAGTCCGACTGTTGGCCCAGCAGCGATGGACTCAGAACGCTACTCAGGATCTGCTAGTGGCAGCGGGAATCTCGCTGCTGTTGGTGTTACTGGCTCAAAGATGGCCCTACTTCTCCGGCTATTTGGCGGCGATGTCGATGGGATTTTTCCTGATTGAATTGGATGCACCGCTGGCACGGCGATTGCGTGCGGGCTTTAACGGCCTCTGGGTGGTGGCCGAAATCGCTCTGTTTGTGCTGCTGGGAGCCAGTCTCGATCTGGCGGTGTTGGGCGATCGCCTCTTATCGGGACTCGCAGTCTTGACAGTTGGCCTGTTGCTCGGGCGAACGGCGGGATGGTATCTCTCCACTGTCGGCAGCGACTGGACGTGGCGGGAGCGGCTGTATTTACTGCCGGGGAATTCGGCCAAAGCGACAGTGCAAGCGGCCATTGGGGCAGTGCCCCTGTCGCAGGGGCTGGCGGGGGGCGAGACGATTTTGGCGATCGCAGCTCTCTCCATCCTCGTCACTGCACCGCTGGGGGCCTGGGCAATCCCATTTTTTGCCCCCAAATTGCTGCAGCGAGGGACAGTAGATCCCGCCAAAGTCGCGCTCTCGGAGCGGACGCGGGTGCTGGCAGCCGTGGATACCTCAGCGCTGGCGACATCCGTCTTACTGGAAGCCGCTAACTTTGCTCGCCGCACCGATGGAGACGCCATCCTACTGCACGTCTGCGTCACAGATAACCGCGAACAACTGCAATCCCTCCATTCACTCGCCAGCCCACTGTTGGCCGATATCCGCTACCGCTGGATCGCGATCGAGGGCAGCATTCCCGAAACCATCGTGCAGGTGGCCCGCGACTGTCAGGCCACCAATATCGTCATGGGCCGTCGGGGGCACCGCGATCGCATTCTGTTGGGGTCAGTCTCTCAAGCCGTGCTCGAAACCAGCCCATTGCCTGTAATGCTCGTGGAGGATCGCGATCGAACTCAGGTCTAAAAGGGGTCGAAAACTGGAAGTTCTGGCAGTCAGTGCGTAAGATCGTTGCGCCTATCCTTCGAACAGTTCATGAAATTTCCGCTCCCTCGGTGGCGATCGCCCTCCGCCAGCCCTGCAAGCAGCGACACTGCCACCACCGCTGGTTTAGGCGCATTTGGTGGCGTTTACACCCCCTCTATCCTCACCATTCTGGGCGTGATCATGTATCTGCGCTTCGGCTGGGTCGTGGGTAACGTGGGGCTGCTCGGCACTTTGGTCATCGTCACACTGTCCACCTCGATTACGTTTTTGACCTCCCTCTCCGTCTGCGCGATCGCCACCGATCGCGTGGTGCGCGTCGGCGGTGCTTACTACATGGTCAGTCGCGCCCTCGGCATCGAGACCGGCGGAGCTGTGGGAATTCCCCTTTATTTCGCCCAAGCACTGTCGGTGGCCCTCTATACCATTGGCTTTGCCGAAAGTGTGACCCTCTCGTTTGGCAATCTCAATTTGACCCTCGTTGCCCTCGTAACAACCCTAGCAGTTGCAGTCTTGGCCCTCACCTCTGCCGAAGCTGCCATTAAAGCACAGTACGCGATTATGGCAGCGATCGCCCTTTCCCTAATCTTGCTGGTATTCGGCCATCCCCTCGACCCTACTGAAACGACGAGTGCTGTGGCTGTGGGAGTGACGGAGACAACCTCGTTTTGGCGCGTGTTTGCCGTGTTCTTTCCCGCCGTCACCGGCATTATGGCAGGGATTAATTTGTCTGGCGATCTGAAAGACCCCAGCCGTGCCATCCCGCTCGGAACCCTCGCTGCAGTGGCTACGGGATACGTTATCTACCTGATTGTGCCGATTGTTTTGGCTGCGCGGGTAGACACAGCGACGCTCATTGCCGATTCGTTGGTGATGCGCCGGATTGCGGCATGGGGACCGGCCATTTTACTGGGGGTTTGGGGGGCGACCCTGTCCAGTGCGATCGGTAGCCTGTTGGGCGCACCGAGGGTATTGCAGGCGCTGGCCCGCGATGGCGTATTGCCTCGCTGGATGCGGATCTTGGGGACGGGCAGTGGCCCGAACGACGAACCTCGCATCGGCACGATGGTGACACTGGGGGTGGCCCTAGCTGCGGTGAGTATTGGGGATTTGAATGCGATCGCCCCCGTACTGACAATGTTTTTTCTCACCACCTACCTCGTCCTCAACGTGGCTGCCGGGATTGAAGGGTTTGTCCAAAGCCCGTCCTTTCGGCCCACATTTCCGGTGGCCTGGTGGCTGTCACTGTTGGGGGCAGTGGGCTGCATTATCGTGATGCTGGCGATCGATCCGGCAGCTACCGTGGTGGCCGCAACGATCGTTCTGGTCATTTACTTTTGGCTGCAGCAGCGATCGCTCATCGCCACCTGGGGAGATGCTCGCAATGGCTTGCGGCTGGCACTGCTGCGGGAAGGCATTTTCCAGCTCGACCCTGCTGCCGAAGATCCCCGCAGTTGGCGCCCCAATATCTTGGCCTTGACCGGCACACCTAAAAAAAGATGGGCGCTGGTGGAGTTTGCCGATGCGTTGGTCCACAATCGCGGCTTCATTACGATCGCCAGCATTTTGCCGAGTGGGTCGCGGGATGCGGCCCAAAAAACCAATATGGAAAGTACTATCCGGGATTATTTGGAGAAGCGGGGGGTGCAAGCACTGGTGCGGGTGATTGCCGCTCCCGATCCCTTGGATGGAGCGCTGCAACTGGTGGAAGCCTACGGTATCGGTCCGCTGGTGCCCAACACGGTGGTGCTGGGGGCCAATGGAGAGCCCGATCGCCGCGAGCGCTATTGTCAAACGATCGCCGATATTCATTGGGCGGGGCGAAGCGTTGTGGTGTTGCGGGAAAATGAAGCGCGCGGTTTTGGCCGCCGCCAGAAAATCGACGTGTGGTGGCGGGGCTTGCAGGGCAATGGCGCTCTGATGCTATTGCTGGCGGATCTCTTGCGCAACGACGTGGCTTGGCGCAACGCCGAGATTTGCCTCAACCTAGTGGTTGCAGATGAAAATGCAGCTCAATCGGCAGCGGCCAATTTGGCCGACTTGATTCGACAGTTGCGGGTGAGCAGGGCGCGATCGCAGGTGGTGGTGGCCGAAGGGCGATCGTTCGACACAATTTTGGCTGAGACTTCGCGCCATGCAGACCTGGTCTTTTTGGGCATGGCCCAGCCAGACGAGTCGTTTGCCGAACGGTATACCGAGCTAGAGGAACGCGCTGCGCAATTGCCAACCACAGTCTTCGTTTTGGCCGATCCAGATTTTGCCTTTCAAGACATCCTGTCAGCTCAGTAATCTGGTTGGAGGGGCTAGGATAACTGCAGAGAAGCACTAGAGAGCTGGAGGAGAGCCCGAGATGAGTCCAGAAACCGAAGCTGCGTTTGATACAGTTGGCAAGCTCCTAGTACAACTGACTGAAAGGCAAACAGCAACTTCCACCCTGATTGGCCAAGTCGCACAATTACAAAAAGAGCACGAAGAAGCTAACCAACGAGAATTTGAGCTTGTCCGGCAGGAATTTGGGCTTGTTAGGCAGGAATTGGCTGAATTGCGCCAAATCGCTGACAGCAATGCTCGCTCTATTCAAGCAATCTCGCAGCAAGATTAATCCAAAGCTTGCCTTGCAAGACATCCTGTCGGCTCGTTCATCCGAGTGCAGGGACTAGGATGGCGGTAGAGAAGAGATGGGGAAATGGAGGGGAGTCTGAGATGAACCCAGAAACACAAGCTGCGTTTGAAATGGTTGGCAATCTATTGGTGCAACTGACTGAAAGGCAAACGGCAACTTCCAACCTGATTGGCCAAATCGCACAATTGCAAAAAGAGCACGAAGAAGCTAACCAACGAGAATTTGAGCTTGTCCGGCAGGAATTGGCTGAATTGCGCCAAATCGCTGACAGCAATGCTCGCTCTATTCAAGCAATCTCGCAGCAAAATTGATTTGAACAGCAAGGACTGGGATGATGCCAACCGCGTGCCTGCCCGCCAACCCCTTGTTACGGTAAACATGAGTCCTGCTACCCGGTAATGCCCCAGCGATGGTCGATCTCCTGCGCAACGTCCCGTTAGGCACCTATCTGGAATCGCCCGTCACGTGGCTGCACCGTCTCGATCCCCGCGTTAAATTTGTTTGGCTTGTCAGTATTTTACTCAGTCCCATCTTGGCCGATGGCTGGTGGCGGTTAGCGGTGGTGGCCTTTCTCGTTCTGCTCACCTGGGGGTCGCAATTGCCCTGGCGCGTCTGGCGAGGTCAGTTGGGCATCGCTTTAGCCATCGCCCTCTTCGCCACTCTCCTCACCGCCTTTGCTCCCGAGGCGTTAGGCGTTCGTTCCGAGCCAGTGCGGCCCGCTGCCGAAATGGCTTACGGACTGCTCTTGCCCTTAGCGGAGTCCGCAGTCACCGCCGATCCGAGCGACACAGCCGCAACCGCGCCTGCAGAGATAGAGCGCCTGCGAGTCGTGGATTGGGAGCAATTGCCACAACCGACCCGCTACCGCTACGAGCTGCTGACGATACCGCCAGTGCTGGGACGAGAACTGCGGATCTCGCGGCGATCGCTGGCGATCGCTATTCGCCTCGCCACCCTCATTTTCACGCTGCTCTACAGTACGTCCCTATTTTTACTCGCCACTGCCCCTGAAGAAATCACCGAGGCGATCGCCTTTTTCTGCGCGCCTCTGCGCCCCCTCAAAGTGCCGGTAGCCGAAATTGTCTTAACTCTGACCTTAGCCCTGCGGTTTTTGCCTCTGGTGCTAGAAGAAGTGCAAAACATCGCTCGGGCCGTGCGCACCCGCGACATTCACTGGCAGGGATTGGGCTTAAAGGGGGGCGTAAAATTGGCCCTCTCTTTGGTGGAAAGGGTGCTGCAAAATCTGTTGATTCGGGCAGAACAAACCGCCTCGGCCATGCAAGTGCGAGGCTATCTCGGACCGGAGCTTGCGGTTCAGTGGCACGTACTGAAAATGCAAAGATTCGATTGGGCGATTTTAGCGGGCGTTCCCCTGTTTTGGGCCTGCCGCTTGCTCCTGTTTTAGCCAAACCTACCCCACTGACAGAGCATTTCCCTGGCAGGATTGTTGCAGAATACTGCCGCTACAACTCTACAGTCGAAAGAAACCGTAAAGTCTGGTGTAAAGTGTGGGTGGTTTGCCCCCTGCTAGATTTTATGAAAGCGATTACTCTTCTCGGTTCGACCGGTTCGATTGGCACCCAAACCCTCGACTTGGTGGCCCAATACCCCGATCGCTTCCGCATTGTTGGCTTGAGTGCCCACAACAACATCGCCCGATTAGCCGAGCAAGTCCGGCAATTCAAACCCGAAATTGTGGCCATTTCCAATCCCGATAAGTTGGGGGAACTAAAAGACGCGATCGCTGGCTGCGATCCTTCGCCGCGCTTGCTGGCAGGCAGTGAAGGTGTGTGCGAGGTTGCGGCCTACGGCGATGCCAACTTAGTGGTGACCGGCATCGTGGGATGTGCGGGGTTGTTACCCACGCTGTCGGCGATCGCCGCTGGCAAAGATATCGCTCTGGCCAATAAAGAAACCCTCGTGGCAGGCGGTCCGGTCGTTCTGCCAGAGGTGAAAAAGTACGGCATTAATCTGGTTCCCGTCGATTCCGAGCATTCAGCGATTTTTCAATGCTTGCAGGGGGTTCCCGCAGGGGGCTTGCGGCGCATTATCTTGACGGCCTCCGGCGGCGCTTTCCGCGATCTGCCCATTGATAAGCTGTCTTCTGTGACCTTGGCGGATGCCCTCAAACATCCCAACTGGGTCATGGGACGCAAGATTACGATCGATTCCGCCACCCTGATGAATAAAGGGTTAGAGGTGATTGAAGCCCACTGGTTATTTGGCGGCCTCGACTACGACAACATCGATATTGTGGTGCATCCCCAAAGCATCATTCACTCTCTCATCGAGCTGCAGGATACGTCAGTCATTGCGCAGTTGGGCTGGCCCGACATGCACCTACCTATCCTCTACGGCATTAGCTGGCCGGAACGCATCTACACCGACTGGAAACCGCTGGATCTGGTGGAAGTCGCCTCTCTCACTTTCAAGGCCCCCGACCACCGCAAATATCCCTGCATGAAGTTGGCCTATGCTGCCGGACGGGCTGGGGGCACGATGCCTGCAGTCTTGAATGCGGCCAATGAAGCGGCGGTGGCCCTGTTCCTGAACGAGCAAATTGGCTATTTAGATATCGCTCGCTTGCTCGAAGCAGTGTGCGATCGCCACAACACCATCGCTCAGCCCAGCCTAGACGATATTTTGGAGGTAGATGCTTGGGCTCGCCGGATTGCAAAAGAACAGGCTGGTCTCTCGAGTGCAACTGTCGCGGTTTGAGTGGAGTCAAGGCGGAGGCGATCGCATGCTCGAGCCTTTATGCACGCAGTTCCATGTAGAGATGGGCAGTAGCCAGTTTCGCTTGCACTCTCAGACATCCTTGCCGACAAACAGTCTCTCAACCGAAATCTCAATCTCGGGGAAGGCCAGCGGAGAAACCGTGCCGCATTGCTGCATCACCTTTGAAGTGTAATCCCCATCGACGGGCTCGCGGTGAATCCACAACTGCCGCTGTTCTACATCCAAAACCCAATACTCTCCGATACTATTCCTGGCATACATCTCGGCCTTCCGGCCCAAATCAAGGGCAACCGTAGTTTTCGACACTTCAACCACCCAATAAAAATCCTCCGATCGCGGCAATCTCTCCATATAAATCGTCCCCAGCGGGGCCACTACCGCCACATCCGGTTCGGGCTCCGACCCATCGGCGGATAACTCGATCGGGCCGGGGGGAAGCACCTGGGCGCGATCGCCTAAAAGTTGTTTCAAGTAATCCAAAACTGAGGCATTCGTGTAGCGGTGGAGGGGGCCTTCTGGGGCCATTTCAACAATGTCTCCGCCAATGAGTTCGACTTTGCGTCCGGCTAACACGCCCGCCTCGATCGTGCGGTGGTAGTCCGTCAGAGACCACTTCGCCAGCGTCAAGCCCATTTTGCCTGCCCTACCGCGACAGCATTGCAATCATTTTATCGCGCTAGCTCATCCGACAATCGGATTGCGGACCGTTCCTCAATTTGTCTGCGAGCCCACCGACTCTTTAGGCGTAGTCGCGACCGACGATGCGGGCCACAGGCTCGAGCTCGTCCATCAGCGTGGAAAAAGCTGAAAAGGTCAGCGATTGCGGCCCATCCGACAGCGCTTTACTGGGATCGGGATGCACCTCGATCATGAGCGAATCTACATTCAGAGCTACCGCCGCCTTGCTCGTAGCAGGCACAAACTGCGACTTGCCCGTACCGTGGCTGGGGTCGATGACAATGGGTAAGTGGGTTAGCGATTGCAAGACTGGAACCGCCGAGAGGTCTAAGGTATTGCGGGTGTATTTGCTGTCAAAGGTGCGAATGCCCCGTTCGCACAAAATCACATTGGGATTGCCCGCCGCCAACACGTATTCGGCAGCCATCAGCCATTCGTCAATGGTTGCAGACGGTCCCCGCTTCACCATCACGGGCTTAGACTGTTGGCCCACCTGCTTGAGCAGGGCAAAGTTTTGCATATTGCGAGCGCCCACTTGCAGGATGTCGGCCACAGCAGCAATGCGATCGATATCGGCAGTATCCATCACCTCGGTGATAATGCCCAGGCCAGAGGCTGCGCGAGCTGCCTCCAAAAGCTCTAAAGCACTTTCGCCGTGCCCTTGAAACGAATAGGGAGATGTGCGGGGCTTGTAAGCTCCTCCCCGCAATAGCTTTGCCCCAGAAGCCCCGACACTCTTGGCAGTGGCCACAATCATCGCTTCATTTTCCACCGAACAAGGCCCTGCCATCACCACCAGTGGGTGGCTGCGGCCAAAATGAACGGGGCCGTTAGGGGTTGCGACCGTAACCGTGGTCGATTCGCCGTTGTGAAACTCTAAACTAGCCCGCTTATAGGGTTTTTCGACCCGCAGAACCTGCTCGATAAAGGGGCTCAACTCTTGAATGCGGGCTTCGTCCAAACTGGCCGTATCGCCCACTAAACCGATCACAATTTTATGGGTGCCGACAATTTTCTCGGGCGTTAGCCCCCAACCCTCAAACTCAGTCGCGAGCTCCTCGATAACATCCGTCGGAGCCCCAGTTTTCATGACAACAATCATGCCTACTCTCCTTCAGTACTGGCTTGGCGTTGGGCCTGTCTGTATTCTCGCCACTGCTGAAAGAGAAGCACCACATTAAGCCGAAATTCTTCAAAGCCGAGCCAAGAGCCTGCCCGCTCGGGCTCCCAAGAGGCAGAGAGGACACCGTAGGTGATTCCGACAAAGCCAATGCCAAATAAGGAAAGCGTTTCGACAAAGGTGAACCAGCTCGGCAGCTCCAAAATATGCTCGACCAGCAGGTAGTAATTGATAAAAAAGGCCGAGAGGCCCAGCGCGCTGGGCACGCCCGCCATCCAGGCGACGCGGCGCACCATGCGTTGACTCACCTCGGGGGGAATGTAGTTGGAGGCTTCGGTCGAAGATTGGCTGCGGGCCGCTCGGGTCTTCTGATTTCTCCTACGATCGCCTCCCGCCGCCTGCTTAGCCACTTTAGACCGGCGAGTTTTGGCTGATTTAGAGCCAGACTGATTCTTAGAGCCAGACTGATTTTTCAGGCCAGACCGATCGCCCGTTCCAAACTTGAACCCCTTCGGAGAGGGGTTGGGGTCAGACGGCGGTTTCGAAGACTTGCGGGAAGCCATAATCTACTTTTTGACCCGAATGTTGAGACGCTTGGTGATTTCGAAATAGCGCTCGGGAGACTCAGCTTGGATATAGCCCAACAGGCGCTTGCGCTTGCCGATGATGGTCATCAGGCCGCGACGGGAGGCGTAGTCTTTGGGATTGGCTTGCAGGTGGGTGGTGAGGGAGTTGATGCGATCGGTGAGCAGGGCCACTTGCACCTCGGGAGACCCAGTGTCAGTCTCGTGTACCTGATATTCAGAGATAAGTTCTTGTTTGCGCTCTTGCAGCAATGCCATGGGTCTCGTCGGGTTACGAATTTAATGCACAAACTATGCTAACACTTGACTTGCGATAGGGGTGAAAGAATTTTTGGGGTGTCGGGGCGATCGCAGCGGGGGCGATCGCGTCGCGGCTAAAAAAAGCAGCCCCAAGGCGGGGCCGCAAGCAACGTAAAGAATGAGAGAACGATCGAGCGGAGAGACGGTTGCTAAACCCGCGCAACCTCTTCCTTCACCATTGAGGTCCAACCCAATTGGTCCAAACTGGCATTGCGACGGATCGGTCGCGTCAGAGTTTCCAGCATTTCTTTGACATTTGAGAAGCCGTGGATTTGGGCAAACGTAAACTCTACAGACCATTTGGTGGTAATGCCGCGAGCTTCGAGCGGATTTGCATGGGCCATGCCGGTGATGACTAAATCGGGCTTGTCTTGCTTGATGCGCTGCAGTTGATTGTAGTTATCGGGTTTTTCCACAATGTTGGGTTTGGGCACCCCCATTTCTTCGCAAGCCCGCTCCAGTGCTTCCAACTCCGATTTTTGATAGCGCTTGTCCATGTAAGGAATGCCAATTTCTTGGATGGTGGCTCCGCAGCGCACCAAGAAGCGAGCCATCGACACCTCTAGCAAGTTATCCCCCATAAAGAAGACAGACTTGCCTTTGAGCAGGCTGACGTACTCCTGTACCTGCGGATGGTTCCAGATTTCAGCCTCGCGCTCGTCTAGTCCTTGCGGTTCCACGCCCAGCGACTGGCAAATGGCCTCGACCCACATGCGGGTACCGTCGGGGCCAATCGGGAATGGGGCATTAATCAGCTTGCATTTGCGCCGACGGGCCAAATAGGATGCCGTTCGACTCAGGAAGGGATTGATGCCGACAACATGGGTATCGGGGGTTAACGCGGGCAGTTCGCCAAATCGACTGGCGGGCAGCCAGCCAGACACTTTAATGCCCTGTTTTTTCAGCTCTAGCGAGATTTGGGACACGACAGAATCGGTGACAGACCCGAAAATGACCAGAGGTGCGTGCTGTTTGAACTCGCTCTCGCTGCTGTCGACCTGAGACTTTTTGCCGAGGTTGAGCAAGCTGGATAGGCCGCCGCGCTCTTCGGGGGCTTCGCTGGCAGGGGCTTCGCTGGGGCAGCGGGCTGCCATTGCCGCCAATACTGTATCTTCCCCTTGGGTGAAGGCGTAATCGAGACCGTTGGCGCGGGCCACCACAATCGGAATGCCGATTTCAGCTTCCAGTTTGGGGGCAATGCCTTCCAGATCCATCTTGATGATTTCGGTGGTGCAGGTGCCAATCCAGACAATCACGGAGGGATTGCGATCGCGCTTGATATCCAAACACAATCGCTTCAGCTCTTCGTAGTCATTTAATTTGGCGCTGATATCCCCCTCTTCCAGCTCTGCCATAGCGTAGCGGGGCTCGGCAAAAATCATCACCCCCATCGCGTTCTGCAAAAAATAGCCGCAGGTTTTAGTGCCGATGACGAGGAAAAAGCTGTCTTCGATCTTTTGATAGAGCCAAGCAACGCAGCTAATGGGACAGAAGGTGTGATAATTGCCCGTTTCGCATTCGAAATTGAGGGAATTGGGAGCTGTGGAAGCAGTCATGACAGAGCAGAATCCTTAAAGCTTCAGGTGACGATTGGGATTTGAAAAACGCCGTTAAACCAGAGCGGCAGCACCCGTAGCGACGGTGTTGTAGGAGTCGGAGAGAAGGGTGAACAGATCGCGATCGGGGGCTTCGTCGGGGACGATGCCTTCCGGTTGGGCCAATAGGTGATCGGCGATGTTGAGGTAGTGCTGGCAGACGGCCTCTAGGCTGGGATCGCTTTCAGCCAGCTCGAAGATGGTTTTGCCTTTGACGCGGGAGACGCGAATGTCTTCGATCAGGGGCAACACTTCTAGGACGGGCATAGGAACGCGGGAGATGTAAGTGTCGATGAGGTCGCGCTTAGAGGTGCGGTTGCCAATCAGTCCGGCGAGTCTGAGGGAGTGGGTGCGGGCTTTTTCGCGCACGGAGGCCGCAATGCGGTTGGCTGCAAACAGGGCATCGAAGCCGTTATCGGTGACGATCGTGCAGTAATCGGCATAGTTCAGAGGGGCAGCAAAACCGCCACAAACCACGTCACCCAAGACGTCAAATAGGATGACATCGTATTCGTCAAAGGCATTGAGTTCCCGCAGCAGCTTGACGGTCTCGCCGACCACGTAGCCGCCGCACCCGGCACCGGCAGGGGGGCCGCCTGCTTCAACGCAATGGACGCCGCCATAGCCTTCGTAAATAACGTCTTCGGGCCAGACGTCTTCGTAGTGGTAGTCCTTCTCTTCGAGGGTGTCGATGATGGTGGGAATGAGAAAGCCCGTCAGGGTGAAGGTGCTGTCGTGTTTGGGATCGCAGCCAATTTGAAGAACTTTTTTGCCCCGTTTGGCGAGGGCTGCCGAAATGTTGCAACTCGTGGTGGATTTGCCGATGCCACCTTTGCCGTAGACTGCCAGTTTCACAGATCGTTCTCCTTGCCAAACTTGAATAGACCAATTTTGAGGTATCGGGGAGGATTGGGGCTGAACTCCTACCGACTCTTTCACAGAGCTTAAAAGAATGCGATCGCAGCTCTCGACACCTGAGTTCGAGGCTCTGCATGGCCCTCACCCCCGGCCCCTCTCCCTAGGGAGAGGGGAGAAACAGCTGTGGAGGCTTGCTGGTCTTTCCTGGGCTCAAAGTTATGGCTGACGCCATGCTTTGCGAGGGGGGAAGGGGCTAGGGGATGGGGGCCAGACAGTTGTCGAATTGATGTTCTCAACAAGCTGTTCGACGCATTCGCCAACTGAATGCTAAATCGAACTCCCGCCCGTTCAAAGGGTCGATCTGGGCTCCAAACAATAAATCAGATCAAAAGAAAAACTGTATGTCTAAATTCATATCCGCATCAATACCTATTTGCCTGATGAACTCGCGCAGATAAGACCGCTGCTCCGGTTCGGTTAAATCCAGCCAGAAGGACTCGATGGAGAGGGTCTGGGCGATCGCCGCTAGGTTTTCTGGGGGGAGCTGTTCGAGGGTTTGGTTGAGGGCGGCATTTTCCCCTTCGAGGCGGTAGCGCTGCAGTTGGTCTCGGAGATCGAGGGGGGCGATCGCAGAATTTTTAGAATCGAAACTGTTAAGAATGCTTTCATTTGCTTTCAGTTGCAAATCTATACATTTTTTCAGCTCTGCCACTGGCGTTTGACTGAAGTTAGCCGTTTTGGCGGGCAATTGCTGGCAGACGATTTTCACGGTGGCCTGCAAGACTCGGTCGTAGTCGTGGCTGTAGCGACAGCGATCGCACCTCAGATATCGATACACTTTCTGCCGCTGTTTCTGGGTCGCTTGCACAATTCGCAGGGGCTGCTGACAGGTTTGGCAGATCGCTAATCCCGCTAGCGCGCGGGGAGCACTGGCGGAGCGGCGGGAGATTTGCCGGTTGCGGCGCATCCAGCGATCGATCTGGGCAGCCTCTTCGCGCGACAGCAGGGCTGGGTGGGTATCTCTCAAGGTGACGCCATCTTTAAACGTCAGATCCCCCCGATAGACTGCCGATGTCAGCCAGCGACGAGCCGTACTGATGGAGACAGTCTCGCCTCTTTCCACCTGTAAAGACTTAACGGCTCCCCGAATGGAACCAAACAGCAAAAAATTGTCGAAGAAGGTCCGCACGATTGCAGCGCGATCGCCCTCTAATTGGTAGACATCTCCCTGTCGGCAATAGCCAAACGGCGCGGGTCCGGGGGGTGGCTTGCGCTGCAGGCGACTGAGGGCGTGTCCTGCCGAGATCTGGCGGCTCTTGAGTTGCAGGGGCAGGCCAGCGAGCCAGGTTTCAACAGCAGTTGCGTCTCGGGAGGTTTGCACCCCATTTTTGTCTACTACCCACACTTCCACAGCGCGATCGCTCCAGGCTTGCAGTTGTTGAGCAACTTGCGTCACCGTATCCCCCAACTCCGCCACACTCAACAGGAGTAAGGCGGAGTCTTCTGCCGTTCCAGAGAAGTATTCGATCGCGCGGGTGTAATACTGGCGATCGCCCAAATCCACCCACACCTGTTCCGCCCCCGCATTCAGCAACTGCTGCCGCTCGGCATCGGAGGGGGGTAGGGAGATGGGTCGGTAGATGTAGCCCAGTTTTGGCACGAACGTTCCCCTGAAACCCACAGCGATCGGCCGATCGCCGAGCTAGTCATGCCTAGCGTTGTGTGGATCTTATCTGTAGACTGCTAGCGAAGCCGTCACGATTGATAGTGGTTGGCCGGTTGAGGAATGTTGGCAAAGCAACAGTGAACTGGTTCTCGAGATTTCTAGAAAGTATTTTGCTGACTGGTCAGGTGGTGCTGCGCCTCTTTCACGGGCGTTTGTATCGGCGCAATACAGTCGAGCAACTTTCGCTGGTGGGAACCGAGTCTTTGCTGGTGGTACTGATTACGGCACTCGTAATTAGTGGCGTGTTTACGATTCAGGTGGCGCGGGAATTTATTAACTTTGGGGCCTCTTCGGCGATCGGGGGGGTCTTGGCGCTGGCCTTGGCTCGCGAGATGACGCCTGTGCTGACTGCGGTGGTGGTGGCCGGTCGGGTGGGGTCGGCATTTGCGGCAGAACTGGGCACGATGGAGGTGACGGAACAAATCGATGCCCTGCGGGTCTTGCGCACGAATCCGGTGGAATATTTGGTGGTTCCCCGCGTGATTGCCTGCGCCCTGATGGTGCCGATTTTGACGGTTATTTCCCTCATTACCGGTATTTTGGGAGGATTGTTGATTTGTGTCAGTCGTTACGGCTTAACGGCCAGTAGTTTTCTCAATTCCGCCCAAAACTTTTTAGCGGGTTCGGACTTAATTTTTTCTGTCATTAAGGCATTTGTGTTTGGAGTTGCGATCGCCATTATTGGTTGTAGTTGGGGGTTGACTACTACAGGCGGGGCTAAAGGTGTGGGACGCTCCACTACGGCTGCAGTTGTGACTGCCCTACTGACTATTTTTATTGCCAATTTTTTCATGTCTTGGCTCTTCTTCCCCGGCACGGGCTCCTCGGTCAATATGCTGTAAGCTCTGCCTCGGAACTCCTGTCTCTAATTTTTTTGCGATAAATATTGGCATACAGTCAACCGTAGAGCTCGGAATATTGGCGATCGCAATTCTGCAAGAGAGCGGAATTGCGTTCTCGCGCAGTAAGGGTTTCATGCTGTATTTCTCCTTAGAACTATCTGAGGTTTCTATAAGATTGAAGTACCTTCAAGCCTGTCATCGAGCTTGAAAGGAGAATCGCCTCGACAGCAGAGTCCAGCTCTATGCCGGTGCCTGTTATAAAACAAGACTGTGGCCACACGAAAGGGGAGTGGGTAAGGTTGTGTCTGGCATAATATTTTGTTAATATGCCACCTATCGGGATAGTGTAAATCCGTGTATAGTTGATGGTTGAACTGCCATTTCCTAACGTGGAAATTGGCACTGCTAGTCAGGAGATCTATTGTGAAAATTCAACACCTTGCTTTAATTGGTATCGCCGCCGCTCTAAGCCTAGGCGTTGCTTCCTGCGGTGGAGTCAGCCAAGTGAACCCCTGCGCCAATCCTTGTGCCAGTACCACTGTCAATCCTTGCGCCAACCCCTGTGCGAATCCTTGCGCCAACCCCTGCGCCAATCCTTGTGCCAACCCTTGCGCGAATCCCTGTGCGAATCCTTGCGCCAGCCCTTGCGCAAATCCCTGTGCCAACCCCTGTGCGAATCCCTGTGCTAGCTAGGCAGAGCCATAAAGCTTTTGAAAGCATCTAGCAAAGCGACAACGCTGGCCCTTTTTAAGCTTGTTTTGAGAGAAGATAATAGCTCCGAGGCCCCGATCTGACAAAGGTCTGGGGCTTTAGCCTTTTGATGCAGTGACGACTGCCCCTCAGCCTATATCTGCTCGATCGCGGCTCGAATCTCCCCTTCCCCCCGCTCGATACTCTCCACTAATTTGAACTGCATCCGTGCCCGCACCAAATTCTGCTCGGGATGGCCGATCTTGAAGTAAATGTTGCCGGCTAAATAATCGGCAATATACCTCAGCCCCAGCTCAAAGGGAATCAGTCGAATGGCATCGAATAGGTAATCGCGATCGGCTTCCGTCCAAATCGCTCTCGCCCGTGCAAAATAGCCCTGCAAAATTCCCCGACACAGGTCGAGATCGAACCTCACCCGCCCGAACTCTCGCCTGCTGCTATCCGAACGCTTGCAGCCCGAGCGCAAACAATCTCCCAGGTCGTAATGAACCAAACCGGGCTTGACGGTATCCAAATCAATCAGGCTAATGGCTTGTCCCGTTTGGGCATCCAGCAAAATATTGTTGACTTTTGGATCTCCGTGAATGGTTTGCAAGCGCAGTACCCCAGCCGCTTTGGCATCTTCTAAGACCGAGACCCAATCGCGGCGATCGCCTACAAACTTCAAGCAGTATTTCACTGCGCTAGAATGAGGCAGCTCGCAACCCTCTAAAACCTCGTCAAACTGTCGCAAATAAGCGGGCGCGATGTGAAAACCCTCGAGCGTGTCTGCAAGGCGATCGCAGTCTAGATCGCTCGATAAGGTATGAAAGATACCGAGGGCACAGCCCACCTCTCGGGCTTGGGCAACCGTTTCGAGTTTGCCAATGGTTGCAGAAGAGTCGATATAGCTAATGGCTCGCCAAAACGACCCGAATTCATCGATGTAATAGTCGCGATCGTTTTTTGCCGCCAACACCTGCGGCACCTCCCACCGCCGTCCCAGTTCCAAACCTAAATCTGGCAATCGCTGGCGGGCATGAGCTGAAAACACCCGCAAATTTTGCATCACCAACTCCGGTTGGCGAAAGACGTGGCGATTGAGGCGCTGTAAGACAAAGCGACGACCTGCAGTTCCCGCAAGGGTCGCCAAAAATGTATCGTTGATGAGGCCGCTGCCTAGCGGGCAAACGTCTATGACGCTGTCAGAGCCTGCAAACTGAGCGGCAATTGCCACCCAATCTGCCGAACTCTCGCGACTCCCATCCAGGCTGGCCATTGATTCCCGTTCGAGCCTATCCAAACGTCCTGCCGTTCCACCCCCACATGGCTCCTTCAGCATCGGCAAACTCGATATAGATGCGATTTTTGGGTACGCCCAGCGCATCGCTCAACTGCTCGCAAAACGCCGCACTCATGGCGCTGGTTTTAGCACTGCCCATCGTCCCTACACTCTTAATTTCCACATAGCAAGCCGGATCGGCGGTGCCCGCAAATGTCATGGAGGTATTGGGCTCGAATGCCGTCATAATATAGGCTTCTGATTTTCCTAAGTGCTGGGCCAGATCGGCAGAGAGAGACTTCAAGAGGGTCTCTAGATCTGTACTGGAGGTATCGCTGACGGAGGTCTGAACTTTAATCAGTGGCATGGTTGGCGATCGCGGGACATCGCTAATGTCCTAGCAGATCGCGACAGCAAACCACAAGCATCGCCCATCAAAAAGCTGCCCGTCCTGCATCAGCAAGACAGGCAGCAACTCTAGCCAATCGACTAGTAAGGGGAAAGAGAATTATTGCTCGCCGAACAGTTCGTCAATGGGAGTGCCGGGCTCGACGTCTTGGAAGTTGCTTCCAATACCGCGAGCTTCCCAGTGTTTGGTAATTGATGCATAAGCATCCTCGGGCAAACCAATGTAGCCAACGCTAGAGGCCAGATCGGCTGCATTTTCGAGGTAGAAATCGACAAAAGCTTCTACCTGAGACTCGTCGGCAGATTCAGTGTTGACGTAAATGAACAGAGGACGGGCTAAAGGATTGTAGGTGCCGTTAGCCACCGTTTCTTCGGAGGGCGCGATGCAGCCGCTGCCATTATCGATCGCGACTAAGTTGAGAATGTCACTGTTCTCTTCGTAGAAAGCCAGACCGAAGAAGCCCAAGCCGCCGGGGCTGCCCGCAACACCCGTCACAATGACGTTGTCATCTTCGCTGGGGGTAAAGTCAGCGCGGATATCGTCTTCATCTAGGATCGCTTCGACAAAGTAGTCAAAGGTGCCGGAGTCAACGCCAGGGGCAAACAGAGCGAAGTCCTCGCTGGGGAAATCAGCGTCTTTTACTTGGGACCAGTTGGTCACTTCGCCTTCAGCATCAGCGTTCCAGATATAGTTGAGTTGTTCGACCGAAAGACACTGAGCGAAAGTATTGTCCTTATGGGTGACAACGGCCAGACCGTCAAAGGCAACCGGAATTTCAACAAATTCAACGCCGTTCTCAGCACAGATATCGATTTCGCTCTGCTTGATGACGCGAGAAGCATTAGAGATATCGGTTTCTCCGACGCAGAACTTTTTGAAGCCGCCGCCACTACCGCTGGTACCGACAGAAACTTGCACACTGGGGTTCTCAGAGCGGAACCCTTCAGCAGCAGCGATCGTGACGGGACCGACAGTGCTAGAACCGTCAGCGAGAACATCCCCACTTAGGTGGTTATCCGCGGACACAACCGAAGCAACGCCTAAGGTTGCGGCAGCTAGCAGACCAGCCGCGATCGCACAATTACGATTTGTCATGAGTCTTCTTCTTCCTCTTGAAAAGTCTGTACGTATTTCTCAGTTCGAGATAGTTAAATAGTCGATCTGAGGATTTAAAAAGTTTCCCATAGGCAAGTTAACTCATTTAGGAATCTTCCAAGGTTAAGCACTGAATAAGGACGGAAAAAGGGAATATTAAGAGCACGTTTTTGCGGTTTATTTATATACAGCACAAGCCGCATCAATTCCGAAACCTGTAGTCGTGAAATGTAGGTTGAATTGAACTCGTGAAACTCAATAAACCAAGATAATCAGGAACGAGGCGTGGCAAAACAGAATCATGAGAATGAAAGCGCATCAGTTCGGACTTATCGCCCTGGATGAGCGCCGAGAAATCAGTTCTCGCGTTTTTCGAGAGCCATTGAACTGCTCGCCGAGTGAAACACCGGCGGCTTTTAGTCAGTCCGCGACTTGAACCTCTGACCCGCTAGTTCTCGCTCTGCGACCGTGACAGTGTTTCCCTCGCTCGGGCTATGGAGACACAGTGACGCAATCGAACCATTAAATTTTTTGACAAGTGTGCGCCCTTCTCCTACAATGTTTATTTGCTGATTTATTCGGGATCGGGATGAAGGTCAGAGCCTCTGTGCGCAAGATGTGCGAGAAATGCCGTGTGATTCGACGCCACGGTAAAGTTCGGGTGATTTGTACCAACCCGAAACATAAGCAGCGTCAAGGCTAACCCCATCAAACAAGGTTAATTTAGGAATCATATGGCACGTATTGCTGGGGTCGATATTCCCCGTGAAAAGCGAGTAGAAGTTGCTTTGACCTATATCTATGGCATTGGGCCTAGTCGCGCGAGAGAAATCTTAGCCAAGGCTGGCGTCAATCCCGACACGCGCGCTCGCGACCTGCAGGATGCTGAAGTGGCAGCTCTGCGCGCCGTGGTCGAGAGCGACTATCAGGTGGAAGGGGATTTGCGTCGGTTCGAATCGATGAACATCAAGCGATTGATGGATATCGGTTGCTATCGCGGCCGCCGCCACCGGACGGGTTTGCCCCTGCGCGGCCAACGGACCCGCACCAATGCTCGCACTCGCAAAGGTGCTCGCAAGACTGTGGCCGGGAAGAAGAAGTGATCGCATGGCCTGCGGAGGCTCGCAGACTAGCGGCAGCTTGCTAGGGTCGATTTTGGCATTTGGACTCAGCATGTCTCGCTGGCGACTGGCTCGGGCCCATGGCAATAGCGCAACTCGCATTAGGTTTTAATTGGCGATCGGTTGATACAGGGATTTAGGGGAATACAACTCATGGCTCGACAGCCACAGCGCAGAAAGAAGGCAAAACGCAATGTGCCCAATGGGGTTGCGTACATCCAGTCCACCTTCAACAACACCATCGTGACCATTACGGACCCTAACGGCGAGGCCATTTCTTGGGCTTCAGCAGGGTCGAGTGGGTTTAAAGGAGCTAAAAAGGGCACTCCGTTTGCTGCCCAGACAGCGGCTGAAAGTGCGGCCCGCACGGCAATCGATAATGGCATGCGTCAAATTGAAGTGATGGTCAGCGGTCCTGGCTCGGGCCGAGAGACTGCGATTCGGGCTCTGCAGGCAGCAGGACTGGAAATCACCTTAATTCGGGATGTCACTCCCATTCCCCACAATGGTTGCCGTCCCCCCAAACGCCGCCGCGTCTAGATGGAGGGTGGCGATCGCTGTTGCGCTGGAGGGAACTAACAGGAATTGAGCGAGGGTCGCTTGCCGAAGGGTCTTTAGTTGACCTGCTCTGGATTGTGTCGGACGATCTGGACTTCAGTGACACCCATTTGAATGACTCCAAATGTGTCAATGACACCAAATTTGAGTGACATCCGACGAACGCTTGAGTCAGAGGCTGACTAGGAAGGGAGGTGTGCTAATGGCACAGTATCAAACAGAATGCGTCGAGACCCAAGAAGAAGCGCAAGGCTTCTTATACGGCAAGTTCGTGCTGGGACCGCTCGAACGCGGCCAAGGGACCACCGTGGGTAACGCGCTGCGCCGCGTCTTGCTGTCCAACTTGGAAGGGGCAGCGGTGACAGCCGTGCGAATTGCAGGGGTAAGTCACGAATTTTCTACCGTTCCGGGGGTACGGGAAGATGTCATGGACATTCTTCTCAATATGAAGGAGCTAGTGTTTCATTCCTCTTCCCCCGACTCTCAAATGGGCCGGCTATCGGTGCAAGGACCGGGGATTGTGACTGCTGCTCAAATGGAGCTGCCTGCCCAACTGGAGGTGGTGAACTCCGATCACTATCTCGCCACTCTGTCGGAAGATGCCACCCTAGAGATGGAATTCTTGGTCGATCGCGGTCGCGGCTATCGCTCGGTGGATCATAGCAACACCGACTCAATTGCTGTCGACTTTCTCCAAATCGACTCTGTTTTCATGCCCGTGCGCAAGGTCAACTACTCTGTGGAAGACGCCCGCGAGGGCGGCTCGATCGAAAAGGATCGCCTCACGCTGGAAATTTGGACCAACGGCAGCATTACCCCTGAAGATGCCCTCAGCCAAGCGGCTCAGGAACTCGTGCGGTTATTTATACCGCTGCAAGATGTGACCTTTGCATCCTCTGATGTGGTGACCAAAACAGAGGACGATCAAAAGAATCAAATTCCGATTGAGGAGTTGCAACTCTCCGTTCGTGCCTACAACTGTCTCAAGCGCGCTCAGGTCAATTCCGTGGCCGATCTGTTGGTCTACTCCGAAGAAGATCTGTTAGAGATCAAAAACTTCGGCCAAAAGTCTGCAGAGGAGGTGATCGAAGCCCTCAAGGACCGACTCAACCTCACCCTGCCCCGCACCCGCGATAAGAGCAAGTAATGGCTTCAGCCACCGACTTTGTAGAGTAAAGTCGGTGGTTTGCGTTTAATCCCCCCTTTAGCCTCAGTAGGAACTCAACCATGCGCCACCGCTGTCGAACCCCCCAACTCAATATGCCTGCCGATCGGCGCAAAGCCCTGCTGCGATCGCTCACCACCTCCCTGCTACGAGAAGGTCGCATCACCACCACCAAGGCCCGCGCCAAGGCATTGCGCGCCACTGCCGACAAGATGATCGGCTTGGCCAAAGATGGCTCGCTAGCGGCTCGCCGTCAGGCACTCGGCTATGTCTACGACAAGCAATTGGTGCATGCTCTATTCGAGCAAGTGCCCGAGCGCTACAGCGATCGCGAGGGCGGCTACACCCGGATTTTGCGTACCGTCAGCCGTCGCGGCGATGGGGCCGAGATGGCCATCATCGAGCTTGTTTGAGCTGGGATTGAGTTCAATGCCTAGTACCACTGCCATCAATCGACGCATCGCCCTCAAGCTGCAATACTTGGGGACTAGTTTCTTTGGCTGGCAGCGACAAACCAAGCACCGCAGCGTTCAAGGGGTGTTGGAGAAGACTCTCTCCAGGCTGATCGATCGCCCTACAGACTTGTCTGGCGCAGGTCGCACCGATACAGGGGTACATGCCTCCGCTCAGGTGGCTCATTTTGACACCCCCTCTGCCATCCCGATCGATCGATGGGGGTTCGCCCTCAATAATGCCTTGCCCCGCGATGTGTCAGTTCAGGCTGTGGCAGAGGTGGCAACTGATTGGCATTCGAGGTTTTCGGCAGTGTGGCGCAGCTATCGCTATGCCATCTGGAATGCGGCGCTGCCCAACGTGTTTTGGCAGATGTTTAGCTGGCACTACCGTCGACCCCTAGACGAGCAGCAGATGGATCGAGCCCTGCAGACGTTGCTGGGGGAGAACGATCTGGAGATTTTCCGACTGTCGGGCTCCAAGCGCACCCACTCCCGCGTGCAAGTGCTGGCAGTGCAGTGTTGGCGTTCTGGCCCGTTAGTCTGGATTGATGTCAAGGCATCTGGGTTTCTCTACCGCATGATGCGCTTGCTGGTGGGTGCTTTGGTCTGCGTCGGTCTCGGCGAAATTGCCCCCCGACAGTTCGAGCAAATGTGGCGCGATCGCAAGCGATCGCCCATTCGCTACAGCGCCCCCGCCCGGGGTCTGTGCTTGACAGGAGTGGGCTACCCGAGCGATCCTTTTCTAGCGTCGCAACCGCTAGACGTTGCCTCAGTTGCAACCTTTCCGTTTGCAGTTCGACCCGATCGCTTCGCGGCTGAATCACCTGTGGAGCAGTGTTTTTCTCCCGCACTGCCTTAGTGATGGATTTCATTTGTAGTTAACAGTCATTATGAACAAGACTCCCGTCCCTGCCGTCAACGAACTAGAGCCCCGCTGGTATGTAGTCGATGCTGCCGACCAGCGTTTGGGCCGTCTGGCCACGGCGATCGCTGCCACTCTGCGCGGCAAAAACAAGCCCACCTTCACCCCCCACATGGACACTGGGGATTTCGTGATTGTGGTCAACGCCGAGAAAATTGCTGTGACGGGTCGTAAGGCCGAGCAAAAGCTTTACCGCCGCCACTCCGGTCGTCCCGGCGGGATGAAAGTAGAGACCTTCGAGCACCTGCAAGCCCGCTTGCCCGAGCGCATCATCGAAAAAGCAGTGAAGGGAATGCTCCCCCACAACGCCCTCGGTCGCCGGTTATTTACGAAGCTGAAGGTCTACGCTGGCCCCAACCACCCCCACGCGGCCCAACAGCCCGAACCCCTAACCATTAATACGATTCCCGGAGCGAAAGCCTAGTCATGAGTGAAGATACAAAAGCGGTTTATTGGGGCACGGGTCGCCGCAAGACGGCGATCGCCCGCGTTCGCTTGGTCCCCGGCGAAGGCAATTTGGTCATCAACAAGCGCCCCGGTAACGAGTACCTGCAATTCCGCGAGACCCTAGTTGCCACGGCTAAGGCTCCTTTAGAGGTTTTGGGCTTAGAAGGGTCTTACGATATTTTGGTCAACGCCCACGGTGGCGGCGTTACCGGTCAGGCGGATGCCATCAAGTTAGGGGTGGCCCGCGCCCTGTGCGACCTGGACCCCGAAAATCGCGGTCCCCTCAAGACCGAAGGGTATTTAACCCGCGATCCCCGCGCTAAAGAGCGGAAGAAATACGGTCTGCACAAGGCTCGCAAGGCCCCTCAGTACTCGAAGCGCTAGCGCCTGTTCGCCGAATTGGGGACTCTCGATTCGGTTCGCGACTATTCCCATTCCATCCTGCGTTGCTGGAGGTGCAACCCATGCCTAAAGATAAGATTCATCCCGAGTGGTATCCAGAAGCCAAGGTGATTTGCAACGGCGAAGTTGTGATGACAGTTGGTTCGACTCAGCCCGAGCTGCGGGTTGATGTCTGGTCTGGCAACCACCCCTTCTTTACCGGCCAAAGTAAGATTATTGACGCAGAGGGCCGCGTCGAGCGGTTTATGCGCAAGTACGGCATGTCCGATAAGAAGAAGTAATTCGACTGTTCGATAATGCTTGGTTGGGCGATCGCGTTTCCCCCTCGGGTGCTTGCGATCGCTTTTTCGATCTCGTTAGGATCGAATTTAGGTCCACCGCAGACGGGCCACTGCTGTTTAGCGTCTTTGGGGTTTGAGGGTATGGCTGCCTCCCACATGTTGCAAAAATTGGACAATATCGAGTCCACTTTTAAGGAGTTGACCTTGCGATTGGCCGATCCCGAGGTGGCGACCGACCCCCACGAACTGCAACGGGTGGCGCGATCGCGATCGGCATTGGAAGAGACTGTCCAGACCTATCGCGAGTGGCAGTCGGTACAGACGGAAATTGAAGGGACAGAGGAAATCCTCAAATCGGCGGAGGAAGACCCCGAGATGCTGGAAATGGCGGCTGCCGAAGTGGAGGAATTGAAGGAGAAGGAAGTTTCTCTAGAAGAAAAGCTGACAATCCTGCTCCTGCCGCAAGACCCCAATGACGATAAGAACATTATGTTGGAGATTCGGGCTGGGGCCGGTGGCGACGAGGCGGCGATTTGGGCGGGCGATTTGGTGCGGATGTATACTCGCTATGCCGAGGCGGTGGGATGGTCCGTCAAGCTGGCGAGTGCCTCTGAGGCCGATATGGGCGGTTTTAAGGAAGCGGTGATGGAGGTGACGGGCGATCGCGTTTACAGCAAGTTGAAGTTTGAAGCGGGCGTTCACCGGGTGCAGCGGGTGCCTGCGACGGAAGCTCAGGGGCGGGTGCATACCTCGACAGCTACGGTGGCGATTATGCCGGAGGTGGACGATGTGGAGGTCAAGATCGACTCGAAGGATATCGAAATGAAGACGGCGCGATCGGGAGGTGCGGGCGGCCAGAATGTAAACAAGGTGGAAACCGCTGTGGATTTGATCCACAAGCCGACCGGCATTCGGGTGTTTTGTACGGAGGAGCGATCGCAGCTGCAAAACCGGGAGCGGGCCATGCAGATCTTGCGGGCCAAGCTCTACGAGATGATGTTGAAAGAGCAGCGGGATAAGATTACCAGCGATCGCAGGATGCAGGTGGGCACGGGCTCCCGCTCCGAGAAGATCCGCACTTACAATTACAAAGACAATCGCGTTACCGATCACCGTTTGGGGCAAAATTTCTCCCTCACACCGATTTTGGCAGGGGATATGGAGGATTTGATCCAGTCTTGCATCGGGGTCTATCAGAAAGAGCAGTTGGCCGAGCTGGCCAAGCAGGTCGAATAGCCTCGGGATGCCAATTTGGCTGGAAAAACCGCACCTTTCGGGAGCGATCCTCAAATTGATATCCACTCCCCGAGACTCGAAACCCCTATACGAGCAGTTCTACGAAACCGTCAGGCAAATTCCTCCGGGCAAAGTTGCCACCTACGGACAGGTAGCCCGTTGGTCGGGCTATCCGGGTTATGCGCGGCAGGTGGGTTATGCCTTATTTCGCCTCGATCGAGAGACAGACGTGCCCTGGCAGCGGGTGATTAACGCGAAGGGAGAAATTTCGCAGTCCCCCATGCGTTATGGCAGTGACGACCTGCAGCGAGAGATTTTATTGGAGGAAGGGGTGCAGTTTAGCGATCGCGGCAAAATCGATCTCGCCCAATTTGGTTGGGAGCCTCCAAGCTCGAAATGAGCCAGATAGACCATTGGGTTGGGCAGGACGTATGAGCGATAAACATTCGGAAGACTCAGACGATACTCCTGAAGAGATTATCTCCAGTCTGCGGAAGTCGTTAACACAGTCTGAGGCAGGCGATTGCTTGCCAGTCTCTCAACTGTGGGATGGTATCGCTCGCGAGTGAAGTAAGACCATCAGCTTGAATTTCCTACGACTGCCCCCGAGACCAAACGCGAGTGGGCAAGCCCCACACATAAATAAATCCTTCTGCCGCCCTATGGTCGAACACATCCCCCTCGCTGTAGGTGGCTAAGGATTCGCTGTAGATAGAGCAATCGGACTTGCGTCCCACACAGACTGCTTGACCCTTGTGCAGGCGCATTCTAACCACCCCCGTGACGCGCTCTTGAGTTTTTACAATAAAGGCGTCTAGCGCCTCTCGTAGCGGCGAGAACCAGAGGCCGTTGTATACCAACTGACTGTAGGTTTGTTCGACGCCTACTTTGTATTGAGTGACATCCTTGGTTAGAGTTAGACTCTCTAAATCCCGGTGGGCGGTAATGAGTGCAAGCAGTGCGGGAGTTTCGTAGATTTCGCGGGATTTAATGCCCACTAGTCGATTTTCCAGCATATCGATGCGACCGACGCCATGTTCGCCCGCGATCGCGTTCAACTGCTCGAATAACTGCACGGGACCGAGGCGATCGCCATTCAACGCCACTGGCACCCCCCGCTCGAAGCTAATTTCTAAATAAGCGGGCTCGTCGGGAGTATCCGCCACGGCCTTCGTCAGGGCATAAACCTCTTCAGGGGGTTCTGCCCAAGGGTCTTCTAAAATTCCAGCTTCGGCACTGCGTCCCAGAATGTTCAAATCGATGCTGTAGGGACTCGACTTTTTGACGGGGAAGGTCAAGCCGTATTTTTCGCCATAGGCCATCGCTTCCTCGCGGCTCATGCCCCATTCGCGGGCGGGGGCCAAGACTTTGAGGCTGGGGTTGAGGGCGGCGATCGCCACATCGAAGCGCACTTGGTCGTTCCCTTTGCCCGTACAGCCGTGGGCGACGGCATCGGCTCCCACCTCTTCAGCCACTTCCACCAACATTTTGGCGATGAGGGGTCGGGCGAGGGCAGTGGAGAGGGGATAGCGATTTTCGTAGAGGGCGTTCGCTTGGATAGCCGGAAAGGCATACTGTTCGATCAGTTCTCGGGTGGCGTCTTTGACCAAAGACTGGTCGGCTCCAGCCGTGAGTCCTTTGGCTTGGATGGCATCGAGCTCGGCTCCTTGGCCTAAATCCACTGCCAGGGCAACGACCGACTCTACCCCCCACTCGTGGGTGAGGTAAGGAATGCAAACGCTAGTATCGACCCCGCCCGAATAGGCCAAAACGACTTTCTTTGCCCGACCCATGTTGTTGCTCTGCTATTCACTTCCGTCTGAGTAGTCTACTACGCGCGGCCGCGTCTGAACCGCTTCCTACAATCTGTGCCAGTCGTTCGTTAGACTCGCGCTCGCACTCGCTAAGTTCTCCTGCAATTCAGCGATCGGAGAGCCTACTGGTATTTTGATGGAAGAAGACCATTGTCCCGTTCGCTGCAGCGTAGGATTAGGTGGCTGACTGCAGCAAACGTATAAATCCTTTCGCCAACCCATACTGTCTCGATATCTGGATTGTCTAGCAAGTCTGTTGCAAATGCCAGTACAGCACTACGAGGGAAGCGACGCACCAATGCCAAAGCGATTAATTCAGCCAAAATATAGCTATGAGTCAGTAACTTATTGGTTGCTCCGTTTAGCAGTTTAACGGCCTCTTGATGCTGTGGTTCGTCTCGGTGCAGATAGCAAAGCAACCCCGATGTATCTAGGAGCACAAATCAGCCTCAGCACTTAGTACTCATCGGCATATGCTCTAGCCAGGTCAGCATCAATACTCTCGTTGCCAGCATCTGTTGCATAACCGAGACTGACGGCTCCTGCATGACTGCGAAACCTCAAACGGGCTGCGTCTTTCTGCACTTGAAAGTTTAGGCGATTGCTCGAAGTATGGTTCTTCTGGCTCAAAGTAGCAATAACCCACTCAGCCACAGATAATCCAACAGCATTAGCTTGCCTCTGCAAAGCTGCATAGACTTCATCACTAAGTTCTAGGGTTAGCTGCTGGCTCACGGAGCTCGATCGCTTTAAAGAAGTTTGAAGCCATTATAACTCTGCGCTTTCGGAGGGCCTACTGGTATTTTGATGAAAGGCGATCGCCGACCGCTAACCCGTTTCTCGACACTATGGTCAACTCTCTCAAAACTTGCCTATCAATGGCGATCGCTGTCGGGATATCGGCGGCTCCGATATCTACAGTCGTTTGGGGGCAAGAAGAGCAATTGTCTGGAGATGCGCTGTCCGTACCATCATCCCTTCGGGCGATCGACGACACCTTTTATTTTGCCGATGTGTCGATCGGAGGTCGACCCATTTTCCAGGTGGGCAGTGTGGGGGATATCGATGCAAGAGAGCGCGCAGCAACGATCGACCGCCGACTGGCAAGCTTGGTGGAGAATGCGGATGTTATCCAGCCGGTTACAGTGCATCTCAATCCCGACCGAACCTGGGCTACTTTGCAAGTCAACAATCGCGTGCTGGTGACCGTTACACAGCAAGACGCAGCAGACTTTGACGTGTCGATTGAAGATCTCGCACGGCATTGGGCGAGGCAACTGGGCGAGGCACTCGAGAAACCGCCCTTGGCTGTTGATGTTACCCAACTGCTCGGCGCAACCATTCGAGCCTTGGGACGAGACACCGTACAACGTCTCCCTTCTTTATTGGGGGCGACGATAGTTGTACTCGTAACTTGGGGGGTGGCGGGTGGAGTGCGGCGCGGATTCTTTGCCTGGGCGCAGCATACCGAGGGCGATCGCAGTGCGGAAATCCTCATCGCGCGGTTGGGGTATGGAGGGGTCTGGGTGATTGGCTCCGTGATTGCCTTGGGGGTTATGGGGTTGGAGTTTGGAGCCTTGTTAGGGGCATTTGGCCTGACTAGCGTTGCAATTGGTTTTAGTCTCAAGGATGTTTTGAGCAACTATATTTCGGGGGTCATTTTGCTGGCCGCCCGCCCCTTTCGACAGGGGGACCAAGTGGCGATTGGGGGTTACGAAGGCACGGTCTCCGAGATTCAACTGCGTGCCACCACATTGAGAACCTACGATGGCCGGACAGTTTATATCCCCAACCAAGAAGTATTCCAAGCTAGCATCACGAACAATACGGCTTCGCCGATTCGTCGCAGTTCGGTCGTGGTTGGCATTGACTACGCTGCTGACATTTCAACCGCCATCAAGATTATTTTGGAGGCAATTGGCACCATCAGCTCCATTCAAAAACGAGAGCCGTTTCCCCCCAGGGTTCTCGTACAGGAGCTAGCAGCGAGTACAGTTAACCTCGAAGTGCAGTTTTGGGTGAACTCTTACCGTGGAGAGTTTCTAGAGACGACCTCAATGGCAGCCCAAGCGATTAAGGAGTCCTTGGAAGCTGCTGATATTGAGATGCCGACAGAGATTTATACGCTACTGTTTCGCAATGTGCCAAAGCTACAAAACGAAACCGGTATTACCACGAGCTCGAACGATGATGAATCGCGTCGATTAATGTCTGGGCCCGAAATTTAAAGGGGGACAGGTGAAGAGCAGCAATTGCATTCTGTCTAAAACCATTCCGATCGCCTGAGTTCGATGGCTCTGCATGCCCTCACCCCCGGCCCCTCTCCCAATTTTGGGAGAGGGGAGAAATAGCCTCAAACCCGCAATCTGCCGTTCTGTTCTCCTTCCCCCAACTATCCGCTAATCCAGTCTTGACTTTACGGGTTTGCGATCGAAGTCCATCAAGCCCCAAAACTCTTCTGAGGGCTCGTGGATGACAATCCGATTGCCGTCTGGATCGCAACAATCCACCTCGCGCCCGTGAAATTCCGATCGCAACGGCGAGAGCTCGACAGCCTGCAAAACAGGCCGTTCGAGAACGACATCGAGATCGCTCACCTGCAAGCAAATGCTCGTGGCACCGAGACACGGCTCGAACTCGGGATTGCTAGAGCGATACAACCCCAACCGCAACCCCGCCAAGCGAAATTCGGCGTAGGTGCCCTCTAGAACAACAGCGGGCTCGGCATCGAGTAACTGACGATAGAACGCTTGCAACTCGGGTAAATTGTGGGTGGCAACGCTGAGCAGTCCGAGCATGTTTGGCAACCGTCGAGCGGAACGGCAAGATTCTAGCACCGCCCAAAGCTGCTCATTTCACCAGTAAAAGCCCCTGGCCGGTGGGCAATTCCAAAATATCCAGACCGCGATCGCCCATAAAGGCATCTTCAGCTAGTTTTTGCCGCACGTAACCGCTCCAGCCATAATCGTCAAACACAATGGCGCTGCCGGAGGACATGCGATCGAACAACACCTCCAACGCCGCAATTTCAGACTTGCTCGAATTCATATCCAGATGTAGAAAGGCAATTTTCTCGGGGCAAGCCTCTGCAAATGACTCGGGCACAGTGCCGCGCACAATGCGGACATTGGGGTATGGCTCGAATCGGTTTTGCACCGTCCGATAAATGGCATCGCGATCGCCCGCCATATCGTGCTCGTACACCGCATTCGAACGCGCCTCCGAGTTAAACTCCGCCGGAATCCCCGCAAACGTGTCGTAGAGATATAGCGTTTTATCCACCGCTTCAAACTGCAGGTAAGCCGCCACCACAGCCATTGAGAAGCCCTTGTAAACGCCGCACTCGACAAAATCCCCCTCAACGGACAAGCAATGCTTACTCGCCCAGGTCAGCGTGTGCAGTCTCCAAGCCAAAGAGCGTTCTTGGCGAGTCTGCGCTTGCCCCTTAAAGGCTTGCAAAAAGGACTCATCCTGCAGGAACCCTGCCGTTCGCTGGAGTGCAATCAAATTATCTTGGGCGTACACGCGACCGAAAACCTTCTGCAACAGTTTCAGTGCCTGTTGGAATTCCTCGCGATCGCGATCGTCAAACTTGCCATAAAACACAATCGGCTTTCCCCGCAACGACTCACATCTACACAACTGCGATGTTCCCAGTCTCCCCGCTTCGAACCGAAAGTGGCACACTAGAGCAGTGATGGTATGGGAGGATGGGAATGGCGATCGCGTCAATTGCAGTCATCGACTACGAGATGGGCAACCTGCATTCCGCTTGCAAAGGGCTGGAGCAGGTGGGTGCTGCCGTGACCGTGCTCGATCGCCCCGATCGCTTGGAACAGTTTGACGGATTGGTATTACCCGGCGTGGGCGCATTCGATCCCGCCATCCAGAGTTTGCGCAAGCACGGCTTCGAGCAGCCCCTAAAAGCCGCAGTCGAACGGGGTCAACCCTTGATGGGAGTCTGCCTGGGCATGCAACTGATGTTCGATCGCAGCTCCGAAGGGGTCGAACCCGGCTTGGGCCTCGTTCCAGGCAGCGTCGATCGCTTTAACCCCGAACCCGACATCACCATCCCCCACATGGGCTGGAACCGCTTGACGTTTACCCAACCCGAGGCCCCCCTCTGGATCGACCTCAGCGGCAACCCTTGGGCCTATTTCGTCCACTCCTATTACGTCACCCCCAGCGATTCCAGTTGGACCGCCGCCACCGTCACCCACGGCAGCCAAACGGTCACAGCGGCGATCGCCAAAGGCCGCGTCATGGCCACCCAATTCCACCCCGAAAAATCTGCGGCGGCAGGCTTGCACATGCTGGAAAACTACGTCCGGTTTGTTGCCAAGACGGTGCGGGAACCAGTTTCCGTTTAAACTTGCCAATCCTCCAGCCCGAGGACTTCCCCCTCGCCAGCCACCACTTCGCCGATCGCGATCGCCTCGGGAAGTAAGTCCAGTGCGCGATCGGCAGCTTCGGGGGGAAGCGCCAGTACAAATCCAATGCCCATATTGAAGGTGTGGAACATCTCCAACAGCTCCACCGGTCCCTGCTGCATCAGCCACTCAAATTCCGCCGGAATCGTCCAGCTATTCGGACGAATGCGCGCGGACTGATGCGGTCCCAAACAGCGCGGTAAATTCTCGGGCAAGCCGCCGCCGGTAATGTGGGCCATACCGCGCACAGTCAAACCTGCTTTGAGGGCAGCCAAAATGGGTCGGACATAGAGCTGGGTTGGGGCAAGAAAAGTCTCCAAAAGCGATCGCTGCCAGCCAGCGGGGATCGCGTCCCAGGCTTCGCCACTCTCTGCCACAATCCTGCGCACGAGACTGTAGCCATTACTGTGAAGGCCGGAACTGGGCAAGCCGATGAGGCGATCGCCCACCGCGATCTGGGAGCCGTCAATCAACTGGGATTTTTCGACGACGCCAACGCAAAACCCGGCCACATCGTACTCGCCCGCGCCATAAAACCCAGGCATCTCGGCAGTTTCGCCCCCCAACAGCGCACAGCCCGACTGCTCGCAGCCCGTGGCAATCCCGTCCACCACCGCCGCCAACTGCTGCGGCTCCAGTTTCCCCGTCGCCAAATAGTCCAAAACAAACAGCGGTTCGGCCCCTAGCGTCAAAATATCGTTGACGCACATCGCCACCAGGTCAATACCAATGGTGTCGTGGCGATCGGCTATTTGGGCCAGCTTTAATTTGGTGCCCACTCCATCGGTGCCCGACACCAACACCGGTTGCCGATAGCCTTGCGGCAACTCGAACAAACCGCCAAACCCCCCAATTCCGCCCAACACCCCCGCACGCATCGTGCGAGCCACGCTCGCTTGAATGTCTCGCACAAACTCGCGACCGCGAGCCACGTCCACGCCTGCCGAACGATAGTCCAAACCCCTAATCCTCAAAGCTTTTGCTCGATATTCACAGACCGGCAGGCGTGAGATAGGATGAGTAAATATACTGGCACAAACTCAACCCTTTACCCACCCGCCATCAAAATGTGTGTTAAGTTTACTTCGATTCTGCTTAACGATTCTCCACATTCAAAGTGTAGTTAAATCTGGACGAGATATTTATGCTTGCTAAACGGTCACTGACAACATTCACTGGCTTAACCTTAGGGCTATGGCTCTCCCCGATGGCAGCGATTGCTGAAATAGAGACCGACTTGAATCAGGCTTCCCCCCAAGACAGTGCTTCGGTGCGGGAGACTATCTCTCCGAGTGCAGAGCCAACCGATCCTCTACTGGCCGATCTATTGCGCTTAGAAGCAGAGGCTAGAGCTGCCGCAGAGGCTGAAGCGAATTCAGAGTCACCTGTAGAGGCTGATGGGAGTCTTGGGACACCAGATAGTCAGACACCAGATAGTCAGGCACCAGATAGTCAGACAGAAGACATCGATCGGGCAGAAGACATCAAGACCGCTGTGGTAGATGGCGATCGCGGTTCCATCACCCCCCCGAGCGAGAATGGGGCAGACGCTCCCTTCCCGACAGTACTCAAATTAGGCCGCGTGCAAAACAACCTGGAAGAACTCCAAATTGCCCCCGCCACCCTCTATTCCTACGATCTCGATGGCAAGGCAGCAGCAACAGTTTATCTCGAAGGGCTGCCCGTTTTAACCTTTATCGAACCCTCTATCCCTAGCAGTGCTGAGTCTGCTGCAACGACTGCGCTAGAGCGTGCGTCGAACTTTACCGCTCAACTCAATTTGCTCGCCCAGCGAGATTTAGACGGAGTCGAGATCGAGCTGTCTAGAGAGGGCGCACAACTGGCGATCGCGGTAGACGGCGAACCGATTGAGACGATTGACGAGATGGTGAAACCCGAGCGCGGTTCCAGTCGGGCAGGAGCGGCACTCGCCGCCACCAATCGCATCCGCCGCCTCCTCGTTGGCGCTGCTGCCCTCAACAGTGTGCCGGGGGGCATCAGTCCCATTGCTGCCGGTACCGTTATTGCTCGCCAAGCAGGATTGGCTTCGTGGTACGGCCCGGGCTTTGCCGGACGCCCCAGTGCCAGTGGCGAGATCTTCAACCCCAATGCCATGACCGCTGCCCACCGCTACCTGCCTTTCGGCACGTTGGTGGAGGTGATCAATATCAGTACTGGGCGCTCGGCGATCGTGCGCATCAACGATCGCGGTCCGTTTATCGGCAATCGCATTATCGATCTGTCAGCAAGGGCCGCGCGGGCGATCGGCTTGCTGGGGGCAGGGGTCGGCCCGGTAGAACTGAGAATTTTAGGACGGTAGCGTCGGTTTCTCAACACACTTTTTCTCAACACACTTTAGTGGCGGCTCTCTCGATGGGACGCTGCCATTTCCTTGGAGCTAACGTCAAACGAGTGCGAGCGTCCCGAGGGCAGCGGGTTGAGGGCGATCGCGCTTGGCTTCGCATTGGCATGAGGTTTGCCGATAGGTGAACGGGTATGGTTAAGATATCCCCTGTGTGGAGTGTTTGCGGTGGGTGAAATTTTGCGTGAGTCTGGCCAGTCCCTTGACCTTGCTGAAACTGAATCGAAAGCTTCCGTTCGAACTGACTTTACCGAGCCAATCCCAGAACCAACCTTATATATCCGGGGCGGGCAACAATTATCCGGGTACGCGCAAGTTAGCGGAGCGAAGAATTCTGCCTTAGCCCTGATGGCGGGGGCATTGCTTTCCCCCGAGCCCTGCCGCCTGCACAATGTGCCCCGCTTAGTCGATATCCAGCGGATGGGAGAAATCTTGGCTGGCATGGGGGTGAAGGTGGCTCTCCACGGCAACATTCTGGACCTCGATCCCTCCCATCTGACCTCCTGTCACGCCCCTTACGAATTAGTCAGCCAATTGCGGGCTAGCTTTTTTGCCATTGGCCCCCTATTAGTGCGGCGAGGGGTGGCTAGAATTCCACTGCCGGGGGGCTGTGCCATTGGCGCCCGTCCGGTGGATTTGCACGTTCGCGGCCTGCAAAAACTGGGGGCTACGGTCCATATTGATGGCGGCATCGTCAATGCGCGGGCCAGCAAGCTGACGGGAGCCCGAATTTATTTGGATTATCCTAGCGTGGGAGCGACGGAAACCCTGATGATGGCTGCCACAGGGGCGCAGGGGGAAACCATCATTGAAAACGCTGCCCAAGAGCCCGAGGTGGCCGATCTGGCGAATTTCTGTCGAGCGATGGGGGCTAAAATTCGTGGGGCGGGCACCAATACGATCGAGATTGTGGGTACCCCTCGCCTGCACGGCACAGAATACACAGTCATTCCCGATCGCATCGAAGCTGGAACTTTGCTGGTGGCGGCAGCGGCGACTCGGTCGACGATTACCATTGGCCCCGTGATTCCCGAGCACTTGCGGGCGGCGATCGCCAAGCTGCAGGAAATGGGCCTCAATATTCGCGAAGTGGGGGTCAATAAATTAGAGATTTCTCCTGGCGAATCGAGGCGGGCGGTGGATGTGGAAACCTTGCCCTATCCCGGTTTTCCGACGGATATGCAGGCGCAGGTGATGGTGCTGGCAGCGATCGCGGAAGGGGACTCTGCCATTGCCGAGACAGTGTTCGAAAATCGCATGAACCACGTCCCGGAACTGAACCGCATGGGAGCCGATATTCGCATTAAGAAGGGTGTGGCCTTGGTGCGGGGGGTGTCGGCACTGTCGGGGGCTCCAGTGGCTTCCACCGACCTGCGGGCAGCGGCGGCTTTAGTGATTGCCGGACTAGCGGCGCAGGGGGTCACCGAAGTCAAAAATCTGCAGCATCTCGATCGCGGCTATGAGGATCTAGAAGGCAAGTTGCGGGGGTTGGGGGCTCAATTACAGCGCTCTACAGAGGGCTGTCCGTTTGCGGGGGCTGCGGCTGAATCGAGGCGGGCGGTGTAGGCGGCGATCGATGCCTCGTTTTACATCAGAGATGTGGCTCCAAACACTAGAGTCGAGCCGTCACCTTTTATTCCTTGGCAGCGGTCGGGACAGGCGCGGTTACACCAGAGCGAAGGGTGCTGCTGCTGGCGATCGCCGCGATCGCCACTAACACCAAACCCGCGCTAATCCACAGCGGCCAAGTTGGCTGCCAATTGTCATAGGTCCACCCCGCCAGCAAGGGGCCTAAAATTTGGGTCAGGCTACTGAGCGATTGGGTCCCGCCACTGACTTTGCCCTGTTCGCTATCCGGCACGCTGCTGGCGATCGAACCGCGCAGCGAAGGGGAGGCAATGCCGATGCCAAAGGCAAACATCGCTTGAGTGCCGTACAGATAGTATCCGCGCGGGCTGAGAGCGACGAGACACAGAGCTAGAGCAACAAGGCTGAAGCCCGCCAACATCAGCCGCAGTTCGCCAAAACGAGGCAGTAGTTTGCGGATCAAGCCCCCCTGCACGACGCTCGCCACAATGCCGACAAAAAATAACACCCCCGCCGATTGCATCGGTCCCCAGTCATAGCGATCGCGGACTAACACCACAAAAATACTGGTGAACCCCGCAAATGCCAGAAAGAACGTAAAGTACCCCAGCATTAAGCTGCGCAATTGCGGTCGGCTGAGTAAATCTCGCAGTTGTCCGAGGGGGTTTAAGTCCTGCAGTCGAATTGGCTCGGTGCTCTTGCGTTCGAGAGATTCCGGCAGTACGAAGTAAGCTAGGGCTGAGTTGCAAAGGGCAGTTCCCCCGGCTAAAAACACCGGCAAACGCAAGTCGATGCCCGCCAAGCTGCCCCCCAAGAGTGGCCCCAGAATAAACCCAATGCCAGCAGCAGCCCCGATCGCGCCAAAGTTTTTGGTGCGCTCCTGCGGCGAATCCGAGATGTCGGCGATGTATGCCTGGGCGGTGCTGACTAAGCCTCCCGTGATGCCGTTGGCGATTTGGGCAACGAACATCACCCAGAGGGCACTAGCAATGCCGAAGAGGAAAAATGTCAGAGCAGTGCCCAGGGTGCAGAGGACGAGAATGGGGCGACGACCGAAGCGATCGGACAGGTTTCCCAAGACGGGGGCGGCGAAGAATTGAGCGGTGGCAAAGCTGGCTGCCAGCAGGGTAATGGTGAGGGCATCCGAGCGAAACCGTTCGACTAAGAACGGCAGCACCGGGAATAAGAGCCCGCCCCCCGTCACTTCAATGACGATCGCGAGCACCACGATAAAGAAGGGCGAGATGGGAAAGCGCAGCGATCGATTCACGCGATGTCTCTCAGATGACGATAGTGTAGGACCCGTACCTTGCTAGAAATGGCAGGTACAACGGGCAGTTCTTCTATCGTGACATCAAGTGAAGAAATGTAAAGCTGGGGGTGGCCGGGATTGCTGTGGCGATCGCCAGCGCTAGTAAAATAAGCCCAACCCCGAAAGAAAACCCACTGTAAGGATTGCAGTGGGCTTATTCCAATAATTTTATTCCAATAATCTTATTCCAATAATGTTGACATCGAGGCTTATCAGCGATCGCTGACAGACATTGGCATTTTGCCTGCCTAAACATGGAGCTGAGATCGGTGCGATTGACACTTCTCTTTTGAGACTTTTCTTTGCCGAGGTCAGCTCGGGCGGAGGAGAACAGATCGCCTAAATGTGGCAGAAGTTGAGATCGGCGAGATCGTAATTCTTCAACTCGATCTCGACCGGTTTCACCTTCCAGATATTGCGGCAATATTCGGCGATCGAGCGATCGCTGGAGAACTTACCCATACGAGCGGCATTGAGAATGGACATGCGAGTCCAATCTTCGCGATCTCGATAGGCTTCTCCCACTGTTTTCTGACAGTCAGCATATGCCTGAAAGTCAGCCAACACCAGGTAGGGATCGTCGTGTAGCAAAGACACAATTAAAGGATTGAACAAATCGGGATTGCCGCTAGAGAAAAAGCCCGAGCTCACTAGATCGATCGAGGCTTTGAGCAGCTCGTTGCTGTTGTAATAATCCCAAGCGCGATAGCCCGCTGCCTTCAGCTCGACCACCTCTGGGGCCGTGAGGCCAAACAGGAAGAAGTTCTCGGCCCCCACCTCTTCGCGCATCTCGACATTGGCCCCATCTAAGGTACCGATGGTGAGCGCTCCATTCAAGGCAAACTTCATATTGCCGGTTCCCGAGGCTTCCTTGCCCGCAGTGGAGATTTGCTCGGAGAGATCGGCGGCAGGATAGATGCGTTGGCTGTTGGTGACGTTGTAGTCGGGCAAGAAGACCACTTTGAGGCGATCGTTCACATCGGGATCGCTGTTCACCACAGCCGCAACAGAGGTGATCGACTTGATAATCAACTTCGCCATAAAGTAGCCCGGAGCAGCTTTGCCCGCGAAGATAAATGTGCGCGGCTGAATATCCAGATTGGGATAGCTTTTGAGCTGGTGGTATAGCGAAATGACATGCAAGATGTTGAGATGCTGGCGCTTGTACTCGTGAATGCGCTTGACATGCACGTCGAATAGAGAGGCCGGATCGACAGCAACTCCTAGGTTCCTGAAGATGCGATCGGCCAGATCTAGCTTGTTTTTCTGCTTGACCATCTGCCATTCGTCTCGAAAGCCCGCATCGTCTGCAAAGCTTTCTAGCTTTTTCAGTTGGTCTAGCTGCACGATCCAGCCATCGCCAATCTTGCCGCAGACCAACTCTGTTTGCTTGGGATTGCTCAACACTAGCCAGCGACGGGGGGTGACACCATTGGTAACATTGGTAAACTTCTCGGGCCAGAGTGCATAAAAGTCTGTCAGCACCCCTTTCTTGAGCAGTTCGGAATGCAATTCCGCTACGCCGTTAATGGCATGGCTGCCCACACAAGCTAAATTGGCCATGCGCACGTAGCGCTCTCCGCTTTCATCAATCAGGGAAAGGCGCTTCAGTCGGCCTTCATCCCCCATAAACTTGATACGGGCGCGATCCAAAAAGCGCTGATTAATTTCGTAAATAATCTCTAAGTGGCGAGGCAATAACTTGCCAAACAGGCTGAGGGGCCACTTTTCCAATGCCTCGGGCAGGAGGGTGTGATTGGTGTAGGAGAAGGTTTTGTGGGTGATTTCCCAGGCCTCCTCCCAGGCCATCCCCCGCACGTCCACCAATAGGCGCATCAGCTCCGCTACAGAGATCGCCGGGTGGGTATCGTTCAACTGCACGGCAAATTTTTCGTGGAATCGATCGAGTGGAATGCCCTGCGTTTCCATAATGCGGAACATGTCTTGCAACGAGCAGGACACGAAGAAGAACTGTTGCTCTAAACGCAGCCGCTTGCCCGAAAGCTGTTCGTCGTTGGGGTAAAGCACTTTTGTGATGTTCTCGGAGACGATCTTCTCGCCAACCGCACCGTAATAATCCCCCCGATTGAACGCTTCAAAGTCAAACGATTCGGTGGCTTCAGCCTTCCACAATCGCAGCGTGTTGGCGGTATCGATCTTGTAGCCCAAAATGGGTGTGTCGTAGGGCACTCCCTTCACCACTTTATCGGGCACCCAGCGAACGCGATAGCGATCGTTATCGTCGAGATAGGACTCCGTGTGACCGCCAAACTTCACCTCCACCGACCACTCGGGCCGGGGAATTTCCCAAGGGTTGCCAAAGCGCAACCACTTGTCAGTGACTTCCACCTGCCAGCCATCCTGAATCTCTTGGTCGAAGATGCCGTACTCGTAGCGAATGCCGTAACCCAAGGTGGGAATTTCCATTGTCGCCAGCGAGTCGAGGTAACAGGCGGCCAAACGGCCCAAACCGCCATTGCCCAAACCGGGCTCTTCCTCTTGCTCCAACAGCATGTCGAGACTGACGCCAAACTCTTCCACCGCCTGCTTGACCTGCTCGTAAATCCCCAGCACGATCAGGTTTTTGCCCAACTGAGGCCCCATTAAAAACTCGGCAGAGAAATAACAAACCGTTCGCGATCCTGCTTGGGTATAGCAGTCGGCAGTGCTATTCCAACGGTGCAACATTCGATCGCGCACCGTATAAGCCAAGGCCATGTAATAGTCGTTCTTGGTTGCCAGAGCTGGAAACTTGCCCTGAACGTAAAACAGGTTGTCGACAAATGCTCGCTTTAGGGTTTCTACACTCAAGCCAACTCGATCGTCCTCCACGAGAACGTCGGGACAGACAAAACCTTCAGGAATTTGTGAGGTCATCGCGGGTTAGTCTCCTTGTGGTGATGTGGGAGGGGGGAATTGCTCGCCCCCATGGCGAGATGAAGCGATCGCTCGTACCGAAACGAGCCGCGATAAAAACGCTCTCAGCGCCTATCCTCTCGCAATCCCTGGCTTTAGCGATTTTCAGCAATTGAACTTCAGCAAATGGGTCGAGCCATCACAGGTATAAAAGTCAATACCGTAATAACATACCTTCCCCAAATGGCTTGCGTTGGCTGCGTTACAGTTCCATTACAGTAACCTCTACACAACACAAGTTTCTAGTGATGTTTCTTGCTATAGCTGGAGTAGCATGAATCGAGATTGTCTCATTCCAGAGATTTTACCGGCAAAATTTCAGATTTTCTTTAACAATTTCCCGCTGAGATCGGCAGCAATTTCAACCCTCGTTTTCCACATTCTGCCGGATACTGAAAAACGCTTCTGCCCGCTGCGGTTGTGCCCACAACACCTGTTGCTGCAGGTAAGTCACCATGCCGGGTTTGGCGTCAGCCCCTTTGAGTTTGTAAACGTGTTTGGGGCGAGTGTAGATGGTGGGAACGCGAGCGCTGAGACGGGCACGGCTGTAGTAAGCGGCGAGATCGGCAGCGGCTTGCAGGTCTTCGTCTTCTGCCACTGCGCCCGGGGGCAGGCGCAAGAGGACGTGGCTGCCGGGAATTTCTTGGGCGTGGAGCCACCAGTCGGTATTGCGAGCGAGTTTGAACGAGATGAGATCGTTTTGGCGGTTGTTGCGACCCACGAGGATCTCGAAGCCGCTGGGGCTGGTGTAGCGGTGGGGATCGGAGTCTGGGCTGGGGATAGAGGCGCTGGGGCGATCTCGATCGCCGAGATAGCCTTCTGAAATTAGCTCCCGTTCGATTTCGCACAGGGCTTGTAGGTCGCCAGAGGTACGATAGCCATCCAGTTGTTCGATCGCCCCCAAAACCTGCTCCAGATAGGCGATCTCGCGGTTCACTTGCTCTAGCAGTGGGGTGACTGCCGTGCGAGCACGTTTTTGTTTGCGATGTTTTTTGTAGTATTGCTGAGCATTGGCGATCGCATTCTTTTCGGGGTCCAATTGAATCGCGACAGATTCCCCCGTTTCAAAATCCGACAGCGCTATCTCAGTCAGCCCCGGCTGCCAGTCCTGCAGGTGAGCCATCAGCAAGTCCGCCGCCCGCTTCGCCTCCCCCGCCCGCTCCGATCCCTCCAAAGCACGCGCAAAATCCTGTCGCCGCTGTTCCAGCTTGCGGAGAACGGAGTGCAACTTCTGTCGCAGGCGATGGCGATCGCGATCGAACTGCTGATTCTCCAGTTCCCGACGGTAATAGTCATCCAGCAGTTTGTGAATATCTTCTACGGGCTCGACACTGTTCCAGCCCGTGACGGTATAACCGCGCTCGCTCCATCCCGGCTGAAATCCACCATCTTTGAGGATCGCCAGCCACTCTTGCCAACAGTCAAATAGAAGTTGCCACTGCTCGGGGGCGATCGCCTCTGTCGAAACCTGCGGCGACAGATCCGCTTTTGCTGCCATCGGTTCCACAATGGCGCGACTGAGACCGCGATAGGCCTGCAACAGCGTTTTGCGTAACGGACCTGCAGGCCACACCAGCCGATCTTGCCAGTCTTCCAGCGGCTCATCTGGGTTGGGGATCGCGCCCGTGAGGGGGGGAGGGGGTTGATAGGCAAGGCCCGCCTGCAAGGGACGGACGCTCGATTGGCGATCGCTCACCCCCCGCCCGCAGGCCACCACGATCCCGTCGCGATCGACCAATGCCACATTGCTGTATTTGCCCATCGTTTCTAGATAGAGATGCCACTGCGCCTCCTCTTGGGGACGAAGAGCAAACTGCCAGTCCGTGACACGCTCCCAGGGATCGAGCTGAAGGATTTGGCAGAGGGCGAATCCCCGCAGCCGCTGCAAAATTTGACTGAACTGGAAGGGGTCGGCAATGCCTTTGGGAATGCGTTGGCCCAAATGAAAGCGAGCCGCCTGCGGATGCCAGCTCAACGTCACCCATTGCCGCCCCTCCAGCGTGCGCAGGGCCAGATGCAGCGTCCACAAATCCGTTTGCTGCACGACCTCCACCCGAGCGGGCAGACAGCGGCGGGCGAGATCGCGATGGACGGCGATCGCTGTAGTGAGGTCAAACGGTTGCACAGGCGACGATCGAGATGGGGGCTCTATTCTGAGGACAGCCGCAAAGGGAGCGAGCCCTCTCAAGACTACTACCGCGATCGCGATTTCAGCTTCAATATCAGTTCTCTAAATGCAATCTGAGGAACAATCTCGCAGGCTGCTGGCAAATTGAGAGAGTAGAGTAAGAAAATCCCTTTCCACCCCGCAGAGTTCGTCGTGTCTGAAACCCTGTTAACTTCCTCCAGCCCCAGCGATCGCCAGCGTTCTCGAGGCCGCCTGATCGTGGTGACAGGCCCTAGTGGCGTGGGCAAAGGGACTTTGCTAGCCGCAATTCGCCGACGCCATCCCGAATTGCAGATGTCGATCTCGGCCACAACGCGATCGCCTCGTCCCGGCGAGATCGACGGTGTACATTACTTCTTCTATACTCGCGAGCAGTTTGAATCATTGCGAGATCGCGGCCAGTTTCTGGAATGGGCAGAATTTGCGGGCAACCTCTACGGCACCCCCTTGGCTCCCGTCAAACAACGCCTGCAAGCGGGAGAGGATGTCATCCTCGAAATCGAACTGCAGGGGGCGAGGCAGGTGGCCCGCACATGGCCCGAAGCCTTTAAACTGTTTATTCGTCCTCCCTCCTTAGCCGAGCTAGAACGTCGCCTGCGGGAACGGGGCCAAGATACTGAAGAGAGTATCCAGAAACGTTTGGCGACTGCCGAGCTGGAGTTGAAGGCTGAATCTGAATTCGATCTGGCGATCGTCAACGATCGAATCGATCGCGCCGTGCAAGAGTTAGAAACTGCCATTTTAGATGCAACGGTTGCCCAACATTAACGGTGCCGGGTGCGATCGCGACGTTTCATTTATCCCACTGCCTTCCCGAGTGCTGCCGCTTTCCTTCTACCCGCTTCATCTCGCCAGGCAACGCCACTTGAAAGTACGATCCTTTGCCAACCATACTGCTGACAGCAATCTTGCCGCCATGCTGTCTGGCAATGGTTTGGGCGATCGCCAACCCCAACCCCGAGCCGTTCTCGCGATGGGTACGAGCCTCTTCCGCCCGCCAAAAACGCTCGAAAATAGCCTGCAGGTGTTCGGCGGGAATGCCGATGCCCGTATCCGTGACGGCAACTTCGATCCAGCGAGGCGATCGATCCACCTGCACTTCGACAGTACCACCTGCAGGAGTGTACTGGATGGCGTTGTCGATCAAATTGCCAAACAGTCGGCGAAGCCTCATGGCATCGCCCCAAATTTCAGTTTTGGCAGTCTCGGCAGGCCGAAACTGGAGCTGAATCTCCGCGCGTTTGGCTCGATCGTAAGTTTCTGCTACTAACTCCCCCAACAGTTCGCTCAAACAGATCCGTCCTCGATCTCCATCGCTGGCTTCGACGCCCGCATCCGCCCGCGCCAGCAGCAGCAAATCTTCGGTCAAGTGGGTCATTTGTTCTGTTGCGCTGGAGAGTGCCGCCAATTTCCGTTCATCGGCAGGATGAACCCGTTCGGGATGAACTTGCATCAGATCCACAAAACCCTGCATGACTGTCAGCGGACCGCGCAGTTCGTGGGAGGCGTCCGCTGTAAATTGGCGCAGCCGCTGAAAGCTCTGCTCCACCGGTTCGAGTGCTCGCTTAGTCAGCCAAAGGCCGCCAACACCAATGCACCCCAGAGCTACGCTGCCCCCCAAACCCAGCCCCCACAGCAGCCGAGACTGCGCCACCACTAGATCTTCCATCGATTGGCTGGCACGAACGTAACCTTCTAGCGATGGCAGCACCGAGTCTGGACTATCGCTAAACACAGAAATGGCATAGGTTCGCACGGGGTAGGGTTGATCGGGGGGATGCAGGGTTTGCGGACCCAGTTTGGGCGGCCGAGCAATTGAGATGATCCCCTTGCTCGCCAGGAGAGAGCGATTCACGTCGAACCACTCCAGACTTTGGCGATCGCGATTGAAAATATCGCGCCACGGAACTTCCTCTACATTGTCGAGATACTCGTGGCCCTGGCGCTCGATGTCAACTTGGGTGAGGGTAGCCGCCTGTGCCAGCGTCAGCAGGCGCTTATCTAACTGTCTGTAGAGGCTGCGCACGACAAACCCATACACCCCAAAGCCAAATACCCCCAACGAGGCTGCCATGACAACCAAATATGCCAGCAGCAAGCGCAGGCGCAGGCTGAAAAACAGTCGCTGGTGACGACTATTTGAGGCGATACCCCATCCCATAAACAGTCTCAATCGGATCGGTTGTAGCTCCCGCTTGCCTCAATTTGTGGCGCAAGCGCTTGATATGAAACTTGACGGCTTCTTCGTCGGGGGGTTCCTCGAACGACCACAGGCGGTCCAGAATGGCGCTGCGGCTGAAAATGCGATCGCCGTTGCGCATCAGCAATTCCAAGAGGCTGTATTCCTTGGGCGTTAGATTCAGGGGCTCGAGATCGTAGGTCACCTGGCAGGTGCTGGGATCGAGGCGCAACAAGCCCCGCTCCAGCACGGGCGGCTGTGCCGCGATGCCCCGCCGCAACAGCGCTCGAATCCGGGCCGAGAGCTCGCTAAACTTGAATGGCTTCACCACATAGTCATCGGCTCCGGCATCGAGTCCCACAACCTTATCAGTGGTGGTGTCTTTTGCCGTCAGCATCAGAATGGGCAATTGATATCCCCGCGATCGCAGTTTGCGGCAAAGGGAGATGCCATCTAGTTTGGGCAGCATCACATCCAGCAGTACCAGATCGTATTTAAAGGCATCCAGCATGTCCCAACCCATCTCGCCGTCATGAGCAACTTCCACCAGAAAATTTTGCTCGGCTAGGCTCTCTTGCAGCAGCGCCGTAATTCGTCGATCGTCCTCAACCACCAAAAGTTTCATGCTTACCTTTCCAAGCTACCTCCACAGACCTAGCGGGAGTTGCCAGCATTTACTGGTACTGCCATCGATGCCGAGTGGCTGAGTCGAGCCACAAGACCTCAGAAGGGTTAGAAGGTCTTCTTCTACCTCGCAGTTACACCACTGCCGTAGAGATACTCTACGACGTTAATGGGAGGAAACCGGGAGATCTCGGCAACTGGAGCCTATTTCTCTGGAGAGCTTACAGTGTCCGTGCCTAAGCGAGAAAGTCCCGCAGGTGCTGGCTCACCTGTTGGGGGCGATCGAGCTGCACCCAATGGCCGCTGTTGGGAATGTAGTGCAGTTGAAAATCCTTCACATAGGCTTCGGTACCGTAGGAGAGTTCTTTGCCAAAGGCATTATCCTGCTCTCCCCACAGCAATAGGGTGGGAACCTCTAGTTGACCCCACTGACGCTTTAAGAAGGGGCTATTGGGAAGATTGCGATAGTAATTCAGCATGGCCGTCAGTGCCCCCGGCCGGGCAGCAGCAGTGCGGAACGTTTGGATATCCTCAGAGGTAAAGTCGGGGTTGTATTGTTTGACTTCCTCAAATACAAAACCAATAAATGCGTAGTTCCCCTGCCGGATGACAAATTCTGATATCCCTCGCAGTTGGAAGAAGAGGATGTACGAACTTCTGAGTAGTTGTTGGGGAGTGCGCAGTCCCTGGGCGAATTTGGCTGGGTGGGGAAAGTTCATCACCACCAGGCGCTCTACCCGTTCGGGACGGTCGTAGGTGAAGGTCCAAGCGAGGGCTCCGCCCCAATCGTGACCCACTAAAACGCAGTGTTTGTAGCCCAGGGCGTCGATCGCCCCTTCGATATAGCCCACCAGGTTCTCGACTCGGTAGGCACTGAATTCGGTTGGCTTATCGCTGTCGTTATATCCGGGCAAATCTAACGCCACGACCTTATAGCTGCTGGCAAATTCGGGAATGTGGTATTTCCAGGCATACCAAAAGGCCGGAAAACCGTGCAACATCAGCATTAACGGCCCTTCTCCTCGGGTGACGTAATGCAGTTTGATGCCGTTGCTTTCCAGAAAGCCGTGGCTCCAAGACTCAGACACGCTCGCACTCCCTACCGCAACGCTGACTGTACGGCAACTTTATTCGATACAGATAATTTCGTTGAGGTCAAACCAATTGTAGCGACGGATTGCCCAAGGCAGGCCGAGCGAGATGGCGAGGAAGGCGATCGCGTAGGCAAAACCTCCACTCCACCCAATGGTGACATTGGCACCGAGATAGGCGATCGCCATTGTGGATGGAACCATGCCGAAGAAAGTGGCACCAGCGTAGATGGGAGCAGATAGGCCCGTTATGCCTGCGCTGTAGCTAATGAGGTCGAAGGAAAAGATGGGTAGCAAGCGGGTGGCAAAGATGAGCCAGCCGAGGAAGGTTTCGCCCCGTTGTTTGGAGAAAGTAAAGACTTTGCCAGTCAGAGTTTTGAGGGCGGATCTGCCTAAGGTGCGACCCAAACTATAGGCGGCCATGCTACCGAGGAATCCGCCGATGACGGTGTAAATGCTGGCTGAGAGTGGACCCCAAATGGCAGCGGCGACGACAAGTAGGGGCAGACCGGGGATGTTAGAAATAATCACTGAGATGGCAAGGACAGCGATATAGAGGAGGGGGCCGAAGGGGCCGGTGCGATCGGCGATGTCTCGCCAGGTGGAGAGGGAGAGAATATCGCTGGGGAAGTGGTGGAGGCTGAGGTAGGCGATTGGAATGAGGGCGATCGCGCCAATGGGCCAGAGCCAGCGATTGGCTTGCTTGTGGATTGCCGTCACGTTGTGGATTTGCATTTCGCTTGTCTCACCTCAATCCAGACTTTTAGCCGCATAGTTTCAGTCAACTGTCTGCCACTGAGGAGGCGCGATGGATGACCTAGACGGCTTGTTAGGGGCAAAGAAGGCTTTTCTCGGCGGGATCTCAGGAGTTTCTTATCGGTCGATCGAATGCTCCCATTGCTGGGGGGACTGCAGTCAATAGCACTCTGTCGCTCTGGCTCTGCAGAAGCAAGCGCAGATAGAGGTGTTAATTGGGGCAAAACAATTGCGCCTGCATCCCTCGCAGTTGATAAGGCCCCTAGCTAGGATAGGAAAGAATTTCTCGCAGACAGGCAGCTCCTGCTGCTAGTAACCCCAGGAGTGGCAAGTGGATACTGAGTTCTAGCTCGAAAGCCGCTAGCAAGCGTTCCGCTTGTCTGTTGTCAGCCCATTGGCCGCTATCCTTTGCCTGTAATGATGTCTTATGTAAAGTGTCTTATGTAAAGTAGGAGCCTCTATGAAATTGGTCCGACAGTTGAGCTTGTTAACCACCTGCGGTGCATTAATGCTTGCGGCTACCTTTCAGGCAGCACTCGCTCAGACAGCCGCTCCAGTCCTTTCTGAAGCGGCGATCGTGGCCCAAGCCGACAGCACTGCTCTAACTCCAGATCAGGTGTTAGATCGTTTGAAAACTGTGCCTGTCTTTGCCATTGTGTCCGAGAACAATTCGCCCGTGCTTGCGAACATCGAACAGAACGGCGAGCAGGTTCAGCTGATCAGTTTTTGGTTGGATCAGAAGGCAGCTCAAACAGCGCTGAGTAACGTTCAGCAAGCGAATCCCTCAGTGGGCGGACAGGCGCGGCTCGTATCCCTACCCATGCCAGAAGCTCTGCGCGTGGCTAGAGAGCAACAAGAGAATGAAATCCAGGTCCGCATCTGGCCCGATGTCGAGACACTGGAAGTAGCCCTGAATTTATTGCGACAGACTGCTGGACAAGAAGATGCCGATCGCTTTCCTGGCGTACCGTTGTTTTACGGCGAGTCGGAGGCTGGGGTGTTAACGTTGGAAGCCAATGGCTCTGAGGTTGTACCCTTCTTCTTCCATAAAGATGACCTAGAAGCGACGCTCAATCGGGCTGGCGCTGAAAACGCCGATATTGCAGCCAGAACTCAAGTTCGCGTCACCTCTCTCAATACGGTGATGAACTCGATGGTGTCTCCCAACGCAGAGGCCAACGTTCAGAAGATTGAGTTTGTGCCCTCCCGCGCGGCAATTGAATATGCCCGAGAAATCGCCCCCGCCCAATAAAATAAAGAGGTTCGAGTGGCTGCGATTGCAGTACAGAGAGGTTGCGCTTCCCGACTTTGTTTTCAGATCCCGTGTCAATTAGGAACTGCCATGAAACCGGTCCGACAGTTGAGTCTGTTCGTAATGGCTTGCAGTGTTTCGCTCGTTGCTGCCATACCTCAAGCGCTATATGCCCAGACGACTGACCTAGCACTATCTAAATCTGCACTATCCGAACCGGCGATCGTTGCTCAATCAACCGGCGTTCCTCTCAGTTCCGATGAAGTCTTGGGTCGCCTCGATGCCGTGCCCGTGTTTGCCATTTTGTCCGAGAACAATTCACCAGTTCTGGCCAATATCGAGCAGGATGGCGAGCAGGTGAAGCTGATCGGTTTTTGGTTAGATCGGGCTGCCGCTCAAGTGGCATTGAATACAATTCAAACTGCCAACCCAGAAGTGGGCTCGCGGGCGCGAATGGTACCGATTGCGATGTCAGCAGCTCTGCGGATGGCTGCCGAGCAACAGGAGCAAAATGGCATTCGGTTTCGAATTTGGCCGAGTTCGGAGATCGTTGAAACTGCGATCGCCCTCCTACGAGAGACTGATGGAGAGGAAATCGATAGCTTTCCTGGCGTGCCGTTGTTTTTCGGCCAATCCGACGAAGGGGTGCTGACGATTGAAGCTGATGGTTCGGAGGTCGTCCCCTTTTTCTTCAGTGATAAAGATCTGCAGGATACCCTCGATCTCGCCCGCGAGGAAAATTCTGACATTGCGGATAAAACTGAAATTCGCGTCACCTCCCTCGATTCTGTGATGAATTCAATGGTGGCTCCCGATGCAGAGGCGAGTGTCCAAAAGATTGAGTTTGTGCCTTCCCGCTTGGCTATTGAAGATGCTAGAGGGCTAGCCGTAGAAAATCAATCCAATTAACGATCCGGCGAGCTAAAATCGAGCCGATCGGGAGTGAGGGCGGAAATCGATATTCTGTGTAAATCCCAAATGTATGAAGCAATGGCAGATCGCTTGCTGCAATGGCGACAGCAGGCACGCCAACAGGCAACCAAAACGAGTGTGGCAACTGGGGAAGTCGATCTGCTGTTGCAAGCCTATTGCGGTTGGACGAGCCTCGATCGCGCCCTGGGTCGCCCTCCGACCCAGCCTGTAGATTGGGGGAAATTAACTCACTTGTGGGAACAACGCTGGCGCGATCGCATACCGCTGCAATACCTGTGTGGTTCCGTTGGCTGGCGGCAGTTGAAGTTACAGGTCACCCCTGACGTGCTCATTCCTCGACCGGAGACTGAGTTACTGGTGGATGTGGCGGCTAACTGGTTGCACGATCGCCCCGCCGGTCTGTGGGCCGATCTCGGTACGGGCAGTGGGGCGATCGCCATTGGCTTGGCCTGCGAAGTGCCTGACGTGCGGTTGCTAGCGGTGGATCTCAGCCATGGAGCGTTGCAAGTGGCCCGAGCCAATATCGAACGCTACCAACTGAGCGATCGCATTGCCATTCTGCAAGGAAGTTGGTTCGAGCCGCTTGCCCCTAATGCTCAGCTCTTGCAGGGTATTCTCTCCAACCCCCCTTACATTCCCACTGCAGAGATCGAGCAGTTGCAACCAGAAGTGCGAGATCGCGAGCCCCGACTTGCCCTCGATGGGGGGGAGAATGGGTTGAAGGCGATCGAACATTTAGTCGAACGAGCGCCCGGTTACTTACAACCAGGGGGATTTTGGGCGATCGAGGTGATGCAGGGACAGTCTGCTGCGGTCGTGGAACGATTGCAGCGATCGCAGCGATATACTGCGATTCAAGTCCACTGCGATTTAGAAGGGGTCGAGCGCGCTGTCAGTGCTCAGGTGCGCTAAATGTTAGTCGATCGCGACGGTGTTATTGCAGCAGCTCTCCGAGGAGAGGTCGTTTCGTTTCCGACGGATACAGTCCCGGCCTTGGCTGCTCTGCCCGAGCGGGCGAACGCGATTTACCAGCTCAAACAGCGCCCGTCCCACAAACCTCTCATTCTGATGGGTGCAACGGTCGAGAGTTTGAAACCTTATATCGCCGGTTGGGAGTCCGCATGGCAAGCAGAGATCGAGCGGGCTTGGCCCGGTCCCCTCACCCTCGTTCTGCCGGTTAACCCTGAGGCTTCTGTAGAAACCATGATTTCCGAGGGTAAGACTCTCGGCATTCGCATTCCCGCTAGCACTTTGGCTCTGGACGTTCTGCGGCGCACCGGTCCGCTCGCCACCACGAGTGCCAACGAGTCCGGACAAGCTCCCCTAACCAATCCGGCGGCAATCGCCGATCGCTTTCCCACTGTGGCCGTTCTCGACGCCGCCAGTCCTCAGATTGGCTTGCCATCCACCGTCGCTCTGTGGCGGGGAGACCTCCAAAATTGGGAAATCTTGCGGCAGGGCCACTACCGCCTTTCTGTCTCCCCTTTCTAACTCCTCTTATGCTGCAGATTCCTAATCTCGAACTTGCCCCTACCCCCATAGCAGGAGACTCCGATACGATGGATTGGGAGTTTGCGTTTCGGCGATCGGAGATGCTGCGGCAGTTTAAAGCGGAATTGTTGGTCAACCTGGGCCACGAACTGCGCGGTCCCCTCAGTAGCCAAATTGGCGCCCTAGATCTGATTCTGACAGGGCTATGCGAGTCAGTGGATGAAATGCAGGAGTTTGCGGCAGCGGCTCGCAACTCTGCACAGGGGCATATTCATCTGATTGCCGACTGTATCGAATTGTCCCGCTACGAAAGTCCCATCTTGCCCCTTCACTTGCAGCAGGTAGAGCTTGCTTCGACGCTACAGCAGATTTATCAGCTAACGGAACCGATTGCTCGCGATCGCGGCCTGCAGTACGACCGACCGGAAATGACTGCTTGCCTGCAGGCCGATCCCCACTGGTTGGAACAGGCCCTTTTGGGCATGGTGATGTGGGGCTTCGGGCAAATCGTACACGGTAGTGTGCGCTTCACTCTCGAACCTCTATCCGATATCTGGCAACTCTCGCTATCGCTTTCGGGCAAGCTGCGCGTTCCCCTCGCCGGACGAGACAGTCTCTATTGGCAAGTGCCCCAAGCGGCGATCGCGGCCATGTCAGGTCAGTTATTGCTGGCTGTGCCGACCCAAGCACAGAGCGTTGTCGCGATCTGCTGTCTACCCCGTCGGGCGATCGCCGCTTGAGCTCCGATAAAGAATTCTCTACAACCCCTGCTAGCTAAGTTTCAGTTCACAAAAGAAAGCCTCCCAATACAGGGAGGCCGAAAACATTGCTAGAGGTTTTCCGAATGAATTAAGTATCGTCAGAACTCCGCTTGCAAAGTGTATCGACGGTATCAAAATGATAGAAAATTTACGATCTGCATCTTCTCTTAAGTTTTGTTCTTTCTCCCCAGTTTTGTTCTTTCTCCCCCTGACAGCAAGAGAGCCCGAAGGCAGCAGTCGAGCGAGATTCGAGGGTGACTCTTGCCGCCAAAACCCGATCCGCAGTTTCGAGCGGATCGAACAGAAGCTGAATCTGTGCAGACCGACGTGCGACAATGCGGGATCGATATTCGAGCGATCGCTGCTGCCGGTCTAGAACACCAGCAGCAATACCGAACAATTTGCCAGTGGGATGTTTGCATGCTGACAGTCACCGATAGGCTTCCAGAGGGGTTGTTGGAGATCGAACCCACCCGTCTGTACGAAATCCTCGACGGACCCACCCTGATTCACCTACCAGGCCGCCAAGCTCCTCCCCTATTTGTTTCTGTACTGTTACATGGGAACGAAACCACCGGGTTCTTCGCGATCCAAAGATTGCTGAAGCATTATGGCGATCGGCAACTGCCCAGAGCGCTTTCCATTCTGATCGGAAATGTCCGCGCCGCCCGAGAGCGAGCCCGCCGCCTCGACAGCCAACCTGACTACAATCGAATCTGGCAGGGCGGCGATCTACCCGAACACCAAATGGCCCGTCAGGCGATCGACGAGATGGCTCGTCGTTCCGTCTTTGCCAGCATCGATATCCACAACAACACTGGGCGCAATCCTCACTACGCCTGCATCACCCGACTCGAGTCTCCCTTCCTGCAACTAGCCACCCTATTTGGCCGCACCACCGTCTACTTCACCCAGCCCAAAACCGTCCAAGCAAACGCTTTTGCCCGCTTGTGTCCCTCGATGGTGGTCGAGTGCGGACAACCCGGCCATTCCTATGGCACCCAACATGCTTTCGAACTCGTCGATGCGTGCCTCCACCTCTCCCACTTTTCCCAACGTCCCGTTCATCCCTCGGCCATAGACCTATTTCACACCGTCGCGATCGTCAAAGTTCCCGACAATGTCCAAATCAGCTTTGACAGCAGTTCCTCTGCCGATATCTGCTTTCAATCCAACCTCGATCTCTTGAACTTTGCCGAGTTACCAGCCGCTACTCGCTTAGCGACTTACAAACCCGGTCGCGAATACAGCTTGCATGTGACTGACGAAGGCCAGGGGGAAGTGAGCGATCGCTATTTCACTTACCAAAATGGCGAAATTCGGACCAAACTCGCCGTCACCCCCTCAATGCTGACGCTCGATCCTCGCATCATCCGTCAAGATTGTCTCTGCTACCTCATGGAGCGATATCCCCTCACCTGCAAAATTGAGCCTGTTGCATAACTGTTCGGCAGTGGGTGCGAGAACCAGATTTTTTTCCTCCAAGGGGTTGACAGTGAGAGAGGAGTGTAGCTATGTTAGTAAAGCGCTCGAAGGAAGCGAGCGACTGCGAGGTCTGTAAAAGCCAAGCACAGCAAGGCTTCCGAGCGTTCCGAACCATGACAGAGAAATAACTTCAAAAGACGAAAGTACAACCTCGTCAAACAAATGAGTAGAGGTTATTGACTCTTAACTTTGTTGAGAAGAGAGCCAATAACTGGTTTATGAAGAGAACGAGCCCAAACTGAGAAGTTGAAAGTTCGAGGACTTAAAGTTCGAGTAACTCAAACGGAGAGTTTGATCCTGGCTCAGGATGAACGCTGGCGGTATGCCTAACACATGCAAGTCGAACGAGCTTTTCGGAGCGAGTGGCGGACGGGTGAGTAACGCGTAAGGACCTGCCCTTAAGCGGGGGACAACAGTTGGAAACGACTGCTAATACCCCATAAGCCGAGAGGTAAAAGATTTATCACTTAGGGATGGACTTGCGTCAGATTAGGTAGTTGGTGGGGTAAGAGCCTACCAAGCCGACGATCTGTAGCTGTTCTGAGAGGGAGAGCAGCCACACTGGGACTGAGACACGGCCCAGACTCCTACGGGAGGCAGCAGTGGGGAATTTTCCGCAATGGGCGAAAGCCTGACGGAGCAATACCGCGTGAATGAAGAAGGCTTTCGGGTCGTAAAGTTCTTTTATCAGGGAAGAAGATTGACGGTACCTGATGAATCAGCATCGGCTAACTCCGTGCCAGCAGCCGCGGTAAGACGGAGGATGCAAGCGTTATCCGGAATTATTGGGCGTAAAGCGTACGTAGGCGGCTGAGCAAGTCTGGTGTTAAAGGCCACGGCCTAACCGTGGAAGGGCACTGGAAACTGCGCAGCTCGAGTGCGGTAGGGGTAGAGGGAATTCCCGGTGTAGCGGTGAAATGCGTAGATATCGGGAAGAACACCAGTGGCGAAAGCGCTCTACTGGGCCGCAACTGACGCTGAGGTACGAAAGCTAGGGTAGCGAAAGGGATTAGATACCCCTGTAGTCCTAGCCGTAAACGATGGACACTAGGTGTTGGACGTATCGACCCGTTCAGTACCGTAGCTAACGCGTTAAGTGTCCCGCCTGGGGAGTACGCACGCAAGTGTGAAACTCAAAGGAATTGACGGGGGCCCGCACAAGCGGTGGAGCATGTGGTTTAATTCGATGCAACGCGAAGAACCTTACCAGGGTTTGACATCCCGCGAACACCTTGGAAACAGGGTGGTGCCTTCGGGAACGCGGAGACAGGTGGTGCATGGCTGTCGTCAGCTCGTGTCGTGAGATGTTGGGTTAAGTCCCGCAACGAGCGCAACCCTCGTGGTTAGTTGCCAGCATTAAGTTGGGCACTCTAGCCAGACTGCCGGTGACAAACCGGAGGAAGGTGGGGATGACGTCAAGTCAGCATGCCCCTTACATCCTGGGCTACACACGTGCTACAATGCCACGGACAAAGAGCAGCCAACTAGCAATAGCGAGCAAATCTCATAAACCGTGGCTCAGTTCAGATTGCAGGCTGCAACTCGCCTGCATGAAGGAGGAATCGCTAGTAATCGCAGGTCAGCATACTGCGGTGAATACGTTCCCGGGCCTTGTACACACCGCCCGTCACACCATGGAAGTCGGCCACGCCCGAAGTCGTTATTCTAACCGTAAGGAGGGAGGCGCCGAAGGCAGGGCTGGTAACTGGGGTGAAGTCGTAACAAGGTAGCCGTACCGGAAGGTGCGGCTGGATCACCTCCTTTCTAGGGAGACCTACCCATCTACGAACTCGAGAGCGAGCTGTTTGCGTTAAGCGAAAAGTGAGCGAATCCAAAATGAGAGTTGTAGAGGGTCATCCTAGGTCGGTCGGGGAAGAACCGGAGTCTTTTGAAGTTATCTGTCGTGATTACGGCAGGCAAGGGAACGGGCTATTAGCTCAGGTGGTTAGAGCGCACCCCTGATAAGGGTGAGGTCCCTGGTTCGAGTCCAGGATGGCCCACCATTTATCAAAGACACTCGCTCTCGAAAGAGAGTGGCTCGGGGGTATAGCTCAGCTGGTAGAGCACCTGCTTTGCACGCAGGGGGTCAGCGGTTCGAGTCCGCTTACCTCCACCAACAAGCCCTAAACTATCAAATGATTGGAAGAGCATGTAGCACTGATGAGATTGAGGATTCAATCAATCAATCATCTGCTGGATGTTAATCCAGCCAGGACCTTGAAAACTGCATAGTCATCATCAGCAAACTCTAGTGAGCGATTGCGAGAGGAGAAATCCAAACGTAGTTGCGAACGAAAGTGAGCAGGTAAGAATCACCAATGAGAGCAAGTGGTCAAGCGACCAAGGGCGCGTGGTGGATACCTAGGCACACAGAGGCGAAGAAGGGCGCGTAAACCGGCGAAACGCTTCGGGGAGCTGGAAATAGCATCGATCCGAAGGTACCCGAATGGGGCAACCCGGCAGACTTGATCGTCTGTCACTCCCACCTGAATGTATAGGGTGGGTAGAGCAAACGGAGCGAACTGAAACATCTTAGTAGCTCTAGGAAGAGAAAGAAACATCGATTCCCTCAGTAGCGGCGAGCGAAGCGGGAAGAGCCTAAACCAATCTGTTACGACGGATTGGGGTAGTGGGACAGCAAGATGGAATCTGAAAACTAGACGAACTGGCTGGAATGCCAAACCAAAGAGGGTGAAAGTCCCGTAGTCGAAAGTGGAAGGATACTAGCTGAATCCCGAGTAGCGTGGGGCACGTGAAATCCCGCGTGAATCCGCGAGGACCACCTCGTAAGGCTAAATACTCCTGTGTGACCGATAGTGAACGAGTACCGCGAGGGAAAGGTGAAAAGAACCCCGGGAGGGGAGTGAAAAGACCATGAAACCGCGTGCCTACAAGCAGTGGGAGCTCGATTGAACGAGTGACCGCGTGCCTGTTGAAGAATGAGCCAGCGAGTTACAGGATGTGGCCGGTTAAGGCGAAACTGCCGGAGCCAAAGCGAAAGCGAGTCTGATAAGGGCGTCAGTCATATGTTGTAGACCCGAACCCGGGCGATCTAACCATGTCCAGGTTGAAGCTTAGGTAACACTAAGTGGAGGACCGAACCGACTTCTGTTGAAAAAGGAGCGGATGAGGTGTGGTTAGGGGTGAAATGCCAATCGAGCCCGGAGCTAGCTGGTTCTCCCCGAAATGCGTTTAGGCGCAGCGTCTGTGGGTAGCCACGGGGGTAGAGCACTGAATCGGTGCGGGCTGCGAGAGCGGTACCAAATCGAATCAAACTCCGAATACCGTGGTGTTAGCAGGCAGTGAGACGGTGGGGGATAAGCTTCATCGTCGAGAGGGAAACAGCCCAGACCACCAGCTAAGGTCCCCAAGATTCGCTCAGTGATTAAGGAGGTGAGAGTGCCCAGACAACCAGGAGGTTGGCTTAGAAGCAGCCACCCTTTAAAAAGTGCGTAATAGCTTACTGGTCAAGCGCTCTTGCGCCGAAAATGAACGGGGCTAAGCGAGTCACCGAAGCTGTGGATTTATGGTAGGGGAGCGTTCTACGTTAGGTTGAAGCGTCAGCGCGAGCAGGCGTGGACGAAGTAGAAGTGAGAATGTTGGCTTGAGTAGCGAAAACATTGGTGAGAATCCAATGCCCCGAAACCCTAAGGGTTCCTCCGGAAGGCTCGTCCGCGGAGGGTTAGTCGGGACCTAAGGCGAGGCCGAAAGGCGTAGTCGATGGAGAACGGGTCGATATTCCCGTACTGCTGATTGTTTGCCAAGAGGGACGCAGGAAGCTAAGCCAGCCGGAAGTTGGTTACCGGTTTAAGTGTTCGAGGCGATGAGGTCTGGCGAAAACAGACTGAGCTGAGGCACGAATACGAGACGCTACGGCGTCGAAGTGGCTGAGGTTATGCTGCCGAGAAAAGCTCTGACGGCGTTAGGCAATCAGTACCCGTACCCGAAACCGACACAGGTGGGGAGGTAGAGAATACCGAGGGGCGCGAGATAACTCTCTCTAAGGAACTCGGCAAAATGACCCCGTAACTTCGGGAGAAGGGGTGCCCTTGTTTGGATATTTATATCTGAGGGAGGGTCGCAGAGAATTGGCCCAAGCGACTGTTTACCAAAAACACAGGTCTCCGCTAACTCGCAAGAGGACGTATGGGGGCTGACGCCTGCCCAGTGCCGGAAGGTTAAGGAAGCCGGTCAGTCTTTTTGATGAAGCTGGCGACTGAAGCCCCGGTGAACGGCGGCCGTAACTATAACGGTCCTAAGGTAGCGAAATTCCTTGTCGGGTAAGTTCCGACCCGCACGAAAGGCGTAACGATTTGGGCACTGTCTCGGAGAGAGACTCGGCGAAATAGGATTGTCTGTGAAGATACGGACTACCTGCACCCGGACAGAAAGACCCTATGAAGCTTTACTGTAGCTTGGAATTGGGTTCGGGCTTTGCTTGCGCAGCATAGGTGGGAGACGTTGAAGCATCTCTTGTGGGGGATGTGGAGTCATCGGTGAGATACCACTCTGGCGAGGCTAGAATTCTAACCTGTATCCGTCAACCGGAACGGGGACAGTTTCAGGTGGGCAGTTTGACTGGGGCGGTCGCCTCCTAAATGGTAACGGAGGCGCGCAAAGGTTCCCTCAGGCTGGTTGGAAATCAGTCAAAGAGTGTAAAGGCATAAGGGAGCTTGACTGCGAGAGTGACCCCTCGAGCAGGGACGAAAGTCGGCCTTAGTGATCCGACGGCACTGTGTGGAAGGGCCGTCGCTCAACGGATAAAAGTTACTCTAGGGATAACAGGCTGATCTCCCCCAAGAGTTCACATCGACGGGGAGGTTTGGCACCTCGATGTCGGCTCATCGCAACCTGGGGCGGTAGTACGTCCCAAGGGTTGGGCTGTTCGCCCATTAAAGCGGTACGTGAGCTGGGTTCAGAACGTCGTGAGACAGTTCGGTCCATATCCGGTGCGGGCGTTAGAGTATTGAGAGGAGCTCTCCCTAGTACGAGAGGACCGGGAGGGACACACCGCTGGTGTACCTGTTATCGTGCCAACGGTAAACGCAGGGTAGCCAAGTGTGGAGTGGATAACCGCTGAAAGCATCTAAGTGGGAAGCCCACCTCGAGATGAGTACTCTCACTTCTAAAAGAAGGTAAGGTCTCGGAAAGATTATCCGGTAGATAGGCGTTAGGTGGAAGTGTGGTAACACATGCAGCCCAGACGTACTAATTGACCGAGGGCTTGACCTCAACCTTTCATTTGATTCTTGGCTTGATGACTGTGCAGCTTTGAGGGTCTTGTCGTTCAAATGAGCAGACCTCGATGGTTTGTCTGGTGCCTATGGCACGGTGGAACCACTCCGACCCATCCCGAACTCGGTTGTGAAACGCTGTCGCGGCGACAATACTTTGGGGGTAGCCCCATGGGAACATAGCTCGGTGCCAGACTTTTATTTGCTTTACCCCCTCTAATTTTTAGAGGGGGCTGTTTATTTTTTGCCTGCTAATTCACATACTTTTTAGACTTTTGAGGGTGGGACGATCCCACGTTTGTTCAGGGTATTTTCTAGATTGCTTAATAGCTCAAAGTCTTCTTCTGGGAGATTATACTGTGCTCGATCGCGACCTGGCTCTAGAAAAGCAAAGGCATGTCGGAATTGTTGAGGGTCGCTTGCCAATGGCGAGTCAAAATGACAGGGGATGATGCGTTTGAAATTCCATTCAATGGCTGTATCGACCCACCGAAGGGTCGCTTGCGGATCGCGATTGAGAATTAATCTTTGCAAAATTGGGGCGACAAAGATGCGCCCGCCTCCCCGTAGAATTTCGAACGATCGCCTCCAGTCCTCTTTCCATTGCCAAGGCAAAATACCGAAGTAGCTCTTTGCAGACCGCTCTGCAGCTCTGAAGGCATTTCGAAGGGACTGACCAACCCTGAGAGTTTCGAGCGCACTCGGCCGAAAGTAGAAGGAAAATAGAGCAATTCTTTGCCAGCCTTTGCGACGATTCTCAGGATTATCCTCGATCGCATCTTCGGCTCGATCTTTGGCGTGAAATAACAGTGGGTAGGGGTCCAGTTGCAGAATAGCAGGAGGATCTTCCGGGATCGAGATAATGGTGTCGGTGACTAGGAGTGTGTGGGTTTGCCTGTGAAATAATGCAACTTCTTCAAACGGACCGAGGCCGAGATCGATCGGCCCGAGGCTGGCATAGTCAAACTCGTCACCGAAGGGGACATCGCTACTGTGGGGGGGAAGTAAGTGCGTGCGTTGTTTGGGGAAGCCGAGCCAAGTTAGAGGCAGATTGATGGGATAGCTCCACTGGTGGGCGGCGACGTAGACTTGCGCGCTGGAAAATTTTCGCGCAAAGGGGGCCACAAAGACCTTGTGCTCCACTCCAGAGACGGTGGGTAGAATGACATATTTGATTTCGCCGTGAACGTCGATCAGTTCTTGTAAGAGGCGGGTGCATTCTGGAGTAGGAGCGACAGGGGCGTAGACGAGCAGGCCGCCAGCCCGGAGCTTAACGACGGTCATTCGGATGGGAACGACAACGTATAAGATGCCTTGCAACTGCTCGAAGGTCCAAATTGTGTCTTTGACCACCTCTTGCCGCAGAGTTCGCCTTTTGCCGTAGGGGTAAATCGGGACGATCGGCCAAAAGGGCCACGATAGATCGCGGGAACGAATCCTCTCACTAGCCTGCGGCTCCATCGCTTGCTTTGCCACCCTTTTAGTCTCCGGCATGCTGTACTTCTTCTAATCTACAGAAGCTCGGATGCTCAACCGCTATCTTCGGGAGATACGTCTGGGGCGCAAGCTTAGCAGGGAATGACACAATAGAGCTTGTGGTATAGGCGATAGGCAAATGCGCAGTTGGTGGTTGCTTAGCAGTTTGCTATTGGGGCTGTTACTGGGGGGGACGGCCTTTGCAGAGGATTGGGCGTTTTTTGCAGCGGGCGAGGATGGCTATCGACATTATGTCGATTTGGAATCTGTGCGTTGGCAAGAGGACGATCCCGCGCTTGTGGAAGCAAAATTCATCAATACCAGCCGATCAGACATCTATGTGGTGCAGCACTTTTGCGACGCTCGCCATCCCAACTACGGTCTGTACCTGTTGGATGGGGCCTCCAGGTCGGTGCAGCCTGAAAGTGTCGTCGAGTCATCGCGGCAGATCCTGTGTTTCAGTCCCTGCGTTCTGCTTCAATCATCTGATGGAGACGCCGCGCCCGATCGCCGACCGGCATTAGCCGCCGATTTCTGGCAGCGGCATTCTTGTTTGTGAAGTCCCTCGACTGCCGCATGCAAGGACAGAGCCATTGAGATAACGAGTCCAGAATGGGTTACATTAAAAAGTTTGGCTTGCCATATGCGTTTATCTCTCTGCCGATCGGGTCTCATCCTGAGCGTCTCTGAGAAGAGGATTAAGAAATATCACGAACCGAGACGTAGCATCGACTTCATGCCCGACAATTGGGACCGGTATCCCTGTTATACTCATCCTAAAATTGCCTCGAGGGTAGACATTAAATGAGTGTTGTCACCAAATCCATTGTGAATGCTGACGCCGAAGCGCGTTATTTAAGCCCCGGTGAATTGGAGCGAATTAAGTCCTTCGTTTCATCTGGCGATCGCCGCCTGCGCGTCGCTCAAACCCTAACTGAGAATCGCGACCGTATTGTGAAGCAGGCGGGAGATAAACTCTTCCAACTGCGTCCCGATGTGGTTTCTCCCGGCGGTAATGCCTACGGTGAAGAAATGACCGCAACCTGCTTGCGCGATATGGACTATTACCTGCGCCTAGTGACGTACGGCGTTGTTTCTGGCGATGTCACTCCGATTGAGGAGATTGGCTTGGTCGGCCTCAAAGAAATGTACAACGCTTTGGGTACGCCGATTCCAGCCGTTGCCGAAGCGGTAAGCCAGATGAAAGCTATAGCAACCAGCCTACTGTCTGGCGAAGACGCTCAGGAAGCAGGCTATTATTTCGATTACGTCATCGGCGCTATGGGATGAGTCAACGGGTCTAAATCCGTTGATTCCTGCCCCAAGCAGATTGTTTAAACGCGTTATTTGATTAGGACACTACATCACCATGCAAGACGCAATCACTTCAGTCATTAACAGCTACGATGTGCAGGGTAAATACCTCGATGGTGCTGCAATCGGTAAGCTGAAAACGTTTTATTCAACTGGCGAGCTGCGCGTGCGCGCTGCAGCGACCATTGCCGCCAACGCCGCCAGCATTGTGCGCGATGCTACGGCTAAGGCACTGTTGTACTCCGACCTGACTCGACCGGGTGGAAATATGTACACGACTCGTCGCTATGCTGCTTGCATTCGCGACCAAGATTACTATCTGCGTTACGCCACCTACGCTATGTTGGCAGGCGACACGTCTATTTTGGACGAGCGTGTTTTGAATGGTTTGAAAGAAACCTACAACTCTTTGGGCGTTCCCATTGGCGCTACCGTGCAAGCGATTCAAGCGATGAAGGAAGTCACTGCTGCATTGGTTGGTTCCGATGCCGGTAGGGAGATGGGAGTTTACTTCGACTATATCTGTAATGGTCTCGGCTAGTAGGCCGATCGCTCGTCTCGAGATCGCTGGCGGGTAGTTTACTGTCGGAAGCCTAACTCAACGGTCGTGCTTCTCTAGGTAAGCTATCCGCTTTGTCCTACTGAGTTGATAATTTTGAGGGTTGATTGATATGCGGATGTTTAAAATTACGGCCTGCTTCCCTACAACAACAAATATTCGTACGCAGCGTGAATTACAAAATACGTATGTAACAAAGTGTGTGAATTACGACAATTGGTTTGCAGAGCAACAGCGCATCCAGAAGGCTGGCGGCAAGATTTTGAAGGTCGAGCTGACGACGGGGAGTAAAGGTGTCAATGTTGGCATTTCCTAAAAGAGACGTCTAAATTTTGCGGCTGCGCTAGCGCTTGCATTGATTTTTTTCAGAGGCGATTGCCGTGGCATTTTGAGATCGCAGGATAGGCTAGTGCTCGAGCACTAGCCTGTTTTTCATATCTGACTATCGTTTCGGCCGATTTGTTGGGGGAGGGTACCGATATGGGAATGCTACTGTCAGCGATACGCCAGTTATCTCAGCGTTTGTCCCCAGGCTAGGATAGGCGCAGTGGGAAGAGACGATATTTGGAGAACGAGCACAAATATTGCAGTGCGGTTAACTCAACAATGGGCTGGGTGACAGCTCTGTTGGTATAGATAGCCGCAAGCAAGTGGGGATGGACTGCAGTTGAGAGTAGCGTATCTAGTCGCAATTGTTGGTTGGCTGTGTTGCCCGCTGGCGGCACAGGCATCTTCACAAGTGCTCAAACAGGGAGAACAGCGTCAACTCCCTCCCTTACAGACTCGGGCGAAGCCACCGCTGCAGCCGCTGGAGATGATGTATCTCGGCATGCAGCTCGATCGTTTTTTGAGCTATGCCGAACAAAATAATTGGCAGTTGCTCGATTTCGAACGGAATCATTTGGATGAAACTTGGCAGCGCTGGGAATTACTGCCTGGGGGGGAAGCAGTCTATACTCCTCCCTTGCCTGCGGTCGAGCGCGTCTATGCCCGAGGTTTTATCGTTCGGGCATATTTCCATCACGATCGCCTGATGGGCTTGCAGCTTTTGCCCAACCTCGCAGAGGCTCATTTGAATGACGTGCAGTTGCATCACTTGGTGCGGGCTTGGTTCCCCGACAATCAATTGGTCTTGAGGTATCAGGTTTTACCAGAGGATCGAACCCATCAGGTGATTAGCGCCTACTGGGGAGAAATCCCGATTGTGCTTGTGGGAGATCTGGCTCCACTCGATACGCCGTTCTGCGAATCTGTTTTGATCCCCAACACCCCGCAGGTGCTGACGGTACCGGCGGTCGGACCGCCCGAGCATTGTATGCGTCCATCTGTGGCAACCGGTTCGCCTCTCAAAACGATTGCGGATGTGAATTGAGGAAAAGATAGGCCATTTCACTGCACCTGCGAGACGCGATCCGGTTTATTGTGGTGGGGCGATGCTGTTATGGCAATGCGCGAGCGGAATTGATGGATTGGATGCGAGAGCGTGGTTTACCGGTTGGGATTGTTAGGTTTAGGCACGGTCGGTACGGGGGTGGCTCAGATTCTCCAGTCTCCGAGCTACCGCCATCCCTTGCTAAAAGAATTGAGTATCGCTCGCGTGGGAGTGCGCTCCCTCGATAAGCCTCGGGATATCGATCTGCCCAACGAGCTACTGACCAATAATCTCTCCGAGATTGTTAGCGATCGCGAGATCGATATTGCGATCGAGTTGATTGGCGGAATTGAGCCCGCTCGAAGCTTGATTTTGCAGGCGATCGCCAATGGCAAGCACGTGGTGACGGCCAACAAGGCGGTCATTGCGGCCCACGGAAAGGAGATCTTTACTGCGGCAGAACGAACCGGCGCGTGTGTGTTGCTAGAGGCTGCTGTTGGGGGGGGAATTCCTATCCTGCAGCCGCTGCAGCAATGTCTGGGGGCGAACGTCATTCACCGAATTACCGGAATTGCGAACGGCACCACAAATTTTATTCTTGATCGGATGACCCAAACGGGGCAGGCATTTGCAGATGCCTTAGCAACCGCTCAGGCGTTGGGGTATGCGGAAGCCGATCCGACTGCTGATGTTGATGGCTTGGATGCTGCTGACAAGATTGCGATTTTGGCCGGTATTGCTTTCAACGAGCGGGTCGATCGCGCAGATGTGTTCTGCGAAGGCATCCGCCACATTACCGACACTGATATTCGCTACTCCCGAGAGTGGGGGTTTGAAGTCAAATTGCTGGCTACCGCCGAGCGCGATCTCGAGACCCGCGAGATCGATCTGCGAGTGCATCCGATGCTGCTGCCATTCGAACATCCTTTAGCCAACGTGCATTTAGCGAATAATGCCATTTTGGTACAGGGGGAACCCATTGGCGAAGTGATGTTTTTTGGTCCCGGCGCTGGACGAGGCCCGACTGCCAGCGCAGTGGTCTCCGACATTCTCAATATTGTGGCGAAGTTAGAAGCGGGCATCGCTCGCCCCGATCGTTATTTCAACTCAAATACATTGCACGAGGCCCGCGTGCGCAGCATTGAGAGAGTGACGCAAAGGTATTACGCCCGCGTCTTGGCGAAGGATAGGCCTGGGGTGATTGGGGCGATGGGTCAGTGCTTTGGCGATCGCAACGTCAGTTTAGAGCGGGTCGTACAAAAGGATGTGTTGGGCGGAGCCGCCGAGGTAGTCGTGCTCACCCACAATGTGCTCGAACGGAATTTTCAGCAGGCCCTGAACGATATTCGTCAGTTGCCCGCGATCCAATCGGTGGAGACGGTATTGCGGGTGTTGCCAGACTGAACTTTTTGGCTGACGCGATCGCAAGGAGCGCTTGTCGGTCTGCCAATGTCGAGCTTATGAAAACTCGCCTTCGTCGATATAGTCTACTTCCACGACACCGCGCGCAGTTTGACGGAAGAATTGCCCGTCGGCGACATATAAAGGCTCTCCGCAACTGGGACAGCTAAATCGACTGCCTTCAATGGCCTCTGACTGGAAGTTACAAATGGGGCAAGTATCGGTGGCAATGGTGCGACGCAGCCACCAGCGAACCCCCAACAGAACCAAGATTGGTAGGGATAGGAGAAAAACCAGGAGAACCAGCAGGGCAGCAACCATCCAACCGAGGCCGATCTTGCTGAGTACAATGCCAATTGCGAGAGCACCGATCCAGAACCCCCAGCCACTCAATGCAAGTGAGTAAGTTTTTGGGTTGTTTGGACGCATGGGGTGAAGTCTCCAGAGTCGAACATTATCCGCAACCTAAAAGCTGCTGACAAATCTTGCAGCCTCGTTCCACATGATATCTCAGATACCCAGCCCCCTAAAGAACCCAAGGAAAATACCCAAAGTATTTGGTGCCGCAACCAGCAAGACACTAAAGACTTTGCACTTGTGGTTTGGATTGTCGCCCTAGAGCTAGCAGCGATCGAGCATCCAGGGCCTGCCACTCGTTTTACTCTGAGCTTTGGGCTGCGAGGGTTCGCGATCGGGCGATCGCTCCACTAAACGAGGCTCGGCTGAATGGCTTCTGCGAATACCTGACAATCCAGTAGACAGCAGGGTGGGCGCAGAAAAGATGCGTTTGGCGGGTGCGCCGCAAGAGGAACACAACAGGGGTTGGCTGCGCTCGGCGAGCGCCCTCCAAGCATCAAACGATCCGCAGGAGTCGCATCGATATTCGTATAGTGGCAAGGACATGACCTCCAGATAGGGCTAGTAGGGCGATCGGGAGGCGATCGCCTCAAACTGGCAAAATATCGCGATCGAAAATTGCCGTGGGTAGAGCTAAAGTACAGCAAGCATTCGGGATATCGACGATACCGCTAATTCTGCCTTCTACCGGCGCGCAGCTCAGTAATAGGTAGGCTTGTTCTCCCGTGAAGCCGAATTTCTTCAAATACTCGATCGCATTCAAGCAGGCTCGACGATAGGAGACGTGAGCGTCGAGATAATATTGTTGTCCGGTAAACTCATCGACAGAGATCCCTTCAAAAATCAAATATTCGGAATAATGGGGCTCGACCGGACCGGGCTTGAAGATGGGGTTGACCATGGCGTATTTTTCCATGCCGCCCTTGATAATATCGACGTGGAGATCGATGAAGCCCGACATTTCGATCGCGCCGCAGAAGGAGATTTCGCCATCCCCTTGCGAGAAGTGAATATCTCCCATGGAGAGCTTGGCCCCATCCACATAGACGGGGAAGTAAATCCGCGATCCGCGCGACAGGTTCTTGATATCGCAGTTGCCGCCGTGCTCGCGGGGGGGCACCGTGCGAGCCGCTTCAGCCGCCACTTTGTCAAACTCAGCCCCTGCCAGCGAGCCCAGCACAGCGTTGGTGGGATTGGGTAGAGCTGCCATCGGCGGGATTTGAGGTTTCCAAGGCGGCCCCGCAGGATTGCCAGCGTCGACTAAGGTTTTCTCGCGTTTATTCCACGTCGCGAGTAACTCGTGAGAAGGAGCGCAGCCGATTAATCCGGGGTGGGTAATTCCGGCAAACCGAACGCCTGGGATGTGTCGAGAACTGGTGTAGATCCCCTGCAAATCCCAAATGGCTTTGGCAGCATCGGGGAAGTGGTCGGTCAGAAAGCCGCCGCCATTTTCCCGCGCGAAAATGCCGGTAAAACCCCACTCGTCCCCCTGTAGGGCACCGATATCGAGTAGGTCAACCACCAGAATGTCGCCGGGTTCGGCCCCGTTGACATAGATGGGGCCACTCAACACGTGGACCACCGTCAAATCCACATCGCGCACGTCATCGGGGCTATCGCTATCGGCAATCTGGCCATCGGTCCAGTCTTTGCATTCGATCCGAAAGACATCTCCGGGATTGACCGAAGCCACAGCGGGAATATCGGGGTGCCAGCGATTGTGACCGGGCATCTCCTGCTCTGACATCGGTTTGGTCAGATCGACTTTAAATAGCGTTTCAGGCATCAGTGACTCCCTGTAAAACAAAAGGCATTTGACTGCAGTGAAATTGCACTCGTCAGAGTTGGAAATCGTAAAAGGATGGCGCGATCGCCACCTCAAATAAATCTCGGGACGCCGAGAGACTCAATCTACAAAATTGACTTAGAGCTTAGGTGAATATCTGGAAAGAGGTAAATATCTGGAAAGTGCTGAGCTTCAAACTGAATCCCAACATAGTTCGTGAGTATGAGCGGCACCATCGCGCAAAAAAGTATTCGCTAATACAATTTCGAGAATTGCAAGCCTGAATCGATATAGCTTTGCCCCTCGCCTCAGACTGTCAAAGAGCTGTTTGGTCCGGTATGGACAGCCAAGCAAATCTAAGCAGAACAATGCGATCGCAGACAATCTCGAGAGCAGAATAAAATAGTGCCTAATATGCTAATCTCGCACATAAATATCTTGAATTCGTAACACTTAGAAGCCTCAATCCCGATCCTTTTGCTTTGAACCTTGACAAGACTGCATCCTATTTTCGATATAAATCTCAATAATCTCAATCCCCAACCGTAGTTGTCCTTGCCCTATGGGCAATTGAGAGGCAAACAGAACATCGAGGGACTCAACCAGACATAGCATAAGAATAACGAGTCTCGATATTTGAATAAAATCCTATACACTTGTTGTGGGCTCATACTCAGCCATTGTTAACAATCCATCAATCAACTCGGGCCTGCTGGAGTCTTGCGCAGTTTTTGTATCCTTGAATACAATTGACGTCTGACATTCATTCTACTTTCTCGTAGAAGGTGTCAAATTGCGAACTTGATATGACCGTATAAATTTTCTCTGTATTTGCAGGAAAACTTGGCTGCCATTTTATGCGGCTGTTGATTGGCCAGGCGATCTGTCGAATGAGTTGCGTTTGCATCTAGCAGGAGCGTCGTCTGATTCGCAGAAATCTTCTGTGGATTGAGGCTTTGGTTTGCAATACTGCCGATCGAATCCTCTCTGCGTAGGAGAAAAGACTCAGTAGGAGAAAAGACTAAGCTGACAAGTGTTTCTGTTTCAAGAACACTCGTTTTTGAAGCGGACTGATTCTGCATTATCGCGGACTGATACGGAACAAAGGTTCTCTGGCTGCGGTCAGTACGTTTACCTGAGATTAGGAGAGGGAAAGGTGTCCATTAAATTTAATCGCCGTCAATTTTTAAAAGCTGGTGCAGCGGTGACGGCTGGAGCTGCTGCAGGGGCGATCGGTCCCCAAATTTTGATTCGGAAGTCTCTCCCCGCCTATGCGCAGGGAGAGACTGTGAAGATCGGAATTCTTCATTCCCTGAGCGGCACTATGGCCATCAGCGAAGTCTCCATTAAAGACGTTTGTGTCATGGCAGCAGAAGAAATCAACGCTGCTGGAGGCGTTCTGGGCAAGCAGATTGAGTACATCATCGAAGACGGCGCTTCAGATTGGCCCACATTTGCCGAGAAAGCTCAAAAGCTGATCGAGGTTGACAACGTGGCCACCGTGTTTGGTTGCTGGACCTCTGCCAGCCGCAAAGCCGTGCTGCCGGTATTCGAGCGTCTCAATCACTTGCTCTGGTACCCGGTGCAGTACGAAGGCAACGAATGCTCTAAGAACATTCTCTATACCCCTGCCGTTCCCAATCAGCAGACGAAGCCCGCACTGCGCTACATGGTGGAAAAACTGGGGGTGAAGAGGGTTTATCTGGAAGCCTCTGACTACGTTTATCCCCGTACTGCCAACCAGATTGCCAAAGCCCAGATCGCAGAGTTGCAGGCAGAAGGTTTTGACATCGAGCTAGCGGGTGAAAACTATCAGCCCTTAGGACATCAAGACTACGCTACGGCTGTAACCAAGATTGTGGCTTCGGGCGCAGATGGCGTGCTGAACACCATTAACGGCGACAGCAACGTGGGCTTCTTCAAGCAGTACACAGCTCAAGGGCTCACCGCCGAGATCTGTCCGGTGATGTCCTCCAGCCTGTCCGAGGACGACGTGCGCGGTATCGGCGCTGAGAACGTGGTGGGTCAGTACGCGGTCTGGAACTATTTCCAAACTCAAGACAGACCTCAGAACAAGGAATTTGTGGCAGCCTTTCAGGCCAAGTACGGTCAGGATCGCGTTACGGGCGATCCGATTGAGAAGGGATATGTCGGTGTCAATATGTGGAAGCTGGCCTGCGAAAAGGCAGGTACTTTCGATATCGAAGCAGTGCTCAAAGCTGTGGTGGGCGTATCCTTTGACGCCCCTGGCGGCACCCACACCATGCAACCCAACCACCACACCACTAAGCCCGTGCTGGTGGGTCGTCACAGAGCAGACGGTCAGTTCGACATTCTGGAAGATCTGGGCTATGTCGACCCCAGAACCTGGGATCCCCTCATCGCGGGCAGCAAATACTGCGATTGGGTTGAGAACCCCGAGGTCGGGACGGTAGAAGCTTAACCGCTGCCTATTGCAGGCGATCGCCTTTCCACAGCTAAGGGTACCGCATCTCAGCACCCTTAGCGCCTTCTATTTGACTCGGCTACTATTCAGCTAAATGTCTTGACTGCGCGAATTCGACGATGCCGAACTGCCCTCACCCCCAGCCCCTCTCCCAATGTTGGGAGAGGGGAGCAACAGCCGGAAACCTTTAGGTTTCGTCAAGTTTCCCTTCCCCCAATTTTGGGGGAAGGGGTTAGGGGATGGGGGCCAGTCCAGTATCGAACTCACGTTTTGACTGAAGCGGAACCTCACCGAGCGATTCCGCTTTCATGTTTTCGCAGGAGGCATTTGCCTCCCCTGACCCTTGTCGATCTTGCTGCTAAAACACTTGCATCTATCAGGCTTCAGACATGCTCGATCTAATGCTGTCGCACTCCCCCATTGTCTTTGCTAAGGCAGAGCTATTCATTGTTGAAAATGGGTTTCAAGTGCTCTTTGCCCGCAAGGGCTTTTTCCTCTGGACACAGCTTTTTAATGCCCTGAGCAACAGTTCGATTTTTTTGTTGATCGGTTTGGGATTGGCCATCACATTCGGTCTCATGGGCGCGATTAACATGGCCCACGGCGAATTTATCATGCTGGGTTGCTATACCACCTACGTGATGCAGCGCTTTATTTTAGGTCGCATTATTTGCTTCAACGGCTGCGGTAGCGATCCTGAAGGAATTACCGACTATAGCCGCACCTTTTTCGAAGCCCATCCCATGTTGTACGACCTCGCTTATCTGCTCACCATTGTGGGAGCATTTGTGGTCGCTGGATTGCTGGGGATAGTGTTGGAGCGGCTGGTGATTAGCCGACTGTACGGCAGATCCCTCGATACCTTGATGGCCACTTGGGGGGTAAGCCTAATCCTGCAACAAGCTGTTCGCATTCTGTTTGGGGCACAGAATGTTGACGTGAATAAGCCCCACTTCCTCAGCAGCCAAATCAGGATTCCCGGTACGTTTATCGTGTTGCCGTACACGCGAATTTTTATTCTAGTGGTTGCCGTTTTAGTTCTGATTGGACTGTTTGTATTCTTGAGCCAGTCTAAGTTTGGCTTGAGAATTCGCGCTGTAACTCAAAACCGGGCAATGGCTTCCTGCATGGGCATTCCCACCACTCGCGTCGATGCGATGACCTTTGGCATTGGCTCTGGCTTGGCGGGGGTTTGCGGAGCCTTGCTCACGCTGATTGGCTCTGTAGGCCCATCCACCGGTCAGAACTTGATTGTGGACTCGTTTATGGTGGTGGTGATCGGTGGGGTGGGCAAGCTGATTGGCACGCTGGCCGGAGCAACGATTTTGGGCTTCCTCAACACGTTTAACGAGTCGTTACTCAACGGCAGCTTGGGAAAGGCCGCAACGTTTGCCATTGTGATTGTGGTGCTGCAGTTCAAGCCAGCCGGACTCTTTCCCCAGAAGGGTCGCGATGTGGAATGAGTAAGTATTAGTCTCGATCGCGGGCAGCCCGATAATTGAGGAGCGCTGCGATCGCATTGATTGTTCAATCTAGTTGGATCGAGCCTAATGGCATCTAGTCAAGCAAGATCGTTTTCCCAGAAACTCAAATCGAAGCGGCTGATTGCAGAGGTCATCACAATTGTTGTCCTCGCGATCGTGTCAATTTTCATCCTGCCGAATATTTTGAGTGAGTTTCGTTTGAATCTGCTGGGTCGGTGGCTGACGTTTGCGATCGTGGCGATTTCGATCGACCTAATTTGGGGATACACCGGCATGTTGAGTTTGGGACATGCGGTTTATTTTGCTTTAGGGGGCTATTGTCTGGGAATGCACCTCAAGCTCCTGTCCCCCAGCTTGACGGGGGCGAGCAATCCCTCGGGAGAACCTATTCCCGACTTCATGGCCTTTGGCGGATTGGACGGGTTGCCCTTTTGGTGGGAGCCATTTTACAGCCCTTGGTTTGCAATGGCGGCAGTTGTCTTCGTCCCGGCGATTGTGGCCTTCATTTTGGGCTATTTAATCTTTAGAAACCGCATCAAAGGGGTATATTTCGCCATTATTTCCCAGGCCACTGCGTTGGTGTTCAGCGTGCTGCTGGTGGGCTATCTAGAATACACGGCAGGCACTAATGGTCTGACGGATTTCAACACGTTTTTGGGCGCGGATATCAATACTCCTGAGGTTCGAGAGGTTCTCTACATCGTCACCGTGGTTTTTCTGCTGGTGATTTATGTATTTGCCCGCTGGCTCACATCTGGAAAATTTGGCCGCCTACTGGTTGCCATTCGCGACGACGAGTTCCGGGTTAGATATGCGGGCTATCACGTCGCCTTCTATAAGCTGGCGGTATACATGATTTCTGCTGTGATTGCTGCGATTGGTGGTGCTTTATTTGTACCGCAAGTGCTGATCATCAATCCGAATCAAGCCGGAATTGTGCAATCGATTGACTTTGTGATTTGGGTTGCTGTGGGAGGGAGAGGAACGTTAGTGGGTGCGGTTTTAGGCGCACTGCTGGTGAATGGTATGAAGACAGCATTGAGTGAAAATCTGCCCGAGGTTTGGCTGTTGGCTCAGGGGCTCTTGTTGGTTTTAATTGTGGTGTTCTTACCGAAGGGGATTGCAGGGGTGTTGGGAGATTGGCTGCGCAGGCTGTTCTTCAGGGCTCCGGCAGCTAAAATTGCATCATCTTCGAGTTAGCGATTCGAGTTAGCAGGTTTAATGCGGGGGCTGAGGTATGGCTAGTGATATTATTCGAGTTGAGAATGTAACGGTTAGTTTTGATGGTTTTAAAGCGATCGACGACTTAAATTTCGCCATGAAGGAGGGGGAGCTGAGGGTGGTGATTGGCCCCAATGGTGCGGGAAAGACGACTTTGTGTGACGTGATTACCGGAAAACTCAAGCCTGCGGCTGGCAAGGTTTATTTCAAGGGTAAAGAGATCACCAATCTGCCAGAGTATAGAATTGCTCGTATGGGGATTGGCAGAAAGTTTCAAACGCCGAGAATATTTCTCAATTTAACTGTGTTTGAGAACCTCGAATTGTCTTTCAATCGCAATAAAGGGGTGCTGTCGACTCTGTTCTCCGTGCGTAAAGCTGAGGATCGCGATCGCATTTACGAGGTGCTCGAGGTTTGCGGTTTAGAAAAAGAGGCCGATCTGCCTGCTGGGGTGCTGTCTCACGGCCAGAAACAGTGGCTGGAAATTGGCATGATGGTGGCTCAAGATCCCGATCTCTTGCTGTTAGACGAGTGTGTGGCCGGCATGACGGACAAAGAGACCGAAGCGACGGGGGAATTGCTCGAGGTATTGGCTAAAGAGCATGCCATTCTGGCGATCGAGCACGATATGGTGTTTGTCCGGCAGATTGCGCGCACTGTGACCGTTCTGCACCAGGGGATGGTGCTGTGTGAAGGTAATTTTGACGAAGTCCAGAACGATGCTCGCGTGATTGAGGTCTATTTGGGTTCCCACAAGACGGAGGCTGCGCCGGTTTAGACTACTGCTGCGATGTTTGGCCTGCTGTACGAAGTGGATGATTGACAAGATGACAGAAACGACTGTGGCGATGAAGCCTCTACTGGAGGTGAGTAATTTCAATGTTTATTATGGCGAAAGCCATATTATTCGAGATCTATCCCTCAAAGTTTTGCCCGGTCAAGCGGTGTGTCTGTTGGGCCGCAATGGCATGGGTAAGACAACGACCCTCAAAACGATTATGGGTCTGCTCGCACAGAGGAGTGGCACGCTGACGTTAGATGGGGACTCGATATCCCATGCCCGTCCCTATCAACGGGCTTGTGCGGGAATTGGCTACGTGCCTCAAGGACGAGAGATTTTCCCGCGCTTGAGTGTTGAGGAAAATCTCTTGGTTGGATTGGAGGCTTCGGCTGAGAATGTTAAATCGATTCCCGAGTTTGTCTACGATCTGTTTCCGATTTTGAAAGATTTTTTGAAGCGCTATGGAGGAGATTTGAGCGGGGGCCAGCAACAGCAGTTGGCGATCGCCAGAGCGCTAGTGTCCAATCCGAAAGTGCTGGTGCTCGACGAGCCTACCGAAGGAATTCAACCGTCAATTATTATTGAGATTGAGGAAGCCATCTCGAAGATTAAGCAGGAGCGGGGGATCGCTGTTCTATTGGTGGAGCAATACTTTCAATTTGCCCAGAGTCTGGCCGATTATTATTATCTGATTGAGAATGGCAGTCTCGTGACGGAAGGTTTAACGAGTGAGATGGATGTGGCGCACGTTCAATCGTATCTGTCTGTCTGATTCAATCGTCCTCTCTGCAAAATAGCACGTGCTTATATGGATCTAAAGACACTACTGCCCAATGCTATCCAGTATGCGATCGCCATCTTGATTGGCTGGCTGCTGATTTCGGGAGAGATTTCTGAAACGTCATTCTTCGTCCTATTTCTTCTCTATGCTCTCGTGGCATATGTTGTGCGCAGGCGATCGCGATCGCAATCAGCCTCCACCTCGCCTGTCGCGTCTCATGTGGAAAAATTTGACGAGGGACATGCCGCTGGCGATCGCAAAAAATAAAGTCATCCCTTCAAACACAATCCATGCTTGGAGAGTATTGCCCCCATCCTGCAGGGCCGGACAGTTATTGAGAAGGCAGTGAATAGAAATGACATTCAGCATCAGCAACAGCACAGCCACCATTCCACTTAACAGTCCTGCACCCAATAAATAGGATTCGGGAGATAAGAGAAAAGCAAACAGTGACGACTGTTGCTCGAGCACTCGATCGATCGATGCCTTCAAGTCCGGCACTGGCACTCTCCAGCCTAAAAATTCTTGACGGCGTGCTGTTCGGGATCGAACTCGTAGCGCTTGCTGTAATTGGGCTTGCCGTAGAGGTTAAAGGTAAACGTGGGCAGCCACGAGTCTTCGGCGTGGACCTGCTCGACACTGTGGATGGCATCGGGGGTAAAGCCAATCAGATCGCCGGGATAGAGGAGTTGCTCCTCGGCCAGATCCAGATCGGCACGACCGGCCTGACTGCCATCATCCGTGCGTCGCCACAAATAATTCCGCTCTCGCCCGCTGGTCTCATCTCCGATAATGGCGACAATGCTCCAAGTGGCATGGTTGTGGACGGGGGACGGTTGTCCCGGCAACCACGACACGGTTTGAATTGCGAAGGGGTAGTTCGGTTCCTGGTAGAGGGTGTGAACAGCCCAGCCTTTTTCTTCATCGGGCATTGGCAAGGTGTCCCCCAGCCAGTCGGCCTGTTCGATAAAACGACGCACCAATACCGCAGCAATACGCAGGCGATCGCGATCGTCCTTGACGGCATCTACCATATCGTCCAAATCGCTCAGCAAGCGGTAGAGGCGATAGGGGCGGCGGTTGGGAAAGCGGCGCAGTTGAGTGGGGGGCTTGCCCATAGGACGGCTGATACCGCTGGCATCCACCATTAGGGTGGCCGTTTGTCGTTCGGTGAGTGTGACCAAGATTTTTCCCAAAACGCGGTGGTTCAATCCTAACCAGAGAGGCCGAGTTTTGTCTGCAGGAATCGCTGTAACTTCCCGCACCTGCTGGCTAAGGAATGATGTCCAGATGTTCTAGATTCCACAAATTCCCCAAAATGGGACGGGGATCGGCATCAATAACGCGATCGCGGATGGCAGTGAGGGCAAGGGGGTTGACGGTGCCGATCAAAGGCAATTGCTCTTGCACGATAGCCTGAAAGCGATTGTAGAGCTGCTTGCGTTTTTCGAAATCCAGTTCGCGAGTCCCGGCACTAAAAATGTCGTCGATTTCCCGTTCCCAAGCGGCAATCTGGCGATCGCGAATTTCTCGCCCTGGCGAACCGGCCGGATTCCAGATATGTAACTGACCGGTGGTGCGCCAGATATTCGCTCCGCTATTGGGTTCGATCCCGCCCCCCCCAAAACTCAGCATAACGGCCTCCCAATCGTAAGTGGCGTTGAGTTTGTTCACGAGCGTGGCGAACTCGATCGGGACAAAATCGACCTCGATACCAATCTGGTCTAAGTCATGCTTGATTAATGCACCGATCGCCTCGCGATCGCTATTGCCCACATTGGTATTGAGCGTAAACCGGACCAAATTGCCCGACCGGTCCCGCAGGCGGTCGTTGCCGTCGTAGGTGTAGCCTGCCGCCAGCAGCAGTTGCTTGGCGCGATCGGGATTGTACTCGTAAACGGGCAGCCCTTCTGCAGGACTGAAATGAAATGGACTGGCGGGGGAGATGGGAGAAATTTGGGACTGGCCCAGCCCCCTCAGTACGCTGTCGATCCAAGCCTGACGATTGACCGCATAGGAGACCGCTCGACGGAAGTTGACATCGGTAAACCAAGCCGACTCGATGGGATCCACAATGGGCTCGCCCGTTTCAGGATTGGTTCCTGTGGATTGGTTGAAACAGAAGAAGCTGTTATTGAGGGTCTGCCCCAAGTTATAAATCGTAAATTTGCCACTGTCTTCTTCCTGCTTGAGCAATTGAAAATCGCTCCCTCGCACCGCAAAGGTATCGAGACTGCCAGAGCGAAACTGCAGCAGTTGATTATCTTGGGATGCCACAATCTGCCGCACCAGACGCGGAATTTTGGGCAGTGTTTCTCCCCCCTCTCCCCGCTTGTAATAGTGTGGGTTGGGCTCCAGCTCTACCCTCTGGTTGGGGGTGTAGCGGGTCAGTCGATAAGGACCGCTACTGGGCAGAATATCGACGGGGGTGTCGATGCTCCAGAGTTGGTTGAACTCGGGGTTCCCCGCTTCATCGGTTGCAGCAATACTGTCGGCCAAGAGGTGTTTGGGCATGACGGGAGTTCCCACCACTCCAAAGAAGGGCGCAAACGGTTCGGGGAGGGTGAACTCGATTTGGCGATCGCCCACCACTCTGACTTCGGGCAGTGCTTGACTCTCGCCGCTGCGCAGAACATCGCGGCTAGAAGTGGGAATTTTTTCGTTGAAGATGATGTCTTCGAAGGTGAACCGAAAATCTTCAATTGTCAGCGGCTCGCCGTCCGACCAGAGCAAACCGGGACGCAACGTAAATACAATACGCAATCCCCCATCAAAAATCTCCCATCCTTCCGCCAGTTCGGGAGCCCAGTCTAGCGTGTCTTCATCCAATCTGGTCAGCCCGCTGAGGGTTGGCCCCAAGACGGTTCTGCTGGGGGCATCGCTGGACAAGTAATAGTTGAAGGTTTGAGGATCGCCAAAATCGGATAGCAGTAGATAGGGTCGCTCGATCGCGGCAGAATTGGCACTGCAGGCGGCGATCGCCCCCATTGCCAAACAGCACAGTAGAGCTCGGCCTAGCTTGACTGAGAGGCTCTCTCGCCAGTGGTTTTGCCAGGCGATCGCCCGTTGCAGCCAGCGGTTTAGCATTAACTTTGCCCCATTCCCTTCTGCACGATTACTCTAGCTCGGGAACGCTCAATCGGAAGACCGCGATCGCTTGCGTCGAGAGGCAGCGGGCGATTGCTTCTTGGGTTTGACTTCGGCAGCCAAACTGCTCTCCGAACTGTCCGAGTCGGGTTCGGTGCCGCTTGCCTCTGAGGGTTCTGCAGATTCAATCGACGCTCCAGCAGATCCTCTGTCTGGGAAGTCAGCCCTGTCTGCAGTGCTCCCATGCTCTTCAGTGGGGTCTGTGTCGCCATCTGAGAGGTCCTCATCAGAAGGATTCAGTTCTACTTCTTCCCCAGCCTCTAGGTCGATGGCCTCTGTTCGATCTTCAACTTCGTCGTCGAGATCGAATCCGTCAATCTCTAGAGGGGCTTGACCCGGCAAAGATACAGCTACCACTGTGTCCCGTCCGGTTTTCACGGGTTCTTCCAACAGGGCCAATGGGGAAATTCCCATCTCCGAATAGACCTTCTGCTGTGGGGGGGTCATCTCGATATTGATCAGCTTGCGGCGGGCTTTGCGCGGAGTCGGCGCGGGGGGCGAGCTCGCCGGGTCAGCACCCTCTTCTACCGTACTTTTTTGAGGAGGCTCGATGACTTTAGTGGGTGCAGGTGTCGGTGTCGGTGTCGGTGTCTCGCTGCGAGTGGGCGCTGCAGGGCTGCGCCGCCCCCGCCGTCCCCCCTGATAGAGATTTTCGGGAACGGGGGTGGCCGAACGACCGCCATTCGAGTAAGTGCTTCTGCGGCGGGAGCCGCCGTTGCGATCGCCCCCCACTCGAGTACCTGCGGTAGCTGCCGGAGCATCTGGTACACTGCTGGCCAGCACTGCCGATGCGTTGGTGACCGAATGGTCGAAGGGGGTCTGCTCCAATTCTGGATGGGCTCCGGGCAGGTGAGCTAACAATCCCAAGCCTTCGCAAGTGGGGCAGGGACGACCGAAAACTTCGTACAAACTTTGACCCTGACGCTTGCGGGTTAACTCCACCAACCCCAGCTCGGACAATTGGGCAATTTGCGGACGAGATTTATCGGCTCGCAATGTTTTGTTGAAATGCTCCAGCACCTGCAATTGGTCGCGACGGGAATCCATGTCGATGAAGTCCACCACAATCACCCCTGCAATATTGCGCAGGCGCATTTGGTGAGCGATTTCAGTCGCGGCTTCGCAGTTGGTCCACAACACCGTTTCGCGCGAGGTGGCCGAGCGCGTAAACGAGCCCGAGTTGACGTCGATCACCGTCAGCGCCTCAGTGGGCTCGATGATGATATAGCCGCCAGAAGGGAGGTCCACGCGGGGGCGCAATGCCTGACGAATGGCGGCATTAACGCGGTAATAGTCAAAAACTGGCGTCGATTCTCGATGAGCGTCGATCGCCACTCCAGCAGGCATGCGACCCTTATTCCAGTTTTGCAGGTGCTTGCGCACCCGCTGCACCCCCTCGGGGGTATCGGTGACAATGCGATTGACCTCATCGCTAAAGGCATCCCGCAGAACCCGCTGAATGAAGTCATTATCGCGATTGAGCAAACTGGGGGGGCGGGTGGCATGTTGTTCCTGTTGAATGGCTTCCCACTGTTTCTTGAGAATTTCTAAATCTTCGATGATGCTCTCTTCGGGCATTCCATCTGCTTCAGTGCGCACCATCAAGCCCATTTGAGGCGGTTTGATCAAAATGGCGAGGGATTTGAGGCGGTTGCGTTCTTCTTCGTCGCGAATTCTGGAAGATAGATTGACCCCGCGACCGGAGGGCATGAGCACCAGATAGCGTCCGGGAAACGATAGATTGCCAGTCAGACGCGGTCCTTTATTCCCCGTCGGTTCCTTCATCACCTGCACCAACACCTTCTGTTGGGGGGTGACCAATTCGGTAATGGCAGAACTGCTCCGTTTGAGCCGAATCGGTCCCAGATCGCTGACGTGAATGAATCCGTTGCGTTCGGGGTTGCCAATATTGATAAAGGCAGCATCGATACTGGGCAAGACGTTTTCCACAATCCCCAGATAGACATCCCCTACTTGATGGTGTCCGCTGGCAACAATCAATTCTTGAATGCGATCTTCAGAAAAAACAGCCGCGATGCGATGTTGCTCGCCAATAATAATTTGTTTGGACATCAAAATTCCTCAAAAGTCGCAGGAGTACTGCTACAAATCCCATGACGGGTATATTTTCTTGCAAGAGTGAAGTTGGTTGCGACGCAATCGACTGGCCGTCGCAGCCACCGATCGCAAGTCCCGAGATTGAGTCGATGCAGGCATAGGTACAGCCGAGGTGCTATATGGCTGAGGTCTCCCCAGCGTTGCGTACATGCTGGAGTTGGGGCTGGTCGCCGTACCAACTCGATCGGCCCAAACGCTATCAGAGCGCAGACCGAAAACCTAGGGGTTAACCTACGAATGCTTCGGGGCAAGAGCGGAACTATTCCAACTTGGCTCTAGACTCTCGATGGCAGGTTCGGATCGGAAGCGCTGCCGCTGAGCTGCAGTGCGTTAGTGCCGAAAAACTCGAGCACTGCCTAGCTTGACCAAGATTATAGCGCTCCTGGTTGATTTGTTCATAGGGGCTGGGCCCGATCGGGCTATTAACTCTGGAGAATCGCTCTGTTTGCAGTGCCAATGACTCTCCTGCAGCAGGCTCGCTATTGTGGCGATCGCGCCATTTGAGGAACTGACACTCCACTTTGGCGACAGTGCCACTGCCAAGCGTGACGCACGATCGTATCCAACTGACGATAGTGGGGTTTCCATCCCAGCACGCTTTTGGCTAGATCCGAGCTGCCCACCAAGACAGGCGGATCGCCGGGACGGCGGGGACCGAGGCGCACGTCAAAATCAGTTTGAGAAATGCGCCGGACCATCTCGATAACTTCCTTGACCGAGAACCCGCACATATTGCCGAGATTGACCGTTTGGCTGCAATTCTCCTGCTGCAGGTATTCCAGAGCCAGCCGGAAGGCATTGGCCAAATCCATGACGTGAACGTAATCGCGGATGCAGGTGCCGTCTTGGGTGTCGTAGTCGGTGCCGTTGATTTGAATGTAGGGGCGTTGCCCTAGGGCGGTTTGGATGGCAATGGGGATGAGATGGGTTTCGGGCTCGTGGGCTTCGCCCAACTGTCCGTCTGGGTCTGCCCCAGCAGCATTAAAGAATCTTAAGGTGACGGACTGCAGGTCGTGGGCTTTGCCATAATCTTGCAAAATGCGCTCCACCATCAGTTTGGTCGCGCCGTAGGGGCTGATGGGGCTGAGGGGATGGACTTCGGGAATGGGGCGTAGTGTGGGCTCGCCATAGACTGCACAGGTGGAGGGAAATACTAGGTGCTTTACCCCCGCAGCGAGCATGGCATCTAGGAGAGTGATGGTGTTGGCAACGTTATTGCGGTAATACAGCCCCGGTTTGGCGGTGGACTCCCCCACCACAATCGAGGCGGCGAGATGGCAGACAGCAGCAATTGAGTGTTCGCTAAAGAGGCGATCGAGCAGTTGTCGATCGCCAATATCGCCAACTGTCAAGTTTCGAGCGGGGACGAAATCGCGACGACCGTTAGACAAGTTGTCGATCGCTACGACATCGTATCCCTCGCGGAGCAGAAGTTTAACGACATGAGAGCCGATATATCCCGCACCGCCCGTCACTAAGATTGTGGACTGCATAGCGTCATTTTCCTCACACTAGGGTGCCGTCTGAAAACAGGCAGTGCGTGCCTCAGCAATGACCGATCGGGCCGGATTGCGCGATCGCAATTGGAACTCAATGGGGAGGTGAATGTACGCAATTGTAAGCGATTGTGTCCCCGCGACCGTGGGAGAAGCGAGCTGAGCAGGCGAGAAAGTGGGGAGGGGTCCCTTGGCGATCGCAAGCTTAGCCCGAGCTCTGCTCGGGCCTGCGGGGGAGCCGAACGGGTGGTGCGGAGAGAGGGGGTAGGATGGCAGCAAGCTTGCGGGCAAAATGGTGACGCAAGCGTTGCATGATTTTGGCGATCGCCCTATGCTCTCTTCACTCCCGACCGAGACCCCCGAATCTGAGAAGATTTCTATCAGGAGCCTCGTGTTTGGCGTTTTGCTACTGTTCATTCCCGTTTCGCTGGCGGCTGAATAGTTTCACTGGGGACCGCTAGCGGTGTTTGTGGCGGCAGGGTTGTCGATTTTGCCCCTAGCGGGCTGGATGGGAACTGCCACCGAAGAGATTGCGAGTGTGGCGGGCTCGCTGTGGGGGGGCTTGCTCAATGCCACGTTTGGCAATGCGACTGAGTTGATTGTTGCTGTCTTTGCTCTGCGGGCGGGGTTGGTGGATGTGGTCAAGGCCAGCATTACGGGGTCGATGATTGGCAATCTCCTGTTGGTGATGGGCTTGGCGATGTTTTTAGGGGGGTTGCGGCATAAGGAACAAACCTTTCAGCCCACGATCGCCCGCGTCAATGCCTCAGCCATGACCTTGGCGGCGATCGCGATTTTGGTGCCGACAGCTGTAGATACTACCTCGGATGGCTTGGCGCTAGAGGTGATGCAGCACTTATCGGTGGCGGTGGCGCTCGTGCTGATTGGGGTGTATGCAATGACACTGTTATTTTCGATGCGCACCCACAGCTATCTCTATGATTTGAAGGGGGATGGCGGTCGAGACTCTCGGGAGAGGAGTGAAGTGGAGTCTGCCGAAACAGAAGAAGAAGACAGTCACACTGCGAATGTGGGGTTGTGGATTGGGGTTTTGTTGGCCTGCACGATCGCCGTCGCGATTGAGTCGGAACTGCTGGTCTCGAGCTTGGAAGCTGCCACCGCTCAGTTGGGGCTGACGGCACTGTTTACGGGGGTGATTGTGCTACCCATTATTGGCAATGCGGCAGAACATGCCACGGCTGTGTCGGTGGCCATGAAAAACAAGATGGAGCTATCGATATCCGTGGCAGTGGGCTCTACGCTGCAGATTGCCCTGTTTGTAGGACCAGTGTTAGTGCTCTTGGGCCAGTGGATGGGGCAGCCCATGAACTTAGATTTCAACCCGTTTGAGTTGGTGGCGGTGGCGGTGGCAGTGGCGATCGCCAATTCCATCAGTACAGACGGTCGCTCCAACTGGCTGGAGGGGATTCTGCTGCTGGCGACTTATGCAGTCTTGGGCATCTCGTTTTACTTCCATCCCGTTATCGAAGGAATTGGTTAAGCTGTAGCTCGTCGCCAGTTTGAGACTGCTGTATGGATTTGCCGCCCGAGTGGAGTCAGGCGCATGCACCCCCTCAATTGCAGGTCTGTTCGTTGGGGGAAGTTCCCTACTGTAGCGCTTGGGAGTGGCAGCGGCAGCGGCAGCAGGGGATGGCAGCGGGCGATCGCCCCGACGGCTTGCTGTTGTTATCCCATCCCCCGGTGTATACCCTCGGGCAGGGGGCGGATGCGGGATTTTTAAAGTTCGATCCCGAGACGGCGACCTACGAAGTGCATCGAGTGGAGCGGGGGGGGGAGGTCACCTATCACGGTCCGGGCCAGTGGGTGGGCTATCCGATTCTGAATCTGCGCCGCCACCGACAGGATTTGCATTGGTATTTACGCCAGTTAGAGCAGGTTCTGATCGAGACTTTGGCTGCATTTGGATTGCAGGGCGATCGCATTCCTGGTTTGACTGGCGTATGGGTGAATGGGGCGAAGCTGGGGGCGATCGGCATTCGGGCGACTCAATGGATTACTTGGCACGGCTTTGCCCTCAATGTCTGCCCGGATTTAGCAGCGTTCGATCGCATCGTGCCCTGCGGAATTGGCGATCGACCTGTGGGCAGCATGGCTCAGTCGATTCCCGATATTTCAATGGAAGCCGTTCGGCCAGAGCTTTTGCGAGCCTTTAGCAGAGTGTTTGGGTTGGAGGCCCGCATCGTCGAGCTGGACGAGTGGCTGGCTAGCGCGCACAAGCTTGGCGTCAAGCGCTAAAGTCAGCCAAAAAAGACCGTATTTCTGACGAGATGGTAGCTTCAGCATTGCTGAGGTGCGGGGTAAGCTCTAAAAAGTTTACAGATTGGGGTGGCGTGACAGAATCGCTTAGCCGGTGGAGGCGCCATTCTAGGCTGGCCCGTTACTGGCGCTACGCCAGACGCAATCCTGCTTGGATAGCGATGTTTGTGCTATCTCGCTTCCGCTCGGTTTCAAACTGGGTGGTGAGCGTCACCCGTCCCCCCACGCTACCCCTACTGCCAGAAGAAGCATCGCTATTCCCAGAGCTAGATGTGGATGCAGTTGTTGCAGAATTGCGGCAGGTGGGCTGTTCCGCTCAACTCCGCTTGCCCGCAGATATCTTGGGCGAGATGTTGAGCTTTGCCACTACAGAAGAGCCTCTACCCGTGAAGCCAAAGTGGTTGGTCCGTCCTGCAGTACGAGCCTTTTATCCTACATTTGGCGAGGAGTGCGGGGCCGCACGACGGCTCGCCAGCGATGCCAAAATCCACAATATTGCGGCTCGATATTTAGAATCAGAGCCCATGCTCAAGTCTGCGCGCCTAGGCTGGTGTTTTGTGGGCGATCGCAAAACCTATCGCGAGCTGGCCCCAGCCCAAACGATCTTTCATTACGATCTGGCTGACTACCGCGTCCTCAAATTTTTCTTTTATCTCACCGATGTCGATGCTAACAGTGGACCGCACGTCTGCATTCGCAGCAGCCATACCCGCAAGCATTGGAAGCATCAGTTCGCACTATTCGCCAAACAGAGCGATCGCGAAATCTACGAGGCGTACGGTCGCGAAAACTGGTGGGAGATCGTCGGCCCTGCTGGATTCGGGTTTGTGGAAGACGTGTATTGCTTCCATCGCGGCACCCCTCCAGTTAATTGTCCCCGTCTGATGGTGAAGCTCACCTTTACCCGGCATCAGTATTGAGAGACTCGCAGGTCAATCAAGTCCTGGCGGATCGAACCCATGTCGCTGGGGAAAAGGATACCCAATAATTTCCAATAATCCCGAACAATAGCCCAAAAGTCAGCGACAGCTTACCCAATTTAATTCCCTAGAACGCTCTGCTCCTGTGCCGAATAATGGCTGGTAATCGAGGCAAAGCCCTGTAGGCAACTCGATAGCAGACCGAATCTGATGGAGGAGAGAGGATGATGGATAAGCGGCGATCGCGTCAGAGAACGCAACGAGACAAACCGCCGAGGCAGGGATGGCGGTGGCTGTCGGCAGGGGTGGTGGCGATCGCCCTCCTGTTGCTGGGAACCCATGCGTGGGCCACTCCCACTCGCGAAGAGTTACCCTCCCTATTTGGGCGGGATGGAATTCAATACACCGCTCGAGCGATTGAGTTCGAACGGGAGCCTGAAGATTACGGCGGCTTATACGCCCAAATTGATGGCGAGATTGTGGCTTTCCCGCTGCAACAAACGGAAGTCACGGCGGATGTGGCTGGGAATATCGCGCGGGTTGAAGTGCGGCAAAGCTTTACCAATCCCTACGACTATCCACTGGAGGCCATTTATCAATTCCCGCTGCCGGAGGATGCCGCCGTGGACGACATGGAGATCCAAATTGGGGATCTGGTTGTGCGGGGGGAGATAAAGGAGCGACAAGAGGCCCAGCAGATTTACGCAGAGGCTAAAGAGAGCGGGCGAACGGCAGCGCTGCTGGAGCAAGAACGACCTAATCTCTTCACCCAATCCCTCGCCAATATTATTCCTGGCGAGACGATTGATACCGTAATTCGCTACACCAACACCCTCAAATTTGAGGGGGGCGACTACGAGTTTGCCTTCCCGATGGTCGTCGGCCCCCGCTACATTCCCGAGGATGCCAGCGGAAATGTCGATTTCAATCGCGTTCCCGATGTCTCTAGAATTACCCCTCCCATGCTGCCGCCAGAGGTGCGCTCCGGCCACGACATCGGCGTCACCGTCACTATCGATGCTGGGGTTCCCATTCGCGATGTGCGATCGCCCTCCCACGCAATTGACACGGAAAACCAGAATGGGGCCGTCAGAGTTCAGCTTGCCGATCGCAATACGATCCCCAACAAAGATCTGATTTTGCGCTACCAAATTGCAGGCGAGAACACCCAAGCAACCGTGTTAGCGCAAGCGGACGATCGCGGCGGCCACTTCGCCTCTTACCTGATTCCGGCGATCGACTATCAACTGGGGGAAATTGTGCCCAAAGATGTGGTCTTCCTGATCGACACCTCGGGCTCGCAATCCGGCCCGCCCATTCTGCAATCCAAAGCCTTAATGCGGCAATTTATCGATCGCCTCAACCCCGACGACACCTTCAGCATCGTCAACTTTGCCAACGAGAGTCGGGCGCTCTCCCGCCAACCGCTCGACAATACGCCCCAAAATCGTCGTCGTGCTTTGGCCTACATCAACGGCTTGCGGGCAGATGGCGGCACGGAATTAATGAATGGCATCGAGACCGTGCTGAACTTCCCACCCGCGCGGGACAGCCGCTTGCGCAGCATTGTCTTGCTCACCGATGGGCTGATTGGGGATGACGAACGGGTGATTGGCGCCGTGCGCGATCGCCTCCAGCGGGGCAATCGCATCTACACCTTTGGCGTGGGCTCCGCCACCAACCGCTTTTTACTGGAGCGACTGGCGGAAGTGGGGCGCGGCAAAGCCGAGATTCTGCCCCCCGCCGAACCGGCTGAAGCAGTGGCTGACAAATTTGTCAGCACCATCAACAACCCCGTTCTGACCAATATTGAGGTGAACTGGCTGGGCAGTGGCGATATACCTGAAATCTATCCGCAGCGCCCCTCCGACCTGTTTGCCAAGCAGCCCTTAGTGCTGCACGGTCGCAAGCCCGACGGCAGCAGCGGCAGGATCGAGATCGTCGGCAATTTAGCCAGTGGCGAAACCTATCGGCGGGAATTAAGGGTGAATTTTGAGTCGGGAACAGGCAATCCCGGCATCGCTCAATTGTGGGGACGGGCGCGGATTAAAGACCTGATGAACCAGATGTATAACCGCGAAACGGATGCGGGCATTCAAGCGGTCACCCAAACCGCATTAGACTATCGCTTGCTATCGAAATACACCGCCTTTGTGGCCGTGACTGAAACAATCCGCGTCGATCCCAGCCAGCCGTCCGTGCGCCAGCAGGTTCCCGTCGCAACCCCTGAAGGCATTCAACTCAGAGACAACCGCAACGCCCATCAACCCCAGTTTGTCTATTCATCGCCCGAACCTCTAGAAATTCTCGGCAATCTATTGGCGCTGCTGGTGTTAGTGGTGCTGCTTTGCAAGACCCAGATTGTTCGAAAGAGGAGCGAAATGTCGAGTTCGACTCATTAAAAAGGACGAGTCAATCAGGGGAAACAGTCTCTTTTACCTCCCTCTTTTCTCCCCCACTGAGGGTTATGACTAATACCGCTATCGAAAGGAGTCAATTGTGTTTGAACTTTCCAACCGCGACATCTGGACTGCCAGAGTGCAATACTCGCGAGCTTCGAAAAACTGGCTGATAGCCATCTTTGTAGGACTTGTAGGCATCCATCTCATCTCGGTTTGGAGCAGCGATAACGTGAATTTGTGGAGTGCGAGCTGTCTATTTTGGGCGGCGACGATCGCCTCCCTCTGGCGCTGCCGCCAAGCCTTGCGTTGCGAAAGTAGTCTTGCGGCTATCGTCACCAGTTTCCTACTCATCGCCTGGATACTCTATAAAAGCCTGCACCTCTTCGACGCCGATATTTTCTTGCGAGTTTCCCCCATCCTGTCGCTTTTGGGCTTCGGCCTACTTGCCTCGGGCTTTCAAGGATTGCGCCCTTATGCCAAAGCCTTTCAACTGTTGGGATTTTTGGCTTTCCCTTGGGAACTGCTTTACCTGCTCGATATCACCACCTCGACCGCCAAATTTTCGGCAGCAGTGTTGAACGCGATCGGTTTTGAAGTCCAGCGACAGGGGTTTTTAGTGGCGCTGCCCAATGGTGCCATTGAAGTCTTCAACGGCTGTTCGGGGGTGCAACTGATTGCCCAACTGATGGGATTTACCTGGCTCTATCTCTGCTGGGTTGCCCCCAAGCCGATTGTGCGAGGCATTGTGGCGATCGCCGCCGTGCTGTTGGGCTTTGCCATCAATGGCCTGCGGGTCACATTAATGGCGGTGCTGGCAAACGCAGCGGCATATGACTGGCTGGCTTACTGGCACTTGGGCGACGGTTCCCTCCTGTTCCCCCTTGCAGCAGCAGCCCTGTTCGGCCTCTTCCTCTGGTCTGTCCACAAACTGCTGGTCTGCCCACAGCTCTCTCGCGCCTGCGTTTGAGCAGAGAATTCTCGGAGAAATCGACCGATGCCGAAATGGAACCCACTGCAAACCCCAGTCCTGGCAACCGTCTTGCTGGCGATCGCCGTCACGGCAATTCAAACCCTCAACCGCCCCCAACTCCAATCTGTTGCAGTTCCCTCCTATATCTATCCCGAAGTCGTCCCCCTGCCCGGTTGGCAAGAGATTCCCGCCCGCGCCGCCGAAACCCCTCCCACGCTGTTTCCCCCTCCCAGTCCCCACGCGCCCAGCGGCGAGGTAGTGGCCAGCACTCAGTATTTATACCGTCACGATACAACTATCTTAACGATAGATACGAGATACCTCATCAATACAAATGGGCAGCTTAAGGACTATATCAGCGAGCTCTCAGGAACTCTCTGGTCTGCACTGCGAGAACGAGACAACGTCGGGCACTATGGACTTTTTACTGATGGAGACAGAGCTTACATCAGTGCCTGCCTCAATCCTCGCGGCGGCAGTACGGTCACGAGCGATCGATTCAGGCAAAATCGTTACCTCTACGACTTCCGTCCCGCCCGCATCGCGGCCTGGGTTGTGGGTCGAGACACCATTCAAGACCGACGGTGTCTGTGGACGACCCTCTCTGTGGCGATCGCTGATTATGCCTCTCTCTCCCAAGCCGAACGAGACCTCGAAACCGCCTGGTTCGATTGGTTTGCCTGGTGGACTGCGAATTTCCCCAAGACTTAGTTGCAGCTCTCTGGCGATCGCCATGACTTAAAACTGCGGGCCGCCTCTATTGCTGCCCCGCCATCGATCTCAATCTCTCGAACCTGTTTTGCAACCGGTCAGTCTGAATCCGCGAGGAATCAATCTATGAATATTTTGCGCAGTTCCCATCCCACTCTTGGAGGAGAGCTCCCCATGGCTGCATCGACTTCCATTCGTCCTACTGTCTGCCCCCGCCCTTCTGGCCTAATTTATGTCAAGGCTTGGATGTTCCGGGCCCATCAGCCCTTACTGCCCGAATTGCTGTTCAAGCCCTCCCAAGGTTCACCCAAATGGTGGCAACAGCTCTGCAGCCGCCAGTAAAGCCCACTTTCCTCAATCCATATCATCCCCATCCCTCTACTCCCAATGCCAACAGCGGTCTACTCTGTTGGGGGAGCGGAGGGATGACGTTTATGTATGCAGTTGTGTTCGACATTGACGGGGTGATTCGCGATGTCAGTCAATCCTATCGGCGGGCCCTGGCGGATACGGTAGAGGAATTTACGGGGCGATTGCTGCCTCGGTCGTGGCGACCGACGAATTTCGATATTGACGAGCTCAAGCGGGAAGGTCTCTGGAATAACGATTGGGAGGGTTCTAGAGAGTTTGTCTATCGGGCTTGGGAACAGCAGGGAGGCGATCGGGCCGATCTGGCGATCGATTATGGCGAGTTAGTTGGTTTTTTTCAAAGCCGCTATCGCGGTCGGGGCAATCGCCCGGAGGAGTGGGAGGGCTATATCAATGACGAGCCACTGCTGGTGAGTGCCGATTATTTTGCCAGTCTCGATCGCGGCCGAGTTCATTGGGGGTTTTTCAGCGGAGCCACGCGGGGATCGGCTCATTATGTCTTGACCCGTCGCCTGCAATTGCCAGAGCCGATTCTTTACGCTATGGAAGATGGTCCCGAAAAGCCCGATCCTGCTGGCTTGTTTTGGGTGGTGCAGCAGCTAGAAGCTCGGGTGAGGAAGCGATTTGACGGTGTTGCCTATTGTGGCGATACCTCTAGCGATATGGCGGCATTGGCCACTGCCCGCGATCGCCAGCCCGATCGCCACTGGCGATCGGTAGGGATTGTCCCCCCCCACTTGTGGGGAGAGGGCGATCGGCAAGCGGAGTTCGAACGCATGTTATTCGAGCGAGGAGCCGATATCGTGCTTTCGCGTGCGACCGAGCTGACACCGCAACAGATTAACGACTTATTTGCTTAGGTGTTTTCTCCATCACAGCCAAAAGCGGATGTAGGTTACTGCCTACATCCGCCTTGAGATGTTTGTAAATCGCGGTCAGAAATTATCGCGAGGAGTAGGTGGCGAGCTTCTCCTCCACATCGCGATCGCCTGCCGTCTCCACCTCCTTGAGATGCTTGGGCTTGAACTTGGCATCCATTAACTGATGCTCGTGTCCGGCAACCACCATCTGCCCCTCAATCATCTTGCGCAAGATCTGAGTGCGTCGCTGGCGACCCATCAGCAGAGCCCCTACCAACTTGCCATCCTTGAAGGTCAGCTTGAAGTAGTTGTAGTCCCCTTTGCCCGGATCGTAGGTACGGCTGGTGTAGCCTTGACCCTCTGGCGGGTCGAAGACCCCCAGCAGTGTGTAGGGAATGTCGTAAAGAACGCCCGCATTGTAGAACAGACCTTCGTTGTAGACAGTAGCTTGTCCCATGAGGTTTGTGGCTGCTGCAATCCCCTGCATGGTAGCCACCTGCCAGGTGCGGTTGGGTCGCCGACCCAGCATCATTCCCCCCTGTACCCAAGTGCAATCGCCAGCGGCATAGATATTGTCAAAGTTGGTGCGTAGGTGCTCGTCCACCACAATGCAGCCCTTTTCCACCAGAATGCCAGATCCTTCTAAAAAGCTCGCATTGGGCCGAATGCCGCAGCAAACCCCAACAATATCGGCGGGGAATTCTTCACCATTGCTAGCTCGCACCGCCACAACATGCCCGCTTTCATCGCCGACAATCTCGGTGGCAGAGGTCAGCAACCTAAAATCTGCGCCAGTATCTCGCACTCGCTTGGCCAAGATTTCGCCAGCCGCGGTGTCTGTTAGCGGCTCGCCCAGGCGATCGCCCAACTGCAGCATCATCACATTCAATCCCGCGCGGTTGCAGCAGTCAGCCAATTCTAGGCCCAAGACTCCGGCCCCGACGATGACTGCATTTTTGACGGTTTTGAATTGCTCTTCATACCAGAAGGTATCGTCCATATCCCAGTAGCCCAGGCGCACTCCTTTGAGGTCCAGACCTTTGATGGGAGGGGCGATCGCGTGACCGCCAGTAGCGACGATCGAACCGGTGTAAGCAATCGGGGTACCGTTGGTTAAAACCACTCGATTGGCTTGGGGTTCGACCCGAGCGACGCGACCTTGTATCACATCGATATTGAGGGCCTCGTATTCTTCGGGTTGCTTGACGGTGAGCGATTCTAGGGGGGTGCTGCCTTGTAGGTAAGTCGACAGAGACAGCCGCCGGTAGAAGGGGTAAGGTTCGCCGTTAATAACTTGAACCTCGGCGTCTGGACTTAGGCGGCGAATTTGCTCTGCTGCGCTAATGCCAGCTACACCCGCTCCGATAATGATGTAGCGATTGACCACGGTTCCACTCCATATGTTCAACCTCAGTCTAGAAAGGCGTCAATGGCGAGTTAGGGGTTTGCGGGTTTTCTTCAATATCCCGTTGCTTAACGCAATCAACAAAACAAAGATTTACTAAGTTCTGCTGAGTTTTGATGTGATATCTCTAGATTGTTAGCTGGCAGTGTTAGTTACTTGCTGTTGAAGAAAGACGCCTAGATTTTGAGCCAGATGGAGTGGATCGACACCGCTAGGACCGTCTCGTTCCGCTAAGGCGATCGCCGCTCTGGCGTGCCACCAAGTGCCAATTCCCGCCGCCGCTTCCGGTGCAATGCCTTGTGCCAACAACCCCCCGATTAAGCCTGTCAGCACATCCCCACTGCCGCCGCGCGCCAGAGCCGGAGTGCTATCTGGATTCAGCCAAGCTCGCCCGTCGGGATTGCCGATCGCCGTCCGCGCCCCTTTTAGCAGAACCGTCGTTCCCGATTGCTTGGCGGCTTCCTGCGCCGCTCGAATGCGATCCGCCGACTCAATCTGGGGAAACAAGCGGCGGAATTCGCCTAAATGTGGCGTCAGAACGGTGGAGGCGAGTCTCCCTTTGAGGGAGGACACCCCCAAGCGGGCGATCGCATTTAAGCCGTCCGCGTCGACGACCAGCGGCAGCTCCCGAGTGCGATCGCAAAGTCCCCGCACGAACTCGTCAATATCGGCATCCATACCGGGACCGACGGCGATCGCCGTATACCGCCCCAGGTCCAACTCCGGCAGCTCGCCCATACAGCCAGCCTCCGTTTCCGCACAAGGCACCACCAGTGCCTCGGGCAGCCACTGCCGCACCAGCAGCTGAATGCTCTGGGGCACGACCGCCGTCAGCATTCCCACTCCACTCGGACGCGCCCCTAACGCCGTCAGAATGGCCGCCCCCGAATATCGCGCCGACCCGCAAACTAGCAGTAAATGTCCGTGGGTGTATTTATGGGTGTCGGGATTGGGGGGATGCAACGCGGTTCCCCAGCGTTGGGGAGGCAGGCGATCGCGTACCCACTTGCCCGTAATGCGCTCCAACTGGGGCGGCTCCCCCAGAACGTCCGAGATGGCTGGCAGTGGCAAGCCAAAATCAATCAACTCAGCCTGTCCGATCGCCTCCAGAGCCCGATCTTGCAATAAACCCCGCTTCCACAGCCCCAAACAATAGGTCGCCGTTGCTCGCACTGCTGTTCCCAACGTCTCGCCCGTATCGGTTTCCAGTCCTGACGGCAGATCGATACTGACCATCGGCAGGCCGGATCGGTTAGCCCAATCAACTGTCTCGGCCCAAATCCCTTCCAGCGATCGCGTCAGTCCAAACCCAAACAATCCGTCAATCAGCCAATGGCAGGACTGTAATTCTTCATAGGAGCTCGCCCGCGTTGCTCCCAGCCATCGCAAATACCGAGCGTGGTCTGCCGTCAGCGGCTTCGCCCTCTCGCTGGGCATCCAGACCCGCACTTCATAGCCCGCCAGCAGCAATTCCCGCGCCACCACCAAGCCATCGCCGCCGTTGTGCCCCGGTCCGACAAGAATCCCGACCGTTGGATAATCCCGCCGGGGAAAGCGAGCGCGAAGGCGATCGAACAACAGGCCACCGACTTTCTCCATCAGCGCTGCGACGGGCATCCCGGCAGCAAAAACAGAGTGTTCGATGGCCTGCATTTGGGCCGCCGTCACCAAGAAGCGATCGACTCTGGCGGACTGACCCATCTGTTCGGTGAAATCAAATCGGACTGACTAGCCAGCAAGATGCTGGAAATCTTCCATAAAACCAGGCAGCATGGAAATCAGATCGGCATTGGCAATCAGCAAATAAGCGGTGATGGCACCGCCAAAGCCCCCCACCAAAAAACCGGAGGAAAACATGCTCCAGCCTTCCTTGCTGCCGATGAACACGTCGCCATCGTCGGTGACATAGGAATAGATCGATAGGGCCATCGTCATTAACAGCACGATCGTGCAAGCGGCCAAAAAGCCAGCCACTAAAGCCACTGGCTCGTTGCGCAGGGGGCCGAGTAAAGCAAATGGACCCACCAGCCAGTAACCGTGAGCCATGCCAATTTCCAGGCCGCGAGCTAGCGGAGCCATGCCGGGGCGCTTGTAGGGCAACCAATCGAGGAAGAACTTAACGGCAGGGGAATTATTGACGGGGGTCAAGAAATTGCCAATTTGAGCATCGCCATCTGGCGGAGAAACAAGAGACTTAGACTGGGTCATAGCAAGAGAATCCTAAACTAGGTCTACTGAACCAAAAAGCTGTACTTCAGAATCAAAAAGCTGTACTTCAGAATCAAAAAGCTGTACTTCAGACTTCCGAGTACAGTGTTTGGAATGAATAATTTGACTCTTAAAACACCAACAGATCGGGGAAGAAGCGGTTAATTTCAATCAATAGGCCAGCCAGCAGCGTGAGTACAATGGCACCTGCTACGGGTGCGGTCAGCAAATAAGTGCTCAATTTGTCCATATCTTCCATCGTTTAATGCCTCTCTATCGCGTTTAATTTGTTCGAGGTCGGAGGCGATCGCTCGGGGCCAAGCGGCGATCGCGCCCGTATGAAGAGTCGCGAGAAATGTTGTCAGCACTGCGGCTGGAGAACGCCCTCGCGACTGCAATCGCTAGCGGGGGGAAATCGGCACAGCCTCGTCAGCTTCGCCAATACTGCCCGAGGAAATCTCGGCAAATGCTAGTGCGGGCCAAGCAAGACTCTTACTGAAACTGGCCAGAGCCATGCCCGTATCGATAATGATTTCTTTGGTGGCGGCGTCGCCACTTTCGCGAGCTGAGATCAGATAGTCGCGACCGGCCCAACCAATCAGACCGGCAATATAGAGAAACATCAAGCTAGGGATAATAAACTCACCCGCATGGTTCAGACGGCCATCGGCAATCAGATGGGGCAGTCCCTCGGTGCCGCACAGGAGCGAACCGTAACGGTCGAAACGGGCGTTGGTACGGGCAATTTGCTTTTTCACCAGAGCCGCCTCGCTGCTGCCAGGGGCGCTAGCTGATAACTTAGCTTCTAGAGCTGCAACGCGATCGCTTTGGCGCTGAGTAAAGGCAGGTGTGTCGCTACAGGGTGTTAAGGCGGTCATGCCTTCAGCATTCGCCGGTTGGGGCACCCCCAAAAACAGTAGAACTGCTAGCAGTATTGTAAAAATTTTTGCCATGAAATTCTTTTCCCACTATGACGCATCAAGAATTGGGTTCCGACCGGAAGGAGTCGATTTTGCCTTGAGATTGTACTCCTCACACGATCGCTCGTAAACCAGAGTAAGACTACTTAAAACCTCTCATGGCAACAGTCCTGGCAATTGAAACAAGTTGTGACGAAACTGCCGCCGCTGTCGTTACAAATCGCAATGTTTTGAGCTCCATTGTGGCCTCTCAAATCGATCTGCATGCCCAGTATGGCGGTGTAGTGCCCGAGGTGGCCTCCCGCGCCCATGTGGCCACCGTGCAGCCAGTCGTCGCACAGGCTCTATCGGAGGCAGGCGTAGCGATCGCCGACCTAGATGCGATCGCCGTCACTTGCGCCCCCGGCCTAGTAGGAGCTTTGCTGGTGGGGGTCATGGCCGCTAAAACCCTGGCGCTGGTCCACCACCTGCCTCTGATTGGCGTTCACCACCTGGAAGGGCATATCTACAGCGGCTTTTTGACTCAGCCCGACCTGCAGCCCCCTTTGCTGGCCCTATTGGTATCGGGGGGGCACACCAGCTCGATCCACGTCCGGGCTGAAGGAGATTACGAAACGGTGGGACAAACCTGCGACGATGCTGCGGGGGAAGCCTTCGATAAGGTGGCTCGCTTGCTGGGCTTGGGCTATCCGGGCGGTCCTGCGATCGATCGCCTCGCCCGCTCGGGAAATCCCAAACGTTTCCCGCTGCCCGAAGGGAAGGTCAAACATCCCTATAACACCAGCTTTAGCGGCCTCAAAACGGCTGTTTTGCGCTTGGTACAGAAATTAGCAGCCACGGGCGATCCCCTGCCCGTAGCCGATATTGCGGCAAGCTTTCAAGCCACGGTGGCGCGGGTGCTGACCGCCAAGGCGATCGCCTGTGCCACCGATCTGCAATTACCCCATATCGTTCTGACCGGCGGCGTTGCCGCCAACAGCGAATTGCGATCGCGATTGCAGGCAGCCGCAGCCGCAGCGGGAATTGGTGTGGCGATCCCTCCCCTAAAACTGTGTACCGATAATGCCGCCATGATTGGGGCTGCAGCGGTAGCCCACTGCGAGCGCGGAGAGATTTCCTCGCTCGATTTGGGGGTGCAATCCCGCTTGGCACTGGAACAGATTGAGAGCCTCTACCCTACTGCCGCCAGCACTATTGTCGCAGCGCCCTAGCGGCCGAATTTTCGGCGGCTTCATCCTGCACAATCCAGGTGGTTACCAGTTCCGCTTCGGCGGGGGTCCACTGGCCGAGGCGCTCGAGCGAGTAGCCTTTCTGCCGCGTATAGGTAACCTCTGGGGAGCCGGATGTGATTTGAGTGCTGGTTCCCTCGATGGGACTTTGGGTAAATCTTCTGGCCCGAGCAATGACAGCATGTCGGTTGGTCCAGATCGGATCGAGCAGTTCGCTATCGGGGTCGCCCTTGTCTATGTAGTCCAAGACTGCGTCGTAACTATCTAGGGCCCAGCGGCGAGCGCGACCGGCAGGACGGTGACAGCCGACGCAACTAGCATCCAGTAAGGGCAAGACGTCATCTTCGTAGGTAAACTGCGGTTCGGTCCTGAACTCCACCTGGATATCTTCGGTCAGGGGGATGGCAGCTTGGGAGGGAATTTGGATGAGGTAATCGGTGCTGAAGGTCATGGGTTCGGCGGGCTCTAGCACCAAGCGGTTGTCCTCGGTGTTGAAGGCCAAAGAAATGGGGGGATCGATGGTGACATCGAGTTCTTCAAATTCATCGTCTAAGGGGCGATCGAATTCAAATTGCAAGATCGAGTTGATGGGGATATCCATCTGGCCGTTAGCAGGATTACTGTTCGACAAGCCGATTGTGACAGGCTCAGCTTGTGCCAGCAGGTTGGCGCGATCGCGATGAATTGCACCTGGGGCCGCGATCGCTTCTGTCGCCAGCGCTCCCCCACTACTGGCGCGAGAGGGGACAGCCTGGAGGTGCCACGGTATGGAGATAATTGTCGCAACGGCGATCGCTCCGGCGATCGCAGCGAGAAATTGCCGTCCGGCGAGAATCCAACGTCGAGGTCCAGTCATGGGCAGTTCACAACGATTACAGTGCCAATCTTTTGCTACCCTAGCGAAGTCAAAAGCTTCCATCCAGTCTGTCGCAATTTTCACTTAAATTTCCGAGCAGGATGCGCAAGCGCCACTGCGCGAGCGCGTCGAGCCCTGCCCTTTCAGTACACCCGATCGTTCGCGTTTGTGTGCTTGTGGCTACCCCCCTCCGCTATCTCAGCTATCGCTATCCTTGGCTCTATCAAGCCATTGCCAAAACCACTGCTCTCTCCGTCGGGGGTCACCGACGCTTCCACTTGTTGCCACTGGATGGCTTAGCCATTGAGAAAGGCGATCGCATTTTGGATCTCTGCTGCGGTCGAGGGGAGGCTACCGAAATTTTGTTGGAATACAGCGATCGCGTCACCGGTCTAGATGCCTCTCCGAAGGCGATCGCTTATGCCCAAACCCACATCCCCCAAGCTCAATATGTGGAAGGCTTTGCCCAGGATTTACCGTTCGAGTCGGAAACCTTCGAATGGGTGCATACGAGTGTGGCGCTACACGAAATGTCGGCGGAAGTCTTGCGTGCCATCCTTGCAGAAGCCCATCGCGTACTGGTCCCCGGCGGAACGTTTGCGACGATTGACTTCCATCGTCCCCGCAATCCGGTCGTCTGGCCTGGGTTGGCAGCGTTTTTGTGGATATTTGAGACGGAAACTGCTTGGCAGTTACTGCGGGAGGATTTGCCCCACCTCTTGAGGGAAGCTGGGTTTTCGCAGGTGACGCAGAAACTTTATGCAGGGGGAAGTTTGCAGGTGTTGCAAGCGGTAAAGTCGGCGAGCTGACGGTATGAGTGTTGCGTTGAGGTTCCCTCTCCAGAAGTGAGGCAATTAGGTTCGGGAATGGAGGCCAGTCTGTTATCGAGCTTCATCGAACCACATACTTCGTGACATACTGAAAATAATATTTGCATCCAAATTAAGCCTGTTTGTCTTGGAGGATTTCCGACTGTGGATCGCGCTCTGATTAAGTTTTCATCGACTGAATGCGGCATTTGCCACAGAATGTCCCATTTTGATAGCAAGGTTGCAGGTGAATTGGGCTTGCGGTTCATCGATGTCAAGCTGCAAGATGGCAAGACCTATCGCCAGTACCGCGACATCCTGATTTCTCAATATCCCGATAAAGCCAGTATGGGATGGCCCACTTACTTTGTCTGCGACAATCCCGAAGGAGAGTTCGACATCCTAGGGGAAATCAAAGGAGGCCACATGAAAGGGGAGTTCCGCAAGCGAGTGCAGGCAGTGCTCGATAAGGTGGCCGCTTAATTCATTCAGGCACTTCAATCTCCATCCTGGTTTGCCTCGCGATCGCGGGGCATGTCTATATTATTTTTGGCGAACCGATTATTTTTGGCGAACCGATACAGAGAGACCTTTGGGGACCAGCGAACAGTGGGATTATTGCAAGTTGAACTTGGGAGAGTGGCGAGGATCGTTTGCTCAACTGTCTCCTACGGGTGAGATTGTGCGAGAGTCTCCCTCTTTATTGCAGTTGAAAGAGCGGAATGACGCCCGACAGGTTCAACTGGAGTTGGAGGTGTTCGATGCCCTGACGGGGACACGAGAGAGACATATCGAGTTTGCGATCGCATTCGATAACGTCGATCCAAAGCTCGCCTTCTTTGAGACGGGAGCTTTTGTGCAAGGATCGCTGCAGTTCAGTCCTCTGGCTGAGTTTGGTGCGGAGTTTGGGTTTATTGCGGGCGATCGCCGCCACCGCCAGGTTCAGCTTTACAAACCAGGGGCACAACTCCCCCGCATCACAACTATTCGGGAATATCGAGTGGGCAGCAATGCCTCCGAGCAACCCGCCCTGACGATTGAGGCACTGTTGGGAGACTGGCAGGGCGAGGCCATTACCCACTATGTCGGCGATCGCCCCACCGAGCGCTACTCCACCCAATTGCAGGTGTCTCGCGATGGCGATCGACTTTGGCAAACCACTCGATTCCCCACTGGCGAAATGACTTCCTCGGCCCGCATTCAGGATCGAACCCTTCTTTTCGACGAGAGCGCCAATGCCGTGCAGGTGTTGTTGCTAGAGGACGGTAGTTCGGCCACAGTCCCCCTCGCCATTCCTAGAGTGCGTTCCTTTTTTCTGGAAGCAGGCTGGTTGCATGCACCCACTCAGCGGCAGCGCTTAATTCGGCGCTACGGCGATCGGGGCAATTTGGAGAGTATTACCCTTGTGGTCGAGACCAAACAGGCTTGACAAATTCGCTCGTCAGAACCGATTACCCCTCCGCTACATTCTCGACAGTTGTCTGTTCTGGCGTTCCACAGACGAGAGCTTGGAAGCGGGGGTGCGATCGCATTCTATCAAAATCGGAATCTGTCTTTGCTAACTCTCTATTTCCCGCATCTAACTGAATTGCCTGCTCCAAGTGCCCCAGAGCCCTATCTACTTGATTTGAGAGTGCCAAAGTACATGCTTTATTGAATAAAGCTTTCTGGGAGTTGGGATTGATTGAAAGAGCCTTTTCATAAGAGTCAATAGCTTCATCATATCGACCTATCTTAGACAGCAAATTACCACGGTTGCACCAACATTCATGGAAGTCTGGCTTGATGGAAACAGCCTTATCATAGGAGGAGATTGCCTCTTCTATTTGCCCAGATTGACTTAGAGTACTTCCTCTATTGCATAATGCCTCGTAGTAGTCTGGCTTACACATGATAGCATTATCGTATGAGGAAATTGCTTCACGATTGCGACCCAACTGACGCAACGTATTACCTCTATTGAAGCATGCTTCATGAGAGTTTGGCTTGATTGCAATCGCTTTGTCGTAAGCAACAATTGACTCCTCATATCTGCCTAATTCATGCAAGGTTAGACCTCTGTTGTACCAGGCTTCATATAGATCCGAATTGATTTCAAGCGCTTTGTCTAATGAGATGATAGCTTGCTCATATCTACCTAGTTTATATAAAGCGAGGCCCCGGTTGTTCCAGGCTTGGTAAAAGTTTGGATTGAATTCTATAGCTTTGTCTAATGAAGCGATGGCTTCTTCGTATTCTTCTACGTCTCCAAAAACAAGTGACTGTTCAAAGAAAAGTTTTGCTTGAAGTTCCTCAGTAAGCCGCTCCTCGCATAATAAGTTCTGAATTTTGGCAATCTTGGCCGATCTTTTATCCAGACTGAGAGCCTGATAATTGGAATCAACTCCCTCAAGTAAGAGTCGCAAGAAATTCTGTGCGATTTCCTCTTGTTCCATTGGAATTTCAAACAAACCAGACCGCCAATCAAAAAAATCCGGTGCTCGAAACATGAAATACTTCAGCCCGAACAACGGTAGCAAAAACACAAAACAGATCTCGAACCGATTCCGAAACGTCTCTCGATGCAAATTCAACGCCCCCAACACCCGAGGCACCGAGTCTTCCTTGTAATAATCCCCTTGGCCTCCATACCCCGGATGAATATAAGGCTCAAACGACTTCTCTAACCCTGCAATAACGAGAACATCAATCTCATCTAAATTCTCCAATCCCTCCACAATTGGCAATAAGCTATCAATCGGCTCCTCAAACCGAAGCACCTCAAGCCGCTTCTCGGGTACATCTTTCCTGAGCCGCGCGATCGTCCGCTCCCCCACCACCGGAGCGCATCGAACGAACAACAACCCAAACCCCTCACTACGCCGCACACCCCGCACTAGCGCTCGATAATCGTCTTCCGCCTCTCGCGTCAGCCCTTCTTCTCTATCCCACTTAGTCAGACTTGCCGTCATACTGTTCCAATGCCTGCTGAAACTCCTGAATTCCTCGAATCACCGGATGTACGTCATACCAACATTTGAGAGCATCGTCATCATCCAAATACCGATATTCCAAAATACAGCGATTGAACAACAAGTCTCGATAAGCATCTCGATTTGTTAACTGCTTGCGCCGCTCCACCTCAGCCAGCAAGGTCCATTGTCCATCCTGCACCGTCCGCCGAAACACATCCCGCACCTCCATAATCGCTCGACGCACTGCCCGCTCGCCAATCGGCAATTCATCCGTCCGCAGAATCGCCTCTTGCATTAACAGCAGAAGATTGCGGGCGTGTCCCCCACTCATCAAACACAGCCCATTCAGCGTCTCTAGCTCGTCAAACACCTCGGTTGCCACATCCAGCTCCAATCCAAGTCCCAGCAAACTTCGCTTGACTCGCCTCTTCACTACCTCCTGCATCTTCTCCAACCCATTAGCATAGGTCTCCCCCTGCTCCGTCCGCACCATCACCATCGGCAAATGTTGCAACGGTCCATAAATCTCTCGCAAAATGTTCGCCCGCTGCGAATACACCATCGACAGCGGAATCGTATAGATCGAGTGACACTCTAGCCCTTTCAGTTGGTCGCTGCGATCGATAAAAATCTCATCCAGGTTCGTCTTGCCATCCTCCTGCCGGTCTGGAACAATCCGATCTAAACTGTCTGCGATCGCCACCAACTCCTTCTGCTCCTCGGCCAGCTTCTGCTTCGCCTCCCGAATAAACTGATTCAAAGCTTCAATCAGCGTTGTTGTATGCGGACTTACCCTCTGCCGAATTTGTTTGCGTCTATCCGGCTCAGCTCGAATAATGGCAGTCAACTTGGCAAACTGAGAGATCTGCGCAGTGACCGATAGCTTCTCAAAAGCAACGTCAGTCAGCACAAATTCTTTTAATTCTGTCCAACGACCTCTTAACCATTCCAGCACTGGGTTGGGGTTGGCAATCTCCTGCAACTGCTCCAAGATTTGCCGCGTGCAAGCCAATAAAATATCTATATACTTGGCGTCTTCTGGATTGATATCATCTTCCACCGCAGAAAAATAAACAACCCGAAACCCGCGCTCTTCCAAATACTGCTGCAACCGCAACAACTCCGTTGATTTCCCTGCTCCTCGATGCCCCGTATAGAGACGGCAGATCTTGCGATCGGACAGACAAACTGCCTTTCCCAATACAAACACATCTTCATCGCCGCGCACCTCCCGACAGTTCACATAGTCTTGACTCCCGGCAGGCAATGGTTCGCGCGGATCGAAAGCGTTATACAGCGCCCTCAATACTGCCTGCTGCTGTTCTACTGTCAAATCGCTCAAGGCCACAGTCAATCCTCAACCTCTGTAGCTCGAATTCTATGCCTCCTGACCCAAACACGCTTTCAGTCTGGAGCTCGCCCCTTCAACACATCCCCCGATATCGGTTTAGCCAGCGGTTGTCGGTCTGGCATTAGAGCTCCAACATGTTTCTGCTTGCGACTCTCGGCGATTTGGGCCTGACGCCAGCGTTCCACAAAGCTGGCCCGTTGTGACTCCGAGAGGCGATCGCAACAATAGGGACAAGCAACACCCGGTTGATATTGTTCCGATTGGCAGTCCCGTTCGGAGAGCGGACGGCGGCAGGCATAACACATGATGTGACTGCCCGGTTCGAGTTTATCGGTCACGGCCACGCGAGCATCGAACACAAAACACTCCCCTTCCCAGAAAGAGTTCTCGGCAGATTGTTCTTCTAAATAGTTCAAAATGCCGCCATTCAGTTGATAAACTTCCTCAAACCCCCGTTCGAGTAAATAAGCGCTAGCCTTTTCGCAACGGATGCCACCCGTGCAAAACATGGCGATTTTGCGGTGCTGGCGAGGGTCGAGATTCTCGCTGACAAACTGAGGGAATTCGTGGAAGTTGTCGCTGCAGGAGGGGATGGCATTTTGGAAGGTGCCGATCGCATATTCGTACTGGTTTCGGGTATCGATCGTCAACACTTCTGGATCGCGAATTAAAGCATTCCAATCCTGTGGATCGACATGCACCCCTGTCTGCCGAGACGGATCGATCGCCTCTACTCCCATTGTCACGATTTCAGCCTTGACCTTCACCTTCATTCGGTGAAAGGGAGCCTCGTCTGCGCGTGAAAGCTTGGGATTGAGATCGGAAAATCTCGGATCGTCTCGAAAGAACTGCAGCAAGTTATCGACACTAGTTTGGGGACCGGCAACAGTTCCATTAATCCCCTCACTCGCCAGTAGCAGAGTCCCCTTCAGCCCTTGGGACTGACAAAACTGCAGGAGGCGATCGCGCATCTGCTCGCAGTTGTCCAACTGCACGAACTTATAGGCAGATGCCACCACAATGGATTTTTTTTGAGGCTGGGGGAGAGAGGAACTCATGGGCGATCGCGCTAATTCACTCGAACTTACTTAATGGCTAAAAACCCTTCAAAACAGAGGTACTTCATCACCGTAGTAATGTCTTCAAAGCCAGCCCGCTGCAATAAGCCGAGATTGCCAGCAGTGGAAAAGGGCTCCAAAATACCTTTGAGGCTGCGGTTTTTGGCGACAATCTCGTTGCCCGTAAACCCTTGGGACAATTTGAAGTCTGTATAAATGGCACTCATCATGTCTTGAAAGCGGGCGTCAGGACCGCGCACCTTTTCGAACAGCAGAAAGCCACCGCCCCAATTTAGCGCTTTATAGATGCGACTGAATAGCTCCTGCCGGTGTTTCGGTTTGACAAACTGCATAGTGTAGTAAGCCACGACGAGATCGGCGGGTTCGAACTCCAGCTCGATCGCGTCTTCACAGCGAATCTTTACATTGGCAAACGCGCGACACCGCTGTTGCGATCGCCGCACCATATCCATCTCGGCATCAATGCCCACAAACTGAATCTGTTTGCCGCTATGCCGTTGAGCTAATAGCGCAGTTAATGTCCCCGTCGCGCAGCCGAGGTCGTAACAGTGCGATCCCTGCGATAAAAAGAAATCGGAAATCGACGCCACCAACTCGTGCCCCAAGGCATACAAAGGAACCGATCGCCGGACGTGCTCTTCGAAATGCTCGCTGGTCTCGCCCGCAAACGACCAACCCGCATTCGAACTCTCAATCGAATTGCCCACTGGTTCCAAACTCGCGTTCTCCGTTGAGTGTCCTGACAATCCGATCGTGGCACAGCCTACACTGGCGGAGGCAAAAATCTGCATACCTCTCGCATGTTTGACTACACCCCACTCTACGACCGACTGGCTGCGTCTCCAGCACATTCCTGGCTGGACACCCTATCCCAGCAAGTTGAAGCTGCCCTCCAGCCGCAGCGCCACGGTCATTTGGGACGGTGGCGAGAGGCGATCGCCCAACTCCCCTGCGCTCGACCGAGTGAAATCGACTTGCTCGATGCCGTCCGCATTGGCGTAGCTGAGGATATGGATGCCCCCACACAACAGCAGCTAGTCACTGCTTTGAAGCAGCTTCATCCCTGGCGCAAGGGGCCCTTTCATCTATTTGGCATTCATATCGATGCAGAATGGCGCTCCGATTGGAAATGGCATCGCCTGAAACCTTATATTCAGCCCCTCACAGGACGGACGGTGTTGGATGTGGGCTGCGGCAATGGCTATTACGCTCTGCGGATGTTGGGGGCTGGAGCAAAGGTAGTCATCGGTTTAGACCCCTCCCTGCTATTCGCAATGCAATATGCTGCCATCTGTCACTATCTGCCCGAACCGAATGCTTACGTACTCCCTTTAGGTATCGAACAGCTCGCACCCAATCTACACGCCTTCGATACAGCTTTCTCAATGGGGGTGCTGTACCACAGGCGATCGCCCCTCGAACATCTCGCCACACTCCGCGATGCTCTCCGACCGGGGGGCGAACTCGCGCTCGAAACCCTCGTGCTCGATTCCCATGAAGACAAAGTCCTCGTCCCCGAACAGCGCTACGCTCGGATGCGCAACGTTTGGGCCATTCCCTCCCACCGCAGGTTGGTAACCTGGCTGTCGGACTGCGGCTTCGAGCAGGTGCGGATTGCGGATGTGACGCCAACAACAACGCAAGAGCAGCGCCAGACGGAGTGGATGACGTTTCATTCGTTAGAGAATTTTCTCAATCCAAACGATGCCAGTCAGACGATTGAAGGATATCCGGCTCCGGTGAGGGCGATCGCGATCGGACAGGCTCCGTCTCGATCGCACCGCATTTAGAGGCGATCGCCGCTATGCTTGTTCACATTCTCCTTCCCCACCCAAGCGATGCCCGCCAACAAACCGAAAGGCCGACTGGTTCTCAACCATTCCACCCACGTAGAGGGCCTGATCCCCGTCTTAGAAGAATTAGCTACCTATGCGGGCATTCAAACCATTACGCCTGGCGCATTAGCTAAAGTGCGCAGCCGACCGTCAAACTTGCGACTGAGAATCTCGGTGCCGATTCGCGGTGGCTTCAAGCTGCAAGCTCGCAAAGGCACCACCGTGCAAGAGGTGTTTGTCATTACCAACCTCGATCGCCCCGAGTTCGAGCAAGCGTTTCAGACAGCTCTGGCAAAGCGCGGTTAGGAATTTTCTCTTGGTGTAGCGAACGCTCGATAACCCCAATTCCCTTAAATTCCAACGATTGGGGGCATAGTTACCCAGCATTTAAAGGAGACCGTAATCGTAATGAGCTAAGATTTCTGCCAGCAAGTGAGGGCAATCTAGTAGCAGATTACTCACACCAACCCTTGTAAATTTGTCTGCTGAGCGATCGAAGAGCCCACAACAAATTCGCGTGTCATCGTGACGGGAACGATAGCGAATTCCATCCACTTGTGTGGGATGTTCCCAAATCGCTTGCGCCCACAGTCTAGACATCAAATAAGGCCCTGAAGCCAGACGAGCATCAGCCCCCAGCTTCACCAGCCCATCTCCTAACAAGTTTGCCAACCGCAACGGTTGGCTTGACTCAATCCGGGCCAGTCCTCGTCGAGATAATGCCGCCTCCTCTACACCCCGCGCTCCGTGTTTGCGCCCAAACGTTTCAATAAACGCACAATACTCATCCTCCCCCACATACAACATTCCATAGCCTTGCTCGGGGCCATCAAACCTGCCACTGCCTTTTCGACTAAAAAACAGCGGCTCGTAGATTGTGGAGTATAACCGGTACCAAGGCCCCGAAGAGGCGATTGTGGGAAGCGGACGGAGGAAAAAATCATCGGCTGGATGGGGATGGGGCAACAGTGGCTCTTCAGGCTGCACTCTGGTCCCCATAGCATTGAGCCGCCTGCACTACTGCCTCAACTTGTCCGGCCTTAAGACACTCCAAAGGCGTCTTGCCTTCGAGTCGAACATCGGCAGTTTTGAGAAACATGAGTTGCGTCCAGGCAGAATACTCCTGCAGAGCCGCAAGCACTTTCTCCAACCCTGGCAATGTGCTCCCATCGAGAAACTGCTCGGCAGGATAAAAATATCCTCGTCGCCCGAGGGAAACCGCTAGCAGTTGATGCTTTTTCCGGCGCTTGTCAACAGCTTGACGGCTGATGCACAGGAGTTGGGCCACCTCTGCACTAGAGAGTGGGTCGCCATCGCGGTACAACAGCTCGAGCTTGACTCGATGCCCCTTCAAGCGGGCGGCAGCTAGCGGGTCTTCAGGAGCTAGGGCTTTAAGGACTTCTGGTTGAGTGATGCCTTGCACCATGACGTCAAAGTCTTCACTCTGCTGTAAAAATTCTGGAGTCAATTTTGTTTGCTGGCTGGCCTTGAGAGAGACATCGATCGTGCGCTGTAGGAACTGCAAGCGAGTGGGATTGTTTCTAGCTCGCTGCATTGCACTCAATACCGAGACGAGAACAGCTCGTTCCAACTCAGTTGCATGCTGGAGTTCAGCTTCTAATGTGGTATTTAAAACTGTGGTGTTTAAAGACATAGTGGAACTCGTCGATGCCTATCTCGAGGTTGACAAAGTTGTGCAACTTTGTCAACTATCTAGTTCGACCTCTCATCGACCTCTCATCGACCTCTCATCGAAAGGAGTGTGCGAGATGCTTATCGATCGAGTCAGAAATTGCTTACCCGTCCACCGCCACATTTGCCGACGGGGACAGCGCTGCTTGAGGGATTATCGAAATGGGGGGTTTGGCCGCGCACGACCGCACCCAAACAAATCACGGCATTGTAGCGTTGCGTGGCCACCAGTTGCCGCGCCGCGATCGGGATTTCAAAACACCCCGGCACCCAAGCATAGTCCACCTGGCCGCCGTCCTCGTCGATATCAATGCCGTGACGCTTGAGGGCATCTTTACAACCGGCCAGTAACTTCCCCGTAATTAAGTCATTAAAACGGGCGATCGCGATCGCAAATCGCAACCCCTCCGTTGCGACAAACGAGCCTTCAAAAACAGCCATGTGACCCCTCCATTACGCAACAACAGGTTGCCCCAGCCTGTCAGCCAGACGCAGCCCCATTGCCGCTAAAACCGTGCAGGCCCCGATCGCAGTATCGAGTGCCGTTCCCCTGCTGGAGCGCGATCGCCCCCCTAAGCAAAGCGACTGAGAATGCCTACCACCACCACAAACACTGCCCATACAGCGGAGCCCAGCAGAATAATGCCGTTCCCCTTGGACGACTCAGTAGCAGAGCTGTACAGTACCGGTACCGCCACTACCAATAGAAAGCTGTAGAGTACGAGACCCAATAAAGAGAGTTGAAAAATACTGAGGACCACAGCAATTGAACACGATTAGCTCTTGCACAGACTGCTCCGATAAAGTGAAAGCCCTATTGGTTTAGGCTAAAATCTTGAGAAGTAGCTACTTTAGCTCTGAAAGGTACAATAAACTTGTAAGCCTTAGCCATCCTACAACTCGATCGAGCGAGTAGTTTTCTACGCTCTAGACATAGAGTGACTGCAGTCTGCTTTCTAAGCGAGATAGAGGCGATCGCAATCTTCGCAATGCGATCGTGACCCCAGAAGCCCGAAGGACTCAACTGATGAGCATTGAGGAACTCCTTCAACAAGCCCGACAGCTTGCCCCTGAAGAACAACTTCAGCTCATCTCGAGTTTGGTAGATAATATTCAAGAGCTTTATCAAAATGGTTCCCCTCGCCCATGTTGGAGTGATGTGCGCGGTACCTCTCCCTATCCGCTTATAGGCGAAGATGCTCAGGAGTGGGTATCGGGAACCCGTCAAGAGGGTGACAACCTGAGGGCTCAATATTTGCCTCGCAAAGCATGAATGTGGAAGCAGCCTTGCAGGGAGTCACCCGCCTGTTTCTAGACACCGCACCAGTTATCTACTACCTAGAAAACAATCCCATCTATCAATCTCTAGTCGTCTCAGTATTTGACAGAATTGAAGCAGGGAGGCTAACGGCAGTTACCTCTCCAGTCACTCTGGCAGAATGCTTGGTACATCCTTACCGATTGGGTCGAACGAAACTACAACAAGCTTATCAGCGGACCATCGTAAATGCAGAAAATACTCTCTTTCAGACCATTGGCGAACTGGCCGCACAAAGGGCAGCCCAATTGAGAGCTAGTTACAATCTTTCCTTGCCAGATTTCCTGCAGTTAGCGGCAGCTCTTGCAGCTAACTGCGAAGCTTTCTTGACCAATGACATCAATCTCAAGCGAGTTGGCGAGCTGCAAATCCTAGTCATCAAAGAATTAGAAGAAGCTTAATATGCTTAGGTTGCACTCTATTCCCCATAGCATTGAGCCGCCCGCACTACTACTGCCTTAACTTGTCCAGCTTTAAGGCAATCCAAAGGCGTCTGGCCTGTCTCAACCTTCCACCGCCACATTTGCCGACGGGGATAGTGCTGCTTGAGGGATTTGATTGCCGTCGCCCAACACGCCATTCGAGCTGCCCTCCCGAATTTGGGGCAGAAGAGTGGCCATTTCGATCGCATCCATGCCGTAGTTCCAGCCCAGGTTGCTCTTCACCCCAGCCCGCTCGATCGCCTGCTGCATCGTATCGGTGGTCAAAATGCCATAAATAACCGGGACTCCGGTCTGAAGCGAAATCGCCGCAATCCCCTTCGACACTTCGGCGGCAACGTAATCGAAATGGGGGGTTTGACCGCGCACGACCGCACCCAAACAAATCACAGCATCGTAGCGTTGTGTGGACACCAATTGCCGCGCCGCGATCGGGATTTCAAAACACCCCGGTACCCAAGCATAGTCAACCTGACCGCTTTGCTCGTCGATATCGATGCCGTGACGCTTGAGGGCATCTTTGCAGCCGGCCAGTAACTTCCCTGTAATTAAGTCATTAAAACGGGCGATCGCGATCGCAAATCGCAACCCCTCCGTTGCGACAAACGAGCCTTCAAAAACAGCCATGTGACCCCTCCATTACGCAACAACAGGCTGCCCCAGCCTGTCAGCCAGACGCAGCCCCATTGCCGCTAAAACCGTGCAGGCCCCGATCGCAGTATCGAGTGCCGTTCCCCTGCTGGAGCGCGATCGCCCCCCTAAGCAAAGCGACTGAGAATGCCTACCACCACCACAAACACTGCCCATACAGCGGAGCCCAGCAGAATAATGCCGTTCCCCTTGGACGACTCAGTAGCAGAGCTGTACAGTACCGGTACCGCCACTACCAATAGAAAGCTGTAGAGTACGAGACCCAATAAAGAGAGTTGAAAAATATAGCTCACGGCGAGAATATCCTAAACGAATACCAACAAGCTACCAGATTCCGGCTCCGAGGGCGCGAGCCCCCTCAGATCTGGCAGGAACTGTCCCCCAGCGGCAGAAAGTTCTCTCAACGCCAGACCCAAACGACTAAAACTGGGGCTGGTGGCGAATCAAGTTGAGAAACTCTTCCCGCGTCTTTTGCTCCTCTTTAAACGCTCCCACCATCGAGCTGGTTACAGTCCAAGAGCCGGATTTTTGCACGCCGCGCATCACCATACACATGTGGGAGGCTTCAATCACCACTGCCACACCTTGGGGTTCGAGTACTGCCATCAAGGCTTCGGCAATTTGGCGGGTGAGGCGCTCTTGCACCTGCAGGCGGCGGGAATACATTTCTACGATGCGAGCAATTTTGCTCAGGCCGACCACCTTTTGGTTGGGGATATAGGCTACGTGTGCCCGACCCATAAAGGGCAACATGTGATGCTCGCACATACTGAACATATCGATGTCGCGCACCAATACCATCTCGTCGTGACCGACATCGAAGATAGCTCCATTCAGCAATTCCTCTAGAGACTGGTTGTAGCCGCTGGTGAGGAACTTCAGGGCTTTCGCGACGCGCTTGGGGGTCTTGAGCAGACCTTCGCGGGCGGGATCTTCACCGACACCTTCTAAGAGGACTTGTACGGCGGCTTCCATTTTGGCATCGGATTCGGGATCGCCACTGAAGTCAGCGGGGCTGAGCAGGTCTTCAGCAAAGCGATTGGTGTTGTCGAGCGAAAAGCTAGAACCGTTTTGTGCAACAGTCATGCAAGAGTTACCTCTAGGCGATACAGCGATGCGTGCAGGCGACAAATCCAACAGGCATCAAAATCTAAAACGTTCCCCCACTGGGCATCAGCACCAGCTCGTCCACCACGGCATTGGGGGGTAAGGACAAAGTTTGAATCAGAGCGGACGCGACCGTTTCCACATCCAACATCTGCGTCCGGTCGAAATCTGCCTGCACGGTGGGGGTATCCCACAGAGTGCTATTGACTGCACCAGGGCAAAAGGCTGTAACGCGGATGCCGTGCTTGCTCTCCTCCTGGGCAAGGGCTTTTGACAAGCCCAGCAAGCCAAATTTACTGGCGCAGTACGCCCCCCACCCGGGAAAAGCCTGTTTTCCGGCGATCGAAATCACGGTCGCAATCTGCCCGCTACGGCGCTCCCTCATGCCGGGTAGAACTGCTTTGATACAAGCAAATGCTGCTGTGAGATTGAGATCGAGCACTGTTTGCCAATCTTGGAGAGGGGTATCCGCAATGTCTGCGGTATATCCCATGCCAGCATTTACGATCGTAATCTGAAAGGGGCCGCGAGCCTCAACAATCTCGTCCAATCGTTCGGGGAGTGTGGCCAAATCGGTCAGGTCGATCGCATAAGCAACGGCCTTGCCCCCCGACTGCTCGATCTCCGTCACCACTTCTGCCAACTGCGCCTTGTCGCGGGCGATCGCCACCACCGGAACCCCCAATGCAGCCAACTGCATTGCCACTGCCCGACCAATACCGCGACTGGCACCCGTAACCAGAGCAGGTCTGGCAAGAGAGGAATTCTCAATCATCAAAGATTTGTCCTGTAATGCCGAGTCCCTTGCTTGGGTCGAGATCTCGAACAGAGGGTTGAGGAATGGCGCGATCTAAGCACCCGCTCTGAGTCGCACAGGCAACTCGAAGTCAGTTGCTATCGAGCAAATCAGACCAGTATCGAGCGTAACAGATATGAAGTTATGTGTCGAACCCTGAGAAGAGTCTGAGGGCTATCGCATTGCGGAGTTTTGTTCTCAGGGCCTAGATTCATGGATTTCAGCCCTGGCTGCGATCGCATTTTCTGGCTCGGGGGCAGTGCTTTTGACCCAATGCGATCGGAAGAAACCCTATAATCTAGTGATAATCGGGGCTTGACCCCTCAGCGGTATAGGAGTTACATCCGTTATGAGATTTTTTAAAGCGTTGTTTGGCGGCATTGCCAACTTTTTCAAAATCCTGTTTGGAGGGCTGTTGGGAGCTTTCACGGGGCCTCAGGCAGAAGCTGCCGATCCAGCTTCTGCCACCGCCACCCTTGCCACTGCTGCCGAGCCCGCGTTTAGAGGAGATGGTGCCTCTGCAGGTTCTACCCCTGCCGCCACTGTGGCTGCTACTGTCGAGTCAACTCCCGTCGACCCCAATGCCCCGATTGAAACTGAGACCGAGGCTGAGCCTGCGGCACCAGTACAGTTTGCCTCCCTCAACGAGCTACCCCTGACTCGCCCCAAACGCCGTCCCGGTGCAGCTCTAGCTGGGTTTAAGAGCATGGCCCGGGAGTTGATGGCTGAAGCTTAAATTTCAGACCTTGCCCCCAGTCCCTCTCCCACACTTGATACTGCTGGCCAATTTAACATTTAGAAATATTGGCATGGTGCAAGTCCTCTGCATGGCCCTCACCCCCGGCCCCTCTCCCAAGTTTGGGAGAGGGGAGAAACAGCCGAAAATCCTTACGGGGCCTTGTTCCCCTGCCCCCAAAGTTGGGGGTAGGGGTTAGGGGAAGGGGGCCACAGGCATCTAGACAAATGGCCAATGTTTCGGAATATGAATTTCGCCAGCAGCATCACACTTGGGAGGGGGAAGTAACAGCCAGAAACAGAACAGATCGTCTTGCTGGAGCAGATAGTCCTAAACCTTCTGAGTGGCTGCCTCCCGCTGAGATGCACTCGCAGGCTCGGAACTCAAGGCAAAATACAAGCGATTGAGGGCATTCACATACGCATTCGCCGACGCCACAATAATGTCGGTATTGGCTGCATGACCCGAAAACGTTTTCCCCAGCCCCTGGTGGTACAAGCGAATTGTCACCTCCCCAATCGCATCAATCCCCGCCGTCACCGATTGCACAGAATACTCAATCAATCGATTGGGCACCTGCACTAATCGATTAATCGCTTCGTACACCGCATCTACCGGTCCCGTTCCCACCGCTGCATCCGTCAGTTCCTCTCCAGCGGGAGTCAGCACCGTCACTGTTGCTGTGGGAATCTCGCGATCGCCACAACTGACCTGCACCCGTTCCAACCGGAACAGCTCGGGAATCTGGCGAATCTCGTCATTCACGATCGCCTCTAAATCCAAGTCCGAAATTTCCTTCTTCTTATCCGCCAGCTCTTTAAAGCGAACGAATGCTTTATTGAGCTCCTGCTCCGACAACTCGAAGCCCAACTCCTGCAAGCGAGTGCGAAATGCATTCCGACCCGACAACTTACCCAACACAATTGAATTTGTCTGCAAGCCAATGGTCTGGGCATCCATAATCTCGTAGGTCTGACGGTGTTTGAGCACCCCATCCTGGTGAATGCCCGACTCGTGCGAAAACGCATTTGCCCCCACGATCGCCTTGTTCGGCTGCACCAGCATTCCCGTCAGGTTCGATACCATCCGCGAGGTGCGGTAAATCTCTGGCGTGACAATATTCGTCAGCGGCTTCTCCGACTCCACCGGCAAGCCGAAATAGGGATTGAAATAGGGACGGCGAACGTGCAACGCCATCACAATCTCTTCCAGCGAAGCATTGCCCGCCCGCTCGCCAATGCCGTTAATGGTGCATTCCACCTGGCGAGCGCCGTTCTTAATGGCTTCTAAAAAGTTTGCGACCGCAACTCCCAAATCGTCGTGACCGTGGACTGAAATGACGGCATCGCTGGCGTTGAGCACGTTCTCGCGGATGCCCCGAATAATGCGACCGAACTCTTCGGGCATGGTGTAGCCCACCGTGTCGGGGATATTGACCGTTTTTGCCCCCGCCCGAATGGCGGTTTCCAGCACCTGATAGAGAAATTCGGGATCGGAGCGACCGGCATCTTCAGGTGAAAACTCCACATCGGGAATCAGGGAGGCTGCTAACGCTACCATCTCTGCCACTGTTGCTAGCACTTCAGCGCGAGTTTTGCGCAGCTTGTACTGCATGTGGATATCGGACGTGGCAATAAACGTGTGAATGCGCCCCTTCGCTGCCGGTGCTAGAGCTTGTGCTGCCGTTTCGATATCGCGACGGGTGGCCCGCGCTAAACCGCAAATTGTCGGTCCTGCCTCAGTCCCCACCTCTTCGGCAATCTTTTGGACGGCCTCAAAATCCCCCGGACTGGCAAATGGAAATCCTGCCTCGATAATGTCTGCGCCCAAGCGGGCGAGCTGCCGCGCAATGGTCAGTTTTTCCTCACCATTGAGGGTGGCTCCTGGCGATTGCTCCCCATCTCGCAAGGTGGTGTCAAAAATTAGGACTCGGTCGAGTGCGGGGGGGGAAAGCGGGATGGAATTGGCGACAACTGGCTCCATAGCGGAATCATTCCGAGTTTGAGTAAGTTTCTACTATTGTGACACGAACCCAAGCAGTTGTAGCTTCTGCGACAACTGCTGTTGAGTAGGAATATTGAGATTATTGGCTATTTGATGGGAACGCGGGGGGACTGTCGCCACTGCTGACAAAATCGTCGCGATCCTTCAGTCTAATGGGGCAGTCCAATCTGGGGTTTCTGCCCAGATGCAGCTAGCGTAAAAAGGCCGTTACAATCCACATCACCAATAAGGTGGGACCGATGATGACCGCAGAGGAGGGGTTGCCTGCAAAGCCGATGCCTTGGACCACCGCTAGGGCAAATAAGAGCCCCAGACTCAAGCCACCCAGAGCCAATAAAACCGATCGCCAAAAGCGGCGCTCCTTGACATAGAGGAAGTAGAGCGACACCAGCAACGAGATCGACATGGCCCAAGCAGGTGGGCGATCGCCACTATCGAAGAGGGCGAGCAGGAACAGTACGAACATAATCCCCAGCGGCAGTAGGATGTCGCGGGAGGAAGGAGTGTCGAGTAGACCGGAAAGCCAGCCCGGTCGCGAACTAGTTTGAACGTTGGGGGAATTGAAATTGGGTTCGGCGGGGACGGATCGATCGGGGTAGCGGATGCGATCGGGCACCGGAATTTTGCCTTCTTGTCGCAGCCGCAGCCGCAGCATCAAGATTGAGTCGTATGCCTGCTCGACCCGCTGCTGCTCTGCCTCGCGCGCAGATTTCACAAGCCGATCGCGCGCGGCTTGAATTTCTTCAAACGAAGCATCTTCCGAGATGCCCAACACTTGGTACGGACCGCGATCGCCCATGCCGTTACTCACATTAGAATTCGCTTTCACCTTAACCGAATTCCTCCTGAAATCGTCGATACTTTTGCCAAATTTTTACAGATCGTAGAACAGTCGTACAACAGAAATCTGCTGGCTGGAGGGCAAGGCTCGATTGGCTCGCAGCCCAGTGGCGATCGCCTGCCCTTAAAATTCAAAGGAATTGGATCGAGCTCGATGGGGAGATAGTTGTGAATCGCAAAGCCATTCTGACGGTCGAGATGCTGGATGGGGAGCGCTGCGCGGTCAAGGTCAATGGCAATCTCTTGGCCGAGTGTAAAAACTATGCAGATGCCGAGGATTTCATCGCCCAGTGGGAACTGGGAGCCCGAGGGTTTAAGTCGGGTTACGAGATTCGCCGCCAACCCATACCTGCCGTTCGCAAGCGTCAGCCTCTCCGCCGTACCGCTGCTGGCAAGCTACTCCAAGATGATGCTCTGGCGGCAGAGACTTACGCGATCGCCGCTGTCCGAGCGCTGCTCGACCGGCACGGCTGGAGTTCCGAGCAGGTGCGTCAATTGTGCGAATACGCGATCGCCGAAGATTACAGAGCCCTGGAAGAACGCCGCCACTTGCCCCCCCTGCGGGAAGCTCCGTTCAATCCCTTTAACTTGCGACGCTTTTTTGAATAGAGCATTTTCCCGGTTAGCGATATACATTCTGTCCCGAAGGAGAGCGGAGACTCTAGGTTGGAAAATTAGAGCTTATACCGTCCACCCGAAAATTGCTCTAAAGTAGTCTGCGAACGCTCGATCGCCTTTTGGAGCCCCCACCGCATGTCCGTCCCCAGCAACCGCACTCCGATTCTGACTTCTGCTGCCCCCGCCCCCGTCGGTCCTTACAATCAGGCGATCGCCGTGCAGGGCTCGATGGTGTTCACGGCCGGCCAAATTGCCCTCGATCCCGTTACGGGCGAGATTGTGTCTGACGACATTGCCGCTCAAACCGAGCGGGTGCTGGAAAATCTGGCAGCAGTTTTGGCAGCGGCTGGCAGCTCTCTCGCCAATACAGTTAAAACCACGGTCTATCTGGCGGATATGAACGATTTTGCGGCGATGAACGAGGTATATAGCCGTTATTTCACTGGCATTGTTCCCGCTCGCTCCTGTGTGGAAGTGGCTCGCCTGCCCAAAGACGTGCGGGTGGAGATTGAGGCGATCGCCTTACGCTAAAGCGGCTATCTCAGCAGCATCAGAATAGGCCCAAGTCTGGCAAGCGCTGCACTTGCGCGCGCACCGACTCAGCTGAGGAGTGGAGGGCCTTGGATTCCTCATCGGTGAGGTCCAACTTTACAATTGCTTCTACCCCGTTACGTCCCAAGCGCACGGGAATCCCCATACACAGATCGTCAATGCCGTATTCCCCCTGCAGCGGTATGGCTGCGGGCAGGGTGCGATGGCGATCGCGCAAAATCGCTTCCACCATCTGCGCGACTGAAGAGGATGGAGCGTAGTAGGCACTGCCCGTTTTTAACAACCGACCAATTTCGGCTCCCCCATCGCGGGTGCGTTCCAGCAACTGGGCGATCTTCTCTGCGGGCAATAACTGCGGTAAAGGGATGCCGCGAACGGTGGTGTAGCGGGGGATCGGCACCATGAGATCGCCATGTCCTCCCAATACCATTGCGGTGACGTCGGCTGCCGATGCCTGCAATTCCATTGCAACAAAGGTGGCAAATCGGGCAGCGTCTAGCACTCCTGCCATACCCATGACCTGCTGGCGGGGTAGGCCGCTCACCTTCCAGATCAGGTAGGTCATGACATCGAGCGGATTGGTGACGGCAATAAAGGTGGCATTGGGGGCTTGGGCGATCGCCTCTCGAGTGACACTGGCCACAATCTGGGCGTTGACGCCCAGGAGCTCGTCCCGCGTCATGTCTGGGGTGCGAGGGCGTCCGGCGGTGATGACAACAATGTCTGCCCCGGCAATATCGGCGTAGTTTTGGGTACCGATGACCGTGCGATCGTGCTGTTCGATCGCCCTTGCTTCCATTAGATCGAGGGCGACCCCCTGCGGCCTGCCTTCGATCGTGTCCAGCAGCACCACATTCGCCAGATCGCGTTCGACGATTCGTTGGGCGAGGGTGCTGCCCACCGAACCCGCTCCAATAATGGCAACTGTTTCCCGTCCCTTGAGCTGCTCGGTCATAGTTTTTTCCGGCACTATCAGGTGCCCAGTGTATCGCCAGAGGTCAGTCAGTCCCCCTTCCCCACAAATAGCCTACCGTGCAGGCACATCTGCCAAACGATCTCAAAATGTTGCATTTTGCCCCTCGATCCCCCTCGCGAAGGATATCCCCTCGCGAAGGATATCTGTGTAGGGAGGAAACTGGTTTCGACTGCGCTAATACAACAGCGATCGCCGTTGATGCGGTTAAGCGCCAAAAGTTTGATCGGAACTGAGTTTGGGATTTTAAGCGGGTGAAGCGATTCGAACGCTCGACCGTCTCGTTGGCAACGAGAAGCTCTACCACTGAGCTACACCCGCATCTGTGCTGATTTCAGCTTTTACATGATGGCGAGAGATCGGATCGATGTCAAGTTCGAGAACTTCAAACTCTTTCGGAGGGCGATCGCCCTGTATCGTAAGCTGGCAAGCCGTCAACGCTCGTCTGATTGTTTTTCTGGCGATAGGCTTCCAACCCCTCCGCTCCCTTCCGCTCAGCCCAAGCAATTAACTCGTTCCGCTGTTGCTTGTACTCGAAGAGGGGCACCCCAAAGCCGCAAGAGGTTTGTACCCGCTGAATCGCGAGGACGACAATCTGGCGCTCTCCAGGAATGCTGTCGAAGTGTCGATAGAGGTCTTGCCAGTCGGCATCCTGCGATCGCACTACTCGCCCTTTGCCATACAGGCGCAGAATCGTGGGTTTCTCCGCAAAACTGCAAAACATAATGGTCAGACGGCCATTCTCGCTCAGGTGAGCGGCAGTTTCGTTGCCGCTGCCGGTCAAGTCGAGGTAGGCGACAGTGTTGTTATTCAGGCAGCGAAAGGTGTCGATACCCTTGGGAGAGACATTGATGCTGCCGTTGCTCGCCAGGGGGGCCGTTCCCGTAAAAAACAGGTGTTGTTTGGCGATGAACCGCTCTAGCGGTGGAGTGAGTTCGGAGTAAATTTTCGCCATCGATTCACCTCAAAAGCCGCATCTCAACCAGTTTGACACGAGCGACCCGCTCGGGCGGCAACAGTTCGTCTGTATCGTTGGTATGGCATAAACATGCGTTCTAGCGCAAAGAATTTTGTGCTTTCTGCGATTTAACTCTGCAGTAAGAGCCTGGGGCAACATATTTTAGTTAGGTCTATCGTGATGGATATAGCAACTTGCCATCGCAATGTTGTCATTAAGTAGCAGGGAGAGGTCAAATGTCCTCTCCTTTTTTTCGATCTGACTTTAGAGATCAGCTATCTCTACTTCAGGGCAGTTTGGGATTCTTCTGTAGGCTAATCTTCTGTAGACTCATCTTCTGATGAAGCCGGTACAATCTCTGTCGGCGATGCAGGCTCGTAGCGCGAGAGCAAGTTCGGCCACTCCCAGCCCAATGTTGTAAAATCATCCGCCGCACCTTCAACGGTGACGGGGGCGATCGCCGTCAGTTCGCCATCTTCCATCACCATGACGCGCAAGGTGGCCAGAGGCACTTGCAAAAACAAATTCGCCCCCAAAAGACCCAAGCTGGCAATGAGAAATCGGCTGATGGGCGCACCCGGACTGTCGGCAATGGGGGATAGTCCTTCCAGCAGGGGGTAGATCTGATAGAGATCGCTTAAAAAATAAACCAGCAGAATGGCGACAGCGGCAGCTAGCCAGCGATGTTCGCGAGCTTGAAATGCTGCCAGAATACGACGGCGATCGTCAGCAAGCTGATGGGGGGGTAGGGCGAGGAGTAAGACGCTAAAAATATTGAAGGGTCGATAGCACTGCATTGCCAGAATGGGTAGTATCCCTGCCAGCGCGATTGCCATTTTTTCCAGGCCCGCCGGACCGAGGGGGTCTCCGGTCGCCAGACCGATGGCACACAGCAACATCCACAGGGGGAAAACCAAAATTCCCGCCACGTGAATCCAGACAAACGGGTCGAACCAACTCTGACGCACCGCCAAATCCTCAGGGACAACTGGATTTACAGACCATGGGTTGATAGAACCCATAGATCTACTGACACACTCGCAGATCGTCCACGTTAAAGGTGACGATTTTTTCCCAGTTGCCGCCCCCAAAAATCACGGCAGCTTTGCCATCCACCACCCGCTGCACCTGGCCCTGAAAGCGGAAATAGGTATCGTTGGGGTTAATGACCTTGACCGGTTGACCGGGTAAAAGCAATTGACTCATGCCAGTATGACCTCGACTCGTATCGCACTACTGACGCTATTATCTGTCGAAATTGACGCGATCGCCGGATTCATCCACGGGCGGGACGATCTGCATGCTGAGGCCAAAAAACGGAGCCAATGTGTCGCAAATGCAGCAGCAGCTCGCATCGTTCGGATTAGTATGTTAAGCGTTGCTACAATCGACCAGCTCGATGCCTCGCCTGCCGCAAACCACAGCCCACGTCCGTATTACCCGCCAGTGCTGGAACGCGGGGCAAATTGAGGGTGAAGTACAGGCAAACGAGTGGGCTTGGCAGTTTTCGTGGAGCTTCAAGCGGGGCGAGCTTCAGGTGGAACCCTCTTTAGGTCGAGCTTTGATCCGCGAACCGCTCAGTCGGTTTTTAGAACAGTGGGACTATCATCTAGAACCGGGCAGTAATTATTCGTTTACGATTCGGAGCGAATTGTAAGGGCGATCGCGCCAGTGTTGCGAGCTCGAAGTGGATAAACTTGGGTCAGCGGGAGGTTAGGAGTTGTGTGACTCCTGCGAATCCGCAGCTTGCATTTGTGGGAGATCGAGATGGCTGAGGCAAGAAATGTTTTGGGCACGACGCTAGAAGTCTGTTGTATGTCGCCGATGACGGGATTTTATCGGGATGGCGTTTGCAAAACGGGGGCGGGCGACTATGGCATGCATGTGGTGTGCGCCCAGATGACAGCAGAGTTTTTGGCCTATACCAAAGCCCAGGGCAACGATTTGAGTACTCCAGCGCCAGTCTATTCCTTTCCGGGTTTGAAACCGGGCGATCGCTGGTGTTTGTGTGCCTCCCGCTGGAAAGAGGCTCTAGATGATGGGGTCGCTCCTCCCGTCGTATTGGAGGCTACCCATGCTTTGGCGGTAGAGCACGTTTCGTTAGACGAGCTGAAGCAGCACGCGATCACGATCGGTTGAAGTCAAGCCTGTAGTTTCCTATTGCATACGAGGTAGTGCGATCTGTTAGAGACTAGTTTGTCGAGACAGTTAGCCTTCGGCGAGTCAGGGGTGCAACCCGTATTTGGTATCGCTTTAACGACTTCGCTTCAGATTTTTACGATGCTCGCAAAGCGGAAGACTTTACTGATGCAGATTTGAATATGATGCCAATTCCAGAATACATTGACTTCATTCAAGACTGGTCTGCAAACAACCAAGATCTATAGTGAGGCAGTTTAAGCAGGGGTGTGTAGTATTTTGTGTTTGGAGCTGGCTGGAGGCGATCGCTAACGGGCTGAGGTGATTCGTACTTCTAAACTCCAATATTAAGCTGTTACAAGTTTGATGTCTTGATAGTCTGATTCATCAAGCAGGCTGAGTTCCCAATTGCTTTGAAGATTGAGCCAAAACTGCGGACTGGCTCCCAGCGCACGGGAAAGTCTCATTGCTATTGCTGCACTGATGCCTTGCTTACCGCGACAGATTTCATTGATAGTTTTTGGTAGAACTTCTATATGTTGGGCAAGAAGCGTTTGCGAGATACCAAGTTCGTTTAATTCCTCTTGCAGAACCTCACCTGGATGGACAGGCGTTATGTGACCCATACTCATCGAATCCTTCCTATCCAATTAAGTGACATTAAGCTGCTAAGGTCCCGGAAGCATAAACGCCGGGGAGTAATGCGCTATCGATCCAACAATCGGAGTTGATAATCGTGCCAGCAGGCAGAGAAGCATTGGGGCCTAGTTTGGAGCGAGCACCTACATAGCAAGGAGCTTGCAGTTTTGCGTCAGGATCGACTGTAGCCTCGGGATGAATCCAAACGCCAGGAGAACGTTCTTCAGCGGCGATGGGATATTCAGCCATTGTTTTTTCCAGAATATCGATTTGCCCTTGGTAATAGCTGGGGGGCTTGCCCAAATCGCGCCAGTAGCCCTCGTGAACGAAGGCACTCATATGTTCCCCCCGCTCTAACAAACCGGGGAAGACGGCTCGTTCGAAACTGAGGGGTTCGCCCGCAGGATAGCGATCGAAAATACTGGGTTCTAAAACATAGGTGCCCGCATTGATGGTGTCGGTGGAAATCTGGGCTGCTTCTTCCGGGCTGGGTTTTTCGCGAAAGGCCAAAATCCGAGAGTTGCCATCCACTTCAACCAATCCAAACGCCGTGATATCGTCCACGCGGGTCAGAGTGAGGGTGGCTGCAGCTCCCGACTGGCGATGCCAGTCCATCAGGGCGGCGAGATCGAGATCGGTGAGGATGTCGGCGTTAAACACCACCAGCGGCTCCCCCGTGAAGTAGGGCTTGGCCAGTAGCAGAGACCCTGCCGTGTCGAGGGGAGTCTCTTCCCGCACGAAGCGAATCTTGACATCCCAGCGATCGCCTGTGCCGAAATAATCCTCGATTTGCTCGCCTAAATAGCCCACATTAATTGAAATATCCGTCAATCCCACCGCTTTGCAGCGCAACACCATCCATTCGAGAAACGGGACTTCTAGCAGGGGTAGCAGGGGTTTGGGCGATCGCAGAGTGAACGGTCTCAATCGGGTTCCTTTCCCGCCAGCCACAATCACAGCCTGCATCGATTTCAGTCCCCTAATACATCGAACTCACCTCAGACATCCTCTCAAAGCCAAAGCCATTTGGCTACGGTCCCACATCCACCCGCCAGTGACGCTGCAGTATCCTCGCGGGACTGTCCAATTGTTCTAAATGCAGCAAGCGCAGTTGCGGCGATCGCTCGTGCAGGCAGTGGGAGCGGGCGTGTAAGATGGCACTGGTTTTGAGACACGGGTTGCGATTGAAGGTAGAGCCTCCAGGGTATGCTAATCGCGACTGTTATCTTTGCCGGTACTCTAAGCCACCCAGTTAACGTCCCGACATCCGTTAAGATTGTCTGACTGTTAGAGATCGTCTGACTGTTTAGTGAGTCCCATCGGACTGCGAAACCCCTCAGTTCCAGGAGCTGATGCATGGATCGCCCCTCGAAATATGCTTCCAGGCATCACCCTAGTTCCAAATCGGTGGCGCGGTGGTTGCCGTTGAGCTGTCTGGCGGTGGTGGCTGTAGGAGCCGCGATCGCGGGGGCCTTTATTGCCGTCATGCTGCCCAAGCCCATTCTGCCCGCCAGGGAAATGAGTGAAAGTGAACTGGCGGTGTTTCGCGACGATCGGTTGCGGGAAGCGCAATTGGATGAATCCCTCAATATCTTGGTGCTAGGGACCGACAACCCCAACCCCGTCAATCGCAACCAGGCGTTTGAAGCCTCATTGCAAGGCCGCAGCGACACGGTTTTGCTCGTCCGCTTCGACCCAGACCTCGGCACCATCAACGTCATTTCTATTCCCCGCGATACCCGCGTGCGCATTCCCAATCGCGGCGTTAACAAAATCAATTCTGCCAATGCGATCGGCGGCCCCGCTCTCACCGCCCAGATCGTCAGTTCGCTGTTGGGGGATGTGCCGATCGATCGCTACGTCCGCCTCAACACCGACGGCATTGCCGAGTTGATCGACGTTTTGGGGGGCGTGGAAATCGATGTACCCACCCGCATGCGATATGTCGATCGCACCCAAGATTTAGAGATCGATCTCGAACCGGGCTTGCAGCGATTGAATGGCGAACAGGCCCATCAGTTCCTGCGCTTCCGGCAAGACCAGTTGGGGGATATCGGTCGAGTCCAACGGCAACAGTTGATGATGCGGGCTTTAAGTCAGCAGGCTTTCAACCCGCGTACCCTGACCCGCCTGCCCCAAATTATGGGGACTATTCGAGACAATGTCGATACCAACATGACTTGGGAAGAGGTGTTATCTTTATTCCAGTTTGCCTTGCTGTCGAAAAGCGATCGTCTCAATATGGTCTTGCTGCCCGGACGGTTTAGCCGCCCGGATGAATATCTCACCAGTTTTTGGATTGTGGACCCGGTCGATACCTACCGAGTGGCGGTCAATTATTTCGGTGCCGAGCCCCGCTTTGGCAGCCCGACCCGATCTCCCGCGCAGCAGCGGGTGGCGGTGACCAATGCGTCGGGGTTGCCCAGGATGGGCCGCAATATGGCCAATGCCTTGCAGCAGAAAGGGTTTGTCAATGTGTATGTGACGGCGGACGCCCCCCAAATGCTCGAGCGCACGGAAATTATCGCCCAACAGGGGGATTCGCAGTCGGCGGCTGAGGTGCAGGCATTATTGGGATTTGGGGAGGTTCACGTCGAATCCACCGGCGAAATCACCTCCGATATTACGGTGAAGGTAGGCCGCGACTGGGCTACCTTCTGGTATCCAGAGGTGTTGGAGCAAGTGCAAGCCGTATCGTTAGATCCGTAAGGCTCTAAGCAGGTGGTTCCGAGGGGGTGTTGCGCAATTGTCGGGCGGCGATCGCGATCGCCTCTGGATAAATCCGATGTTCCTCCACCTGAATCCGCGCTTGCAAAGACTCTTCGGTGTCGTCTGGCAAGACTGGGACGACGGCCTGCTGGACGATGGGGCCGCTATCGACGGCTAAGGTCACCCAATGGACAGTGCAGCCCGAGAATTTGACACCGCAATCCAACGCCTGTTTGACGGGGTGCAGGCCGGGGAAGTCGGGCAATAAACTGGGGTGGATATTTAACATGCGATGGGGGTAAGCGTCGATTGCCACCTGGGTGACGCGACGCATCCAGCCCGCCATCACCACTAATTCGACCGCTTTCTCTTGCAAGACTTTGACGATCGCCCGATCGCAATCCTGCCGCTGCGCAAACTCGCGATGATTGACCAACACCGCCGGAATGCCGAAGTCGCGAGCCCGAGCGGCTACCCCTGCATTGGGATTGTTGTAGATGACAACTGCAATTGTGGCGTTCAGGGTACCGTCGGCGATCGCTCGGGCGATGGCGACAAAATTACTCCCTTTGCCGGAAGCCATTACCCCCAGCCGCATCGGCGAGGCTGGGTTCTGGGTCGCAGGGGAAGGGGCCGAAGCGGAGGCGGTCATAGGGCGATCGAGAGGCAGGCTGTCCCACTGTATCAAGATCGCCTGTGATTAACTAAGAGGGCAACGTCAGTCCCATTCTGTTCCCCATGGCATCTTTTCAAGGCAACATCGATCCCGATACCTGGATTGCTCCCAATGCCACTGTCTGTGGAGCTGTAGAGATTGGCCCTCAGACCAATATTTGGTTTGGAGCCGTGGTGCGGGGAGATCTCGAACGCATTCAGATCGGACGCTGCTGCAACGTTCAAGATGGAGCGGTGCTCCATTGCGATGGAGGAGAGCCGACGGTGCTGGAAGACTACGTCACCATTGGGCATAAAGCGATCGTCCACTCTGCCTATTTAGAACGCGGCTGCTTGATTGGAATGGGGGCAATTGTCATGAATGGGGTGCGCATTGGGGCGGGCAGCATTGTGGGGGCAGGGGCTATTGTGACGAAATCGGTGCAGCCCAACACACTGGCAATCGGCACGCCCGCCAAACCCCGTCGCAGCCTCAGCCCAGAAGAGGCCAGCAAGCTGCTCCATCACGCCGAAGAGTATTGGAGTTTGGCGATCGCCCATCGGCAGGGTCAATTTCCGCTGCTGCCAAGGGGCTAGCGGCCCACTACTGCCGCGAATTTACCGTTGGAAGATCTGCTGGCTAGGGTTCCATGGGGGGAGGTAGCCGCATCGGGATAGAGACGATAGCCAACATTGCGGACAGTCTGAATGAGGTGGGGCTGTTGGGGGTTCGTCTCGAGTTTTTTGCGCAGCGACAGGATGTGAGTGTCCACCGTGCGGGGATTGTCGATCGCATCGGGCCAAGCCCGCCGCAGCAGCTCGGAGCGTGACAGGGCCTCGCCTGCGGCTTGGGCGAGCACAAACAGAAGACTAAATTCCTGTGGGGTGAGTTCGACAGCGCGCTCTGAAACGGTGACTTGCCGCTGCACCAAATCGATCCGCAAGGAGGGGTAATTGAGACAGGATGGGGGGGTGCAGCGTTTGATACGGCGGGCGATCGCCTCAACCCGGGCGGTAAACACCTGCATACTCATTGGCTTAGTCAAATAATCATCTGCCCCTGCCTCCAAACCGGCAACGATATCTGCCTCAGAATCTTTGGCTGACAGCAGTACGATGGCCGCATCCATCTGCTGATAGGCCCATCGACAAAATTCCAGACCGCTATTGTCGGGCAGGTCGCCATCCAAGACTAGAATGTGCGTTATATTTCTTTTGAGCGGAGCTTGGGCCTGCTGAATGCTGCCGCAAGAGCGCACAATATGACCTGCTTTTTCCAGTTGCCAACTTAACAGAGTTCTGAGGTGCGGATTGCCTTCTACAATCTGAATTTGTAACGGGGACACGCCGGAACTCCTTACCAGATGGGCGACTGCAAACGTTTGTCTGCGTGGATTTTCTGCTAACGTAGCAACTTGGCCCCCTTCAATTTGTAACTGGGACTACTTACGAGAGAAAGACATTTGGAAGGTTGTGCTGCTCGAGGATCGATTGAGACTTCTCAATTGTGTGGAATGGCTAATTAAGAACTCCGACCAGTCGACTCGGCCACCTAAGCTGGTCTGCTGTCATGAATGGTTGGGGTTTATTCGCTTGCAGGCAACTGACTTTGCTGCTTTTTCCATTCGTCCGTCAGCAGACCAGAGAACCCCCAGTCTTCATCGTTTATCTCTTGGATGACGATATGGATGTGCTCTGGCTTCTTCCCGAGTACGCGCACGAGTGAATCAGTGACGTCTTCGACCAACTCAGCCTTCTGTTCTCTGGTGGCTCCCTTGGTAATCTGAATATTGACGTAAGGCATTATCGATTCCCAGATCAGTCTCAGATGTTCGCTCGAGCCGATAATTACATAGTTCCGTGTTGTTGCAAAGCAACCTAGCTCGAGCTACGCAGATTTACTGAGGTCGTCGGTCTGGGACAACTGGTGCGATCGCGCCCATTCCCGCAGCGTATCCAGAAACGCAAACACTGCTGGAGTTTGCAGTGCATCGGCCAGCACCGCCGCTCCGACGATCCGTTCTAGCTTCACCGGCAGGCTACAGATTTGAATGCTGGGGGGGATCGGGTCGGCAGCCAGTCTCGGCAGAATGGCAGCTCCCAAACCGCGATCGACCATTTGCACTGTCGTGGTATCTTCCCGAAAGCGATATACGGGTTGACAGGGTTGCTGGTGGGCCTCGAAGTGGGCGCGGACGATGAAACTGCAGCTATCGGTTTCGGGGGGAAGGATGAGGGGGTATTGGGCCAGTTGTTCCCAGGTGAGTTTGGGGGAAATGAGGCGGGGCTGGGGGGGCAGCAGGACAACATATTCGTCTCGCAAAATTTCCCAAGTGTCGAACTCTTTGGCGGCGGGTAAGTAGGTAAAGCCCACTTCGGCGCTGCCGTCGTGGAGGGCTTGTTCGACGTGGGGGAAGTCGTTGTGTTCGGCGATCGCCACCGAAATGTCGGGAAACTGTTGCTGAAACAAGGCCATAACCTCAGGCAGGACGTGGGTAGCGACACTGCGAAAGGTGGCGATGCGCACCTGTCCACCTTGTAGGCCCTTGTGCAAGTCGGCATCTCGAACGAGGTTGTCCACCTGTTGTAAGATGTCGCGGGCGCGGTCGGTAATTTGTTCGCCTGCGGGGGTGAGCTGAGCGCCACGGCGTCCGCGCGAAAGCAGTTGTACCCCCAGTTCGCTTTCGAGGGTGGCGATCGCGTGGCTAATGGCAGACTGCGATACCTCTAGCTGCAGGGCGGCTTCGCTGAAGTTGTGACAGTCGGCGACCGCCACCAGCGCCCGCAGTTGCGATAGCTTAACGCGGTTGAGATTGAGACCTCCCATGACGGTAGTGCCTCTTGCATGGCGATGGGTTCAGTTGTGGGAGGATCTTAGCGGCAATACCGGGAAAGAAGTATGAATTTTTTTCATGGCAACGATGCAAGAAAGCGATCGGTTAGTACCGAAGCCAGCGAAATGACTCACGCAACTCCTGGTCTAAGTAGTTTGAGGTCAGGGTCATCGATGGCGTCAGGTAAAGCATTGAGCTCGGTGTCTGAAGAAGATGCTTCGTCGAGATAGGCGAGAAACTTCGCTTTCATATCCGTAAAGAACTGTTGTTCTTGCTCGGTCGGATTGTTGATGTAGGAATTAATTAAACGACCGGCCAGCATTGCTGAACCCATAACTGTCATGGGACCCGATAAAACTGTGAACGCCAACCCCATTCCCGGTACCGCCACAGAGAGAACAGTAATCACAAAAAAGATAACTACTCCACTGAGACCGGCAAAACCAGTATCTTTGGCAATCTCCACCAAGCATTTTTTTCGCTCTTCTGCTGTGCCATTGAGGAGCTCATCTCTATGTATTAGAACTTCGTCAACAAACTTGATGATAATAGTAATAACTGCAGCTTTTAATGCTCCTTTAAAAGCTCGATCCCAAAACCTTCTATCTGTAAGAAAGTCTAAGCGATTGTCAAGATGAGCTATCAGCTTCTCCTGTCCAGTCATCTCGCTAGCACCACGAGATTTATTAGGACTACTGTCCTCCCAGATCGCATTCTTCAGATCGTCAGCTAAATCAGGATGCTCCTTCTGACTTTTGATATGTGACCAGTCTTTCTGTTTGAACCAGTCTGCGATCGCTTCTGCGTTGAGGCGGCGTAGTGCTTCGGGAGAGGCATCAAATGCTTGCTCGGGATTAATACCGTGGCTTCTCATCCGAGAATAGAACGTGTTTTGCCACGCTTGAGGCATATCCTTGAGAGAGATAACAGTTTGATTGGCATATGAGAGCATAGCCGCTGTATATGGTAGAGCTTTTCCTAACACCTCGCCCGCTTGCTTAATAACAGAATTTTCTTTGACCTGAGTCAATGGATTATCGAGCTTGATTGCAGTTTTTTGCGTCAAGTTTCTGACACTTTGAACGATATTACTTTTCTGAGTTTTATCGATTAATCTACTTCCCTGAATAGTTGTTTTTTCTGCCAAATTGCTTGTATTATTTAAGACAGATTGCGGACTAAAACCTCCGGTAATTCGATTCACTTTAGAGGCTACAGCTCCAAATAAATTTATAGATTTTCCATTATTTATATTCTCGGCTGGATCTAAATCAATCATCTCATCAGTCGAGTTCTTATCGTCAAAGGTGGCAAGATTTTGGTTGTCATTATCTACCTGTAGAGACTCCCCTAAATTCTCATCTTGTCTCAGACTATAATTGAGCTCGTCACCTTCCAAAACTAGTTGAATTTCTTTTTGATTCTCTTCAGTCATGAGACTTTCACCAATTTACATTCAACTCGTTGCCTCCAGTATTCCCACATGCAGAAATAAAGTTACTATTCGCACTCAGGGATTACACCAGTTCCTGATAGGCAGGGCTTCGATCTGTCTTGCTAGCAAACTAATGACTGAAACCTGGAGCAGAAGTTTGTCTAATATAAAGGTCATACGATCTCCATAGCCATATAGATACAAGCGATAGCAACATTGCATCTGGAATGAAGAAGTTTGCCAAGCAGAGCGATCGCACTGGGATTGAATCTGAATGTATGCCTACTTACAGTAAATAGAGATTGTCACACTGACGGCTTAGCAAACGATCTAGGCATGACTAGTATATAGCGATACAGGACTGACGCCGATCGTCCATGTTCTTGGCTTTTGCACAATCTTCGGCGAAAATGATTTGGAGCATATATTGCATCCTTATAAATCTTATAAATAGATTAAAATCTCAAATAAGTTTCTGCCACAGAAGTACTCTCCTAAGGTAGCTTTGCGCTCAAAAGTTAACATGATTGAAATACTAAATCTACCTCAACTGATTGAGCCATCTAAAGAAGAGATCTATACCTATTTCCGAACAATCTGGCAACTTTATGAGTGGCTATTTAGCGGAATTCAACAAAGTGAAGAGGCCTTTTCCGTTCAGCCCCACCCCTTGCGCAACACCATAGCATTTTATTACGGGCATACAGCTGCTTTCTATGCTCAAAAACTACGAATGTCAGGTCTACTCTCTGCAGAAATTCATGCGGACTACGATGAGAAATTATCGCGTGGCGTGTCGGCTTCTAGTGCGCAGGAAATTGCTGCTTTGCAACAATGGCCTCAGCTTGACGAACTGAAACGATATCGCCGTCAAGTATATGACGCCGTAGAATCTGTCATTGAAACAGCTCGTTACGATGCTCCAATTACGCCACAAACCCCTCTTTGGGCATTGCTAATGAGCATTGAGCACGAAGCCATTCACTTTCAAACCTCCGTCCCACTGATTCGAAAACTGCCGTTAAAGTGGGTCTCTCGCCCCGATGGCTGGCATTATGCTATTACCCAAACCCCAATCGAGGTGAACCCTCAATGGTTAGAGATTGCTGGCGGTCAGGTCACCTTCGGACGGGAACAGTCTGATTCTACTTATTTCGGTTGGGATAATGAATATCCTCAAGTCAGCCGTCAAGTGGAGGATTTTCGGGTATTGAGTCTTCCCATCACAAATCGGCAATTTCTTAACTTTGTTGAGGATGGCGGATACGAGCGATCGCAGTGGTGGACAACTGGCGAAGTTGCAGCATGGTTTGCAGAAATGTCTCCCACTCATCCCACTGCCTGGGTCAAAAATGCTGAAGGAGGCTACCGCCATCGAGGGGTGTTTGATGAGTTCGATATGCCCTGGGATTGGCCCGTAGAAGTCAACCGGCACGAGGCAGTCGCCTATGCCAATTGGGCTAACTCGCGATTGCTAACAGAAGCAGAGTTTAACTATCTTTTAACGAAAGAATACAGCAATGCAGAAGGTGCCCTACAACTTAAAAATGTCAATCTCAACATGCGCCATGCTTCTCCCTTACCCGTGGCCTCCACAAGCCAGCAACTCACTCGATCTGACTTAGATCTAGTTGGCAATATCGCACGTTGGGGCCAAGAAGATTTTCAACCTTTGTCGGCAAAGGAGTTTCAACCCCATCCACTCTATGAAGATTTTTCTCAACCTTGGTTTCGTCCCGATCACGGTATGTTGTTGGGGGCAGGCTACACAGCTGTGGGCCATATGGCTCAAGTGGGGTTGATGCGAGATTTTATGCAAAACCATATGGATCAAATTGCTGGCATTACCCTGGCAGGCGATCGCTAACATTGTTCCCCCCACTGTTCAACCAACTCTCAGCGGATTGCCTGCTCAGGAATGGAAATTTTCTAGGCTCTATAGGGATTACGGGGAGGTGAGCCAGAAGGGGCATTCTGCTAGCCTACGAGCAACAGTTGCTAGTTCCTCTCTCAGATGCTGAACCTTGTCAATCTCCTCGATGATGCGAAGTGTTATGAAACCGTGCGTCAGTTGCGGTGGCCAGAGGGCGTGCATTGTCCCAAGTGTGGCTGCGAGCAGGTCAATAAGCGAGGCAAGGATGATACCCAACCCAACCGTCAACGGTACTGCTGTCAGGGTTGTGGCAAGCAGTTTGATGATTTGACGGACACGATTTTTGCCGGTCGTCGCTAGCCACTGCGAGCCTGGATGAGCTGTCTGTATTTGATGGGGCTTAATGTCTCGAATCAGCAGATCGCTCAAGTATCTGGCGACAATGATCTTGGGCTCTTGCCAACTTTTGATACTGGTGGCGAAATATTGCTTAACAAGTGAATCGGCTTTGAGTAAGAATTCCTTAGGATGGTCAGAAGTCAATTCCATCGGGGGATTCGTCTGATGTCACTGAAACCACAAGCTCAATATGTTGTACCAGAAGAAACCTCTAAAGTCGCCCATGCGATTTTTCCCAAGGGCAATCTTTGTATCACCATGGCTGATACGCTGAGCGAGTTTCTGTGCGATCGGGACTTCAACCAGCTCTTTCCAATCCAAGGTCAACCTGCTGTATCTCCCTGGCGGCTCGCATTAGCTACCATTATCTGGCGACAATGATCTTGGGCTCTTCCCAGCTTTTGGTGAAGCCGAAAAATAACCCGTCAATAGTGATGCCCCAAAAGCCAGACACTGTAGGGGATAGCTCCCTTCAAGCGATCTACCCATGGAATGACTCAAGTGTTTGCTACCCAGTGCCAGTCTGCTCCGCTTAGACAAGCATGAACTGGATAGCGAGGCCCATCATTTGACCATCAGCGTGTGCTCCACCCAAACCACAGCCCAATGTCCCTTGTGTGGAGGACTAACTCAACGCATCCATAGCCGCTATCAGCGAACACTCGCCGACCTTCCCTGTGTGCATTTCAGTTTGACATTACTGGTTCAAGTGGCGAAGTTCTTTTGCTTGAACCCAGACTGCCGCCGTCGCATCTTTACGCTCAGGTAACAGCCCCCTGGGCCAGAGAGACCGCTCGCTTGGTTGAGCGGTTGCAGACCATTGGCTTGGCCTTGGGCGGTGAAGCGGGTGCTCGCCTGGAGGTTCAACTGGGCTATTTCAGTTGTGGCAGCACCCTGCTCAACCATCTGCGGCAGCTTCCATTGCCTCACTTTGAGGTGCCTAAAGTGCTGGGTGTCGATGACTTTGCCTTTCGAAAAGGCCATTGTTACGGAACAATTTTGCTGGATCTAGAGCGGAACCAGCCGATCGCCCTGCTCCCCGCTCGCAAGGCAGAGACGTTGGCGGACTGGTTGCGAGAGCATCCGGGGATAGAAATCCTCTCGCGAGACCGCTCTAAAACTTATCGACGGGGGATGAATGATGGAGCCCCACAAGCACTCCAGGTGGCGGATCGCTTTCATTTGGTCCAGAACTTGAGTGAGACGTTGGAGAAAACCTTGAGCGGTTATGCCGCTGAGCTCAAAGCGATCGAGCATGCCCAGCGCCAGTCGCTCGCAGCCGCTGCTCCCGATACCGTGGTGGCTCTGCCCAAACCAACGGCAACAGTGCAAGCTCAGCAGCAGCAACAGGTGGCGTATCAACGACGCATTCAACAACAGCAAAGGATTAAAACGCTCCACGCACAAGGGTGGCCGCAAGTCGCCATTGCCCAGGATGTCGGGGTGAGTACCCGCACGGTCCAACGCTTTGTGAGCCTGCCGGACTTCCCAGACACACCTCCTAGACGCAAGAGCTTTGGCAAGGGAATGCTTGAACCCTATAAACCGCAGCTACTCGAGTGGTGGAATTCCGGAATTCGACAACCTCACGTGCTGATGCTCTTACTGCAACAACAAGGGTTCACTGGCAGTGAGCGGACGCTGCAGCGCTATCTGAGTGGTTTGCGTGAGGCGCAAGGTTTACCCCCACTTCGGATCAAACCCGTCAACCCCTTGCCAACAGTGATTGACCCTCACTCCCCTCCTTTAACACCCCGTCGGGCAGCCTACTTGATGGTGCTCAAACCAGAGAATCGAGAACCAGAAGAGACGCAGCTCTTGCAGCGCCTCCAGCAGCATCCGAACCTGGCAGCGGTTGTCAAGCTAGCGGATGAGTTTTTGCACCTGCTCCGGCAGCGTCAGGCAGAAGCATTGGATGACTGGTTGAAGAAGGCCATCACCAGCGTCTTTAAACCCTTCCAGTCGTTTGCAGCAGGCCTGTTTGAAGACTACGCTGCCGTCAAAGCCAGTCTGACAACAGAGGTCAGCAATGGACCGGTTGAAGGACTCAATAACCGACTGAAGATGTTGAAGCGCCAAAAGCGGACAAGACCCCGAAGTCGGATGAATATGCAAAAGGTATGGACGGGCTGGATTAGAGTTGCTCGCCAAGCGATTCATCATGGCTGTATAGTCGAAAAAGGCTGAAGAGCAATAACCTCAATGGTTTCATAGGATCACCAAAAGCTCGGAAGAGCCCAGGATGGTTGACATTTAATAGCTTTTGGTGAAGGTTGGCAGACCCTCACACTGGTGTATCCCGACAGCAGTGTTTGTAGGCCGTTGAGCGCCACGTTTAACAATAACGGCGAGATCGTCCCCCCTTGGGGGGCTCCTTCCGTTGTTGGATGAAGGATCTCCGCTTCCACATATCCTGCTTTAAGCCATTGTCGGATCAGCTCTCGGCCTGGGACAGGACCGATGGCCTCAAGGATGAATGAATGGCTCAGGCGATCGAACGCACCTCGGAGATCTGCATCGAGGGTCCAGGTGTCACAGCCACTTCTGAGCCGTAAATGGCTTTGTTCGATGGTGTCATGACACCCTCTGCCCGGTCGAAAGCCATAGCTATGACTTTCAAATCTGGCTTCCCAACTAGGTTCCAGGGCGTTCTTCACCATTGTCTGAGCGACACGGTCTGCTAGACAGGGAATCCCCAACGGTCTGAGTTTTTGGTTGGCTTTAGGGATATAGACGCGTTTAGTGGGTTGCACTTGCCACAGACTATATTCCTGCATAATTTGACTCGTTGTGCTGGAGTTTGGGCTGTCTTACCATCGAGGCCAGCAGTCTTCCTTCCCCGATTTTCTTGTGCGATCCGTCGCACGGACAATAGCAGGTTGGAGTAGCTACGTAGCATCAGTTTCATTAGGCTTCTCACCCGATTCCACTGCTGCTGTTCAGTTGCCCGATAAATCCGCTATCTCAAGTTCCTAACACGCTTCTTGACCTGTTCCCAATTAATGGAAGCCCAGTCTTGAAGAGGTTTCCCTGCTCCGATTTCCAATTGGAATCTATCTTTCACAGTGGATTTGGTTCCGTTACTTTGGTTTATCGGTGAAGACCTGCCGGAAGTCTGCCATCTTTCGATGTAGGGCAAAGTTTGAACCCCTATCTCCCGCATTACCAGGAGCATTCGCTTTCTCCGGCATCCTTTACCCTCTGGATCGTTCCGCTTCCCTTACGGTCGGCCTACTCCCAGATTGACTGAGAGAATCCATAGGGCTTACGCAGTTCCAAGCGTTTGAGATGCGTTTGGGGTGGGTTCCGTCTAACTCCGATGGGGATGTAATCTGTCGCTTAACGGAATAGCAAGCCATTAAGCTACCCATTCACCTTTTGGTCTGAGTGTGTCAGCCTGATTTCACTCATTCCTTTATGACGAAGCGTCATCAACGGTTCACTCACGTTAACCCGGTCAAACTTCCCCTTGCCCGCTCCCGGTTTGGGCTACCAGGTTAGGTACTTTCGTGGTCTGCTTCCATTGGCTTCATTACTGACTGCCAATGTGACCGGAGTCAGAGACTCTTTTACGTGGGGACAGTGGGACAGATGCCACTGGGAGATTTTCTCCACTCAATTGGTCAATACTCCGGACAGTTTTGAGACGGAGATGGAAGAAAAGCCACCCACCGTGTAGAGTGCGATTGTAGAAAAAATACACACCGATGGATAGCTTCAAAGAGATTCTAACCGGTCTGCTGGACTCAGCAGGCCATTTCACAAACCCCAACGCCAGTTTCTGCTGACCTTGATGAGCACAATTTTCGTGGTCTGTGGCAAGGTCAATTACACCAACCTCAGCCGCTACAGCGAACTATCCGAGCGAACCTATCGTCGCCACTTTGAGCAAGGACTGGGATTGGAGAGGCTCAACCAAACGCTGATAGAACAGGTGAGCTCCTCCCAAAGCAACCAGATCGCCGTGGTGGATTGTAACTTCGTCGAAAAAAGTGGTCGTCATACCCCCGGACTGGATTGGTTTTATAACGGCAAAACCCAACGAGCCGAGCGAGGTTTGGAGTGGTCGGTAGTGGCGATCGTGGATCTGGAACAGAACACGGGATATACCCTGTCCGCTCAACAGACCGAAGCGGGATTGGCTAGCCAGGCTGACACAGCGGCTCCAGCACATCAGTCTCGGGGCAACCGTGTGGACTTCTACCTGGGACATCTGGCCTATTGTCAAAGCTATTTCCCCCCCCAGCTGCGCTATGTGGTTGGCGATGGCTACTACACCAAGGACAAGTGGGTGGAGGGGGTGGTGCAGTTGAAGCTGCATGCGATTGGCAAACTGCGGCGCTGCGATGCCAACCTCAACTTCCTTTATGACGGGCCTCAGAAGCCACGAGGACGTCACCGCCGCTATGACGGCAAAGTGGATTTGACTAACCCCAGTCGCTTTGAATTCGTTGGGAGTGTAGAGTTTGACGTCAAACTCTACACTGCTGTGGTCTGGTCGGTGTGTCTCAAACGGTCCATCCGCCTGGCTTATTTGCTCAAAGAGCAGGATGGCAAACGCAGCTATGTCGTGCTGTTTTCGACTGACTTGGAGATTGACCCTCTGCTGCTCTATCGCTGCTACAAGGCCCGCTTTCAGATCGAATTTATTTTCCGCGATGCCCGCCAGTTTACCGGATTGGCCGATTGTCAGGCCCGCTCCCCCGAAGCTTTAGATTCCCATATTAATACCAGTCTCATGGCACTGAATTTAGCCAAAGCCGCCTTGCAACAACAGCAGCCAACGACTGAACCGCTCAGTTTTTCCATTGCTTCTTACAAACGGCTTGCCCTTAACGAGCATCTGTTGGACTTATTTATTTCCATGTTTGAGTTGGAGCCAAGTTCAATTAAATCCCACCCCAGCTACCAGAACCTGCTTGGCTACGGGGCTATAGCAGCCTAATTCTGTCCGGAGCATTGTTGGTGAGATTTTATTCCCTCCTTCGCTCGACTTCTGCGGCGCGCTACTATATAAAGGCGAATGTGTCATTCGAGTGCAGTCCACCCGCGAAGAACTGTTGCACGATATGAATGTGGTTACCCGCAAAACCCGCTATTACATCTACTCCTTTCCAGAGAGCGCCGAGCAGTTGGCTCAACGGATTCGCAGCTATTGGGAGGTGGAAAACAAGGTTCATTATGTTCGAGATGTTACTCAAGGAGAGGACAAATCTCGCATTCGCACCACTCCTCTGGTCCAGATTTGCGCCTTGGCCCGCAACTTTGCCATCAACCTCTACCGAGAGTTTGGCTTTACCAATATGGCCCAAGCTCAGCGACGATGTGGACAGACTTTCAACACACTCAGGGCTATCTTTGAATGAAATAACCCTGAAGGGGGCATACTTAGCATTAAGTGAGAAAGAGGCTTCAATCTCAATGTAGAGAAACTGTTCATGAGTCTCAAGCATATAGGCAATTCTAACAATCGAACAATCTATATCCGCATCATTGTTGACACGGATATGGTCCTTCAGGACTTTCCCGATCTTGGTAGGGACATCCGGGAACCCACGACTATTCGCTGGGACCAGGAGTACGCGTTCGTCACTACGACAGCAGGGAGTACGAATCAGGACACTGGGAATGTTGCTTTCGAAGCCTGCGCAGGTGACATCATCCGCTTCTGCGCCACTTCAGGGTCGAACAACTTCGAGCAGCCTGTTTTGATCCGCGACCTCAATTATGTTCGGGGTGACAAACTCCTACAAAGCTTCAAGCTTGTGAGACTGGAACAGAGGGGGATATCTCCCATCGGCGAGAGCGATCCCAATGCCAAGCTCGTCAGGCAGAAGTTCTGGTTCTACCAGTGCGAGGTTGCTTGCGAAGGTACCGGGATCTACAGCCTGGTGCTAGCACTCCACAGCTATGACGAGGAGGGACAACTTCGCTTAGCTGGTCTCTACAAATGGAAGCTTCAAATCACTGTACATTTCAGTTCATCATCACCAGAAGAAAAAACACAACAGTAAGGAGAAAAAATCGTGAGTAAGACCATCAATATTCTCATAACAATCGACACAGACGCTGTCAAGAAACACTATCAGAACCCCAGCCAGGACTCGACTGAGCCCACTGGCATCGCCCACAATTACGGTTTCATGGTCGCCACGGGGACGGTTATTAACTCTGGACAGGGAACCGGGGACCTCAATATAACAGCCCTCGTCGGCGACAACCTCCGCGCTTTTGCCACATCAGGCTCCAATAATTTTGAGGACGGTGTCCTGCTCTATGGGATGCCAAAATTCAGTGGCGATCAGGTGTTAAGCGAGTTCCAATACCAGAATTTCACCAAGTCGACCGTTATTCCAAACTCTACAACGACCCCGTTGCCGGCTAAGACTGCTGATTACGTCTTCTGGTTCTACGAGGCTGACGTTATCAAAGCTGGACAAGAAGGCTATAGGGTGCAATTCGGCCTCTACACCCGCAGTCAGACCACCGGGGAGCCCGAGCTCTACGGCTATTTCGAATGGGATCCGACTATCATCGTCGCCGGCTGATTATCTCAGTGATGGAGTGCAAAAGGTTAAGGGAGAATAACTGGATGCGGATTTTGCCCCTTGGGTGAATTTGTCTGGAAGCTCTTTGACAAATGGAACAACTCTATTGACCATCAAACTCTTACGTGACTAAAATAGTCTGTAAAGCTTACAGGCTGTGAATTACAGCTTGTGAATAGCGGAAAAGAGTGTTGAAAAAAAAGGTCTTTTATTCCAGACGTATGCATCTAGCCGATTGGCAATAATTTGGACGCATAGCGTCCAAATTATTGCCAGAAACAGTTTAGTCCAAGCGACTCAATTCACCTGCTATACCCTTTGATATCCCCAAAAATCTTCAATTATATTGACTATCTGCTAGAGGCTAAAACAAAGTCAGAAGTCCGGTATTGGGATTATTATACAGTTCTTCAATATCTTCCTGGTGGCTTCGTAGGATTGTCTCGATATCGGATGTTTTGCAATTGCCTCGCCGAATCCAAACAATCTTTGGTGGGAATCCTCGAAGTAAGCAAATATCGCTGAAGTCACTATCTGCTGAAGTCACTATCTTTAGTAACTATCGTAAAACCCCCTTTCTTGGCGTAGTCCCAAACTTCATCATCTGGTTTTCGATCTAGACCAAGCTTAAAAACATGGTTGGAGTTGGGATAGAGATCTTGCAAGCGACTGACGAGAGTAGGAGAGAGATTGTGATCGAACAGTAATTTCACGCTTTGACAACCAGCAGAGCCTTTTCACGATCGGCAGCGTAGCTCAAGCAAGCGCGAATATCTTCTTCGGTTAAATAGGGAAAATCATCAAGGATCTCTTGATGGGTCATACCTGAAGCTAGATAGTCTAGAACGTCATAAACCGCGATCCGCATCCCTCGAATGCAAGGCTTACCGCTGCGCTTGCCGGGTTCGATGGTGATGATGCCTGAGTAACTCATGGCCAGCCTTCACGACGAGTTTTGCAACAATCTTAGCCGACGCTCAAAATCAGCTGCCTGAGTCTTATCCACTAAATTAACTTGAGTCATTCTCTGATATTTGAGGTTATTCTCAATTATCTGGACTTTTCCTGCGGCGCTCTCCAGCCGGAGGGGATGGTGGGATCGGATTTTGGGGGGGGTGAGGGGGTGTATGCGCAGGCGATCGCCCCTTCAGTGATAAGTACGGCTAATAATTCGGAGAGGTTTTCACTAGGGAGTAGCGGGGGGTGAAGTTGGGGGGCTTGTATACCAGTTGGTGAGATTAGCTGTAAGCTATTTGGACTCTGGAGTGCAAGTGCGCTGTGAAGACAGATTCGCCCCTCTACAACCTCTTTTCCATTTATCCGTCAAGCTTCTTTCAGCTTGCTGGTTTGCCCGATAGTGCTGTGGACAGGTACAAGTTTGACTCCATTGAGGTAAGTGAACCGGCTTTTCGGATCGATGGTGTGTTTGTGCCGAAGGGGGAAGCGGCAGGGGAGCCAATCAGGTTTTGCGAATATCAGTTTCAACTAAGCGACGGTATTTACCGTCGCCTGTTCGGGGAAATCTTCCTGTATCTCAGACATGCCCCTGACGATCCTGACTGGCATGCAACGGTCATTTTCCCGCACCGCCACCTTCAGACAACTGACACTGATGCTTATCAAATGCTTCTGATGAGCAATCAAGTTAGGCGGATTTATCTGGATGAGCTCGACCCCGATCGGCTGCGGTTGGGGGCGGCGATCGTTCAGTTGACTGTCGAGCCAGAACGTAGTGCCCCCGAACGATTTCAGAAGGTGATGGCCCAGGCTGAGCAAGAGATCGCGGATATCAGTTTGCGACAGGACATAATGAAGGTGCTCGAAAAGCTGGCCATCTATAAATTCCCACAGCTAAGTAGCAAGGAGCTGGAGCAGATGCTGGGTTTAGGAGACATCAAACAAACCTGCGTCTATCAGGAAGCTCAGGAGGAGTGGACGCGGGCAATCGCGACTTGAGCTTAGGTGCGAGCTCTATGCAGCAGCACCCAAATGATATAAAATATTACCTAGTAATACTAGAGCATATTTTCTGTGTTTTAAGTGTGTTCTAAATAGTATTTAGTGGCTCTGGTTGCGTCAGGCCGCCATCATGGGTATGCGTATCAGTGTTGACGTATGACCCAAGAGAAGATGGCGCGTACCTCGGTCACCATTCCCGAGTCGGTTTTAGAGGCATTCAAAGAGTATTGCGTTCGCCAGCGACGCTCAGTCTCGGCGCAAATTACTATCCTGATCGAGCAGACTCTAAAGGCCGAAGCCGAAGAACGGTCAAATGGTTAGCTTGTGGCAACGGAATGGATGCCCCTCACGAGCGCTCTGGCGAGGGCTCAGATGGTTTCTATCTCTAGGGTTTTGTAAAGAATCGCGATCGACTGCAAGGAAGAGGGCGGGGATCGCTGCGAGTAATGTTATGGAATGCAAACCTTGCGAGCTAAATCCTAGTTCTGTCTGCTCGGGCTCGATAAGTGGGGATATATTTGGAGCTGTAGAAATATATCCAGATATAGCGTCTGAGGAGAGCGGAAATGACCTAGAAAAATCTCCCTACACGACCAAACCCCTCCTGGGGAACAGAAGGGGCGACGTCGGATAGGAGCCTATCAATTTATCTGGTGGCGGAACCTAACTGATGCTTTGGCGGGCTGATTGTTAGGACTCCACAGGTGGATATTGCCATTTTAGATGTCACTTTCGACTGTTGCAACATCCCCTGTAAGAAATTTTCTGCACCGCTACACCAACAGCGCTCTATCCGACTCGCCCTTATGAGCTAGAGAGCGGTTCGCTCCGAGCATCGATCTAACCAGCCAGCCGCTTCTCTATCCCTGAACTAACAAGGGATCGAGACAATGACGATAGGAATCAATCAACAGACAGGCGAGCGCCCTGTCTTCACCAGCCCATTACCCTCGAACGAATTCTCCAGCCTGTGGTATCGATGGGACTTCATCGAAGCCCCACTCCCCACCATTGGCGATCGCCCCCAGTGGAAGCGAATCAAAAATTTCCCCCTAGATCCGCGCCCCTTAATTCGCCGTTGGAGCGACCCCAAACGCCTAATCGGCGTCAGCTTCGGCAGCGAAACTCAATACTGCATGGTGGACATCGACCGCCACAGCCAATACCACCCCGACCTGCAACCATCCGGCTACCAAAAGGTCCTAGGCCGACTAGAAGAGATCGGCCTAATCGAGCCAGTCGTCCTCACCTCCAGTGACTCCGGCGGCCTCCACCTGTACTACCCCCTCCCCTCCCCCGTCTCCAGCTACAAACTAGGCCACCTACTCAAACACACCTTCGAGAAAGGTGGCCTAACTGTCAAGGGATCTGGCAACGATTCTGGTGTTAGCTGCCATATCTCTTGAAATCCTTTCCTAGCATGGATTTCAGACTACGATAATCTTGAATTTCTACCAGATAGTAGACAAATCTGGCTTTCAAGGCCCATAATCGCAAGCTTTCTACTGGCAATCGAAGATAATCTTTCACCTTTGGCGGCTGCCAATCGCCACATAGCGGATCGCGGCTTCGCGAATACCTGCGAGTGTCCGAAGCATTCACTCACCTCCTCGCTCTCCCCAAAGATTGTTCGAACAGTTCATCGTCTAATCTTCAAGGAGAGCAAAATCACTAAAGCAAATGCCTATCCCGACGCGATCGGGAAGGCTCATGACATTATTCTCATTGCAATTCTTGAAAACAAATCTAAAGTAAAACTGTACGCTTAATATTCAGTTAATCTCCCATTGTTATGGGATATACCAAATCACTCTTGTATTCGGCGATCGCTACTGATATAACTCAGGCAAACACAATTTAACTTCTAAACTCGCAAGAGGATTTAGCCATGAAGAATCGCTCTCGGCTGGCAGTTGCCAGCAGGAATTCCAGTGCTCGAATCTCGCAGGAAAAGCTGGTTGTTCCGCTGGCTTTCTGGTTGTTAGGAGAAATCAAATCGGTCGGTCGTGCCTATCAAAGCGGTCTCGGGAAACACCTCAATCCTTTGATAGAGCGCTGGTTTCCAAAACCGTCCCAAATGTTTGGCGGTCCCGGTCGATTTGGCGGATGGTTCCTCATCACCATTGCCCTTTACTGGGGTCTACACCTAGGCGAACCTGCCTTTGCCCTATTCCTCTCTAGCACTCAAGACTACGTGAATGGCCTAGAGTTTTTCGATGGCTCCGAGCCATTAGTGAATATTTTCTTCGGCATATTACGGGCCATTATCGTCATTGTTCTGGGATACTTTGTTGTCCGAATCGGTCTAGCGGTCAATCGCGATGAAGATTGGCAGATGTTTGTCAGATATTCAGTCTTTATTATGGGGGCGATCGCAATTGCCGACTTTCTGGCAGAGTTTATCGTCGTTTAAATCCGATGGTTTTGGAGCACCCCGTTTGAGTTTTCTGCGGGTTATCTAGCGATTCATTGCGAGAGAAACATAATGTGGCTGAGTTCCTGGGAACTTTGCGTTTTCTTTTCGCTAGCTGGAGCCCTCTGGCATGAGAGCGATCGCTCTCTCAACTATCCCTCACACCCTCTCCAACTCCGCCTCTAACCCACTCACCAACCGCAACCCCATCATCACCCCACTGGAATAACAATAGCGATCGCCATCTACCTGGAAAAAACTCTCGTATCCCACTCGCTTCTGGTCATCCCCCAAGACCCAATAGCGATGCATCAACGTCGCAGGTGCAATCCAGCCCTCCCCCTCGACGCGACCCAAATCGCCATGCTGCAACACAAACGTATACTGCGGCGCATTCTGCGCCAACCGCCCCCGATACTCCAACAACAACGGAGCGCGATCGCCCCCCTCCCCCTCAAACACCAGCTTCATCACCGCCTGAAACCAATCGTCAGCTCCACGCTTCACCAACGCCTGCCCCTTAAACGGCATTGGCTCCACATTCTTCGCCAACCGATGACCTCGCAACATCCACCTGCCGGGTTCGAGCAAAAACGTATGCTTCAAAACTCAAATCTCCTCACCATTGCTGGGTTTAGCGGGCGTCGTCCTTTGTCAGTCTTCCTCTTCCATCACTCGGGTCGCACCCAACATCGGCAACCCGCGACCTCCAGAAGAACCGCAAAGCAACACTAATATCAATCTGGTCGAAACCTCAGCTTTTCACAACCTGAATATTTCGGAACTTTCCCCGAGCCGCCCAACCTCTCTCCAACAGCCCTCGCCACTAGCCCGAAGATCCCGCAGGCTCCACCACTGCCTCCCGCAAGCGCAAATCGCGACTAATACTGCGAATCCGATCGACCATCAACACCCCATCCAAATGATCCAGCTCGTGCTGCACCACCACCGCTGCAAACCCCTCCAACTCCCACTCAAACCGATTGCCATAGCGATCGCATCCCTCCACCGCCAGCCGCTTTGCCCGCTTCACATTCGCCAAATACTGCGGAAAACTCAAACAGCCCTCCCGCGCCAGCTTCCAGCGAGAACTGCGAGTAATGACGGGATTGACCAAAACCTTGATATCCGACTCCGGCTGGTGGGGGTGTAAATCCATCACAAACATCCGCACCAACAATCCCATTTGAGTCGCCGCTAGCCCCACCGCTCCCCGATGGGAATACAGCGTCTCGATCGCATCTTCCACCTGCTGCTGAAACTCGGTACCAAAATCCGTCACCGGCTCTGCAGACAGCCGCAAAATCGGATCGGGATATTCGTAAATGGGCAAAACAGCCACGCCATACCCCCGCTTATAGCGTCATCACATCCACCGGCTCAGTCTGAATCTCTAACCCCAACTGAGCCTGTAACTCGCTCAACTCCCGCTCTAGCCGATCTGCAGCATACCCCCCAGGCAACACCCCCTCGATCAACAATAAATACACTGCTCGCGACGACCCCTGCAGGCGGCGGGAGGAAACATCCACAATGTTAACGCCGCGATCGGCTAGAAACTGCGTGACGCCGTAGACGATACCGGGGCGATCGGCCCCCGATACCCGAATTAAATAGCGAGGCTCTGTGGCACTCTCCTCCTCCTCCTCGTCTTCAATCTCCGAGACGAGCAAATGCAAGCCCGCCGCATCAAACTCCCCTTGACGAGCCGCGATCGCCGCTCGAATTGCCTCCACACTCAACGGCACATCCCCGTCGCTGAGCAACATCAGCATGGCAAACTGCCCCCCCAAGCGAGTCATGGAGGTATCTTCCAGATTGGCTCCCAGATCGAGCAGGAGCTTGCTGACCGTCGCCACCATACCGGGGCGATCGCGGCCAAATCCACTAATCAGAAAGCGGCTCACTAGTCCCCAATAATCTCGGGTTCGGTCAACTCGTCCGACATTTCCAACACTGCCCGTTTCACCGGTTTGAGCATGCTGTCATCCACCTCGTCAGCATCATCGTAACGGCGGCGCTTGGCCCGATTGGCCACTTGGACGGTAATGCGGTAGCGGTTTTGAGAGGCTTTGATTAATTCTTCTGCACGGCGGGCTAAGTCAGAATCTTCGATTGAAATGTAATTCATTATTGCTGGGATGGCAGTAGGTGGTCATTATAGCAAGGCTAGTGCAGGAGAGGGGTTTAGGGAATGACTCCGTCAGCCTCCGCCTACCATCGTGACAATTTCGAGCCGATCGCCCTCTGCCAAAACCGTCTCGTCCCAATGCTGGCGATGTAGAATCTCGCCGTTGTATTCCACCGCCACCATACGGGGCTCTAGCTTGAGGTAGATCAGGACTTGACGCATTGTCAGGTTGTTGGGGATCTGTTGAGTCTCGCCGTTCACAGCTAAATTCATCGCTATTCTCCCGTGGGATGGGACTGTCTCGCTGGGTCGTGCGATTGAGAAGAGGCGTGCGATTGAGAAGAGGCGTGAGAGAGAGGGGCCGATGCCAAGATTTGCAGCATCTGGCGGGCCGATTGGATGGGATCTGGGGCTGCCATCAGCGATCGCACCACCGACACTTGTCGGGCACCTGCAGCCACCACTTCCGGTAGGGTTTGCTCGTTAATGCCGCCAATGGCAAACCAAGGCACGGTGGCTTTCTCTGCCGCGAGCCGAACGTATTCTAAGCCAGCGGGAGCTTTGCCTGCTTTGGTGGGGGTGGCGTAGACGGGACCGACGCCAATATAGTCTGCCGATGTCGCCAATGCCGCCTGCATTTCCTGCCCATTGGTGGTGGATTGGCCGATGAGGCGGTGGGGGCCTAACATTTGGCGGGCGGTTTCGACCGGCATGTCAGTCTGGCCCAAATGCACGCCATCGGCCCCAATATCGAGGGCCAGATCGACGCGATCGTTGACGATCGCGATCGCCCCAAACCGATGGCAGAGATCTGCGAGCGCGCTAGCTTCGGACCTGAGGGTGCGGTAATCTGCCGTTTTGTGACGATACTGCACCAGTCGCACCCCTCCTTCTAGCGCCCCCTCCACAGCTTCCAGCCAATTGGGGAGGGGGGAGGTAATTAAGTAAAGTGGGGCTTGGCGCAGGCGATCGCGCAGTTGCCCCCCCATCAGGGCGTTTTCGAGGGCATAGCTGCGATAGCGCAGTTGCTTGCAATCGGCAGCCATCTGGGGGTTATCGAGCTTGGCATATTCCTCTAGTACCCGCAGGGCCTCTTGGACGCGACTGCAATTGGCCTGTAGTAAGTGGTTGACTCCAGTGCGTCGAGCCTCGGCTGCGGGGTGCAGTTGCGTGCCCGGATCGTTGGGGGTGTCGCGGGCCAGTCGCAGGCGATCGCCGTGCCAGCAGGCTAGCTGCTGCCGCATCTCTTTGCAGTCTTCAGCACGGGCGCGATCTTCACTGGCAAAGCGGAACCAATCCTCCAAGACGCGCAATCCTTCGCGGGCGCGATCGAGGTTGGCATCTAAAATACGGGCGATCGCCTCGGGTTTCTGAGGGGGCAAGCCAGACAAAATCGAGTCGGGCACGATGGGTATTCCTTCCAATGAGGCGTTCCCATCCTAGCGCTTGAGGGTTGGCGCTAGCAGCGAGTTCCGCCAAGAGCAGACAAACCCTGTCCCGAGCATTGGCGGCGGTACGACCGCCAGGAGGACAAATTCCACAGGTAGTGTCTGAAAATTTTGCTGTGTGGCTGGAAAGAGCGCGCAGAATTACTAAAATGAGAGAGTTTTATTGGGAAAATGCGAGCGCGATCGACGATCTCGGGGAATACTACATGTAGTGTTTTAAAAGTCTGTCTAGGTGTACTGGGATCGACTTCCTTCAATCGGGGGGAAATCGTTACAATCAACCTAGAGAACGAGCGATGACAGCGGTTGATGCGCGATCCGATCGGGTTTTAGGAGAATAGAAATGCAGCGGGATTGGAATGGGTCAAATGGATCTGGCGGAGGGATTCGATGCGGTTGGCGAGCGGCGATCGCGCTCGGCATAGGATTACTAGCTAGCTTCCCGATCGTCGCGGTGCTGCCAGTTTTGGCTCAAAGTGGCGATCGGGGGGCGATCTCGCGGGCCACATCTGCTCGGACTGTGTTTGTGGATGTGACGCGAGGCAGTGACAGCCAGGGTAATGGCTCGCAAACTGCGCCGCTGCGGACGATTACGGCTGCCCTGCGCTTCGCTCTACCCGGCACCACCGTTCAACTGGCTCCCGGCACCTACAGCGCCGCAACCGGAGAAGTGTTTCCGATCTCGATTCCGACGGGCGTGACGCTGCGAGGGAACGAAAGCAACTACGGCGAAGCCCACATTATTCAGGGGGGCGGCGTGTTTATCAGTCCCACGCTGGCTCGCCAAAGTATCGCTCTTTTGCCGCAGGATGGTGCGGAAATTCGCGGCGTGACGGTCTTCAATCAGGGTCGCCGGGGTTATGCCATTTGGTTGGAGTCCACCTCCCCCCGAATTGAGCGCAACAGTTTGACCGGCAGTATTCACGATGGCGTATTTATGGTGGGCAGTTCTGCCCCCACGATTGAAGACAATCGCTTCTATCGCAACGGTGCCAACGGCATTACGATTTTGGGCACCTCCACCCCCACGATCGTCAATAATCTCATCCAAGAAACTGGCTACGGCATTACCGCTGGCGGGAGATCGGCTCCCCACATCACCCACAACCGCATCTCCCGCAACCGCAGTGGTTTGGTGCTGACCGGCAATACTACTCCAGTGTTAAGAAGTAATGTTATTAGCGAAAACTTAGAGGCTGGCTTGGTGGCGATCGCCAGTGCTCAACCCAATTTGGGTACCCCGACCGATCCGGGCAATAACCGGTTCGAGGGCAATGGCGAACTGCACATCCACAATGCCACCCGCACCCAACTGGTGTTTGCAGCCCACGGCAACCAGATTGCAGAATTGGACAAAATTGAGGGTCAAGTGTCCACAGGTCATAGCCGTAATGCTGCAGATAGTGGCGTTGCTGTGCCCAATTTGGTGGCGGCTGAGCCGCTTGAGGCCGCTCCTGCCGCCACGACTGCGACAGAGGCTGCTCCGACAGCGACTGCCACACCCTCCGACAGCACCGACGAGTTCCGTGCTGTGCCCTTTGCCCCCGAGCGCACTTCGCAGACTGCCCGTCCAGACACTCCTCCCCTAGCTACTGACATTCCTGCCCCCGTGCCCGCCACCCAAGATGTGATTGCCGTTGCCAGCAGCCCCAGCAACCGCTACCGCATCATCGTCACCCCCCGTAACAATGACACCCTGAGTCAGTTGCAGTCATTGGTTTCTACTGCCACCGCCGCGCAATTGGCCGGTCGCAATATCTTCGTTGCCGGTCAATATACCACCCGAGCTGAAACTCAACAGGTGCTCGATCGCCTGACTGCAGCCGGTTACTTTGCCACTGCCCAGATTGTCAGCGATAGTGATGCCGAGTCCTGAATGGTTTACCCTGTATAAATCCCTATCAACTCCTCTATGGATCTCGAGCGTCGCACTTCGTCACCCTCCATTACCGTCCACCTATTGCGGGAAGGCATCCCTGAATCGGCCCATACTGCTTGGGCTGCCGTGGCGGATGCTCGCGGGCGACTGTTGTCGGTGGCCGGGAACGGCGATTCGATCTCGTTTATCCGCTCCTCGTTTAAACCCTTTCAAGCGCTGGCGGCCCTGTCTTCGGGGGCGCAGGAACGGTTTGAGCTGACAGATAAAGACCTGGCCATTATGTGCGGTTCCCATCGAGGCAGCATGTCCCACGTGCGCCAGGTGTTTTCGATGCTGTGGCGGGCGGATCTGGAGGCGGAAAGCCTGATGTGCCCGGTGCCCAAAGGGCAAAAGAGTGCCCTGTTTCACAATTGCTCTGGCAAGCACGCCGGTTTTTTGATGTGCTGCCGCATCCAGGGCTGGAGCTTGCTAGACTATCTCGATCGCAATCATCCGGTGCAGAAATTGGTGCGATCGCATCTCAGCGATCTACTCAAAATGCCCGCCGAAGAATTATTAATGGCGCGGGATGACTGCGGTGCCCCCACCTACCAGTTGCAACTGGGACAAATGGCCACCCTCTACGCCCAACTGTCTGCAGGCGATCGCTTCGATCTCGAAACCCTCACCCGCGCGATGATCCATCAACCCGAGATGGTGGCGGGGCCGGGGGCATTCGATACCGAGTTGATGAAGGTTGCGGGTGGGGAATTAGTCAGTAAGTCGGGCGCGGAGGGGGTGCAGTGCGTGGGCCGCGTCGGCGAGGGCATGGGGCTGGCGATTAAGGTGGCGGATGGCAGCAGTCGGGCTAAATACGCGATCGCCCTACACCTATTGCGCCAGTTGGGCTGGCTCTCTCCTGCCACTGCAGAAGATTTGGTCGAGCAATTTTGTCAGGTGGGACCGTACACGCGGCTGCAGGTGGATGGGAACATCCGGTTGAGCTGAAGGCTCGATTCGCTAGCGGCTCGATTTGCGATCGCGATCGAGCACGCCATAGATCCACAGCACTGCTGTCAGGCTACTCAAGTGAGCCAGGGTGATGTTGGTGTTGATGGTCGCTAATAGTAGCCCCCACTCTTCTTGGCGAGCCACTAAGACTTGGCGAAAGATCAAACTGGATAGCAGATCGCCAATTTGGGCGGCAGAACTAATCAGGGCCACAAAGGCTCCAATCAAACTGACGTAGAGCACGATTTTCAGACGACTGGTTTCTGCCCCTCTCCAGTAGCGGAAGGTTAACAGGCAGTTGCCCGCTAAGGTCAGGAGGGTGGCCAATGTAGCCCACAACGCGATCGTCGAGCCAAAAGATTGAATCCCGTTGGCAATTTGGGCGGCGAGCACCACCAACCAAAAGATTCCTGACAGGACGCCAATCGCTGCTTGTACCCAGAAGCTGATCTTTCCCGCTCGGCGCAGGCGCATTCGCATTTGGTCGGGGGGCGTGGGCATGGGCAGTTCAGCGCTCCTAGATGTATCTCCGCTTCGATCGAGGCTGCTGTCTTGCGGTTGGGGGACAACTCTCTTCCTCAGACTACCCGTTTGCCCGACTTCCTCGCCTGAAATCGAAGCTTGCCATCCTATTGCAAATCCCCCCCGGGCTAAACTCGCTCAGTCCACCGTCTCGATGTGGCCCTCGCGAATATCTTCCAAAATCGTGTTGAGCAGAGCTTGCTCTTCAGGACTGACAATCCCATCTGCCAAGATGGCTGCCATGATCTCGGCTTGTTCGGCACGGGTCAATTGTTTATCTGCTAACGCACGCTGCACAATGGCTTTGACGTTTTCGATATCCACCGACAAGCTCTCCCTTCCACAAATTGTTATCAATCCACAGACGTTGCAGAGGAACAAATGTTCGCAGTATGTAACTAGTCGGCGGGGTTAGTCCGACAGTCTCGATCCGTTTAGCTGCGATCGTACCAAATTTAGCCCTCTAGCCCCGATGAAATCCCGTGCATTTGCGGTCTGGCGTCACCTCCGCAGATGGGCAGGAGGTCAGGATAGTTTCCGAGCTTCAGCCTAGAAGTAGTCGGCGGGATTGACGGGCTGGCCGTTGCGGCGCACTTCAAAGTGGACGTGGGGGCCGGTGGAGAGTCCGGTGGAGCCCGATCGCGCGATCGTTTGTCCCTTGGTGACTGGCCGATCTTTGGCGACTGTCAGACCGCTGTTGTGAGCGTACAGAGAGGTCAGACCGTTGCCGTGATTGACAATGACGGTGTAGCCGTAGCCGCCGTACCAGCCGGAATAAATCACCGTGCCGCTATCGGCAGCTCGAACGGGAGTGCCGGTGGCAACGCCATAATCAATGCCAGTGTGCAGGCGGCGGGTGCGGTAGATGGGGTGGACGCGCCAGCCAAACCGACTGGTCACAGGACCGGAAACGGGGGGCTGCAGGCGACCGGTGCCCTGAGGGCGATCGCCTCCGCTGGCTTGATTTTGCTGGATCGTCAACTGCTGAATCAGACTGGCAACCCGCTGCGAATCCGCTTCCAAACGGCGTTGGGCGGCGGCATAGGCAGCCCGTTGGTTTTGCAAGCGACCGACCAGTTGCGTTTGCACGGAGGCTTGCTGCAATAATTGCTGTTTTTCCACCGCCAGTTGCTGAGACAGCAAGGCAATTTCGTTTTTCTGCTCTTCGAGGGCAATCCGATCGCGTTCGATTTTTGCTGCCGTGTCTTGCAAGTTACCAATCAGTTTGCGATCGGACTCGAACAGGAGTTTGAGATAGTAGCGGCGATCGAAAAAATCATTCAGATCCTGACTGCTCAGCATCAGAGCCCACCAGCGCTCTTGTCCCTGTCGCTGCAGGTAGCGCAGGCGAGCGGAGGTACTGGATTTTTGTTGGACTAATTTTTCTTCAGATTGTTTTAATTGCTCTGTTAAGCGAACCAGATCCGCTTCGGCCTTGCGCAGGCGAAATTCGTTGTCGTCAATGCGTGTCTGCATTACCCCCAAGTTGGACTGAAGATTCCACAAGTGGCCGCGAGCGGTATTTTCCTGATGCTGCGCTGCGTGCGTGCGAGCTCTAGCGGCGTCAACCTGTTGCTGGATCTGTTGCCGTTCCTGCTGCAGGCTATCGAGGGTTTGGGCGGTGGCAGGCTCCTGCAGAAAGATGGCCAGCCAGAGGAGGAGTAAACCCACGATCGCGATCGCCTTACCCCAGCCTCTTCGAGGCCAAATATTCCAGAGACGATCGCCAGCAGCTTCATACAACCGCCGCTGATGTGGAAATCCATCTGCTTTCATGGCACTCACACACCAAATCTGGTGCCAATACTAGCACGGGCTTGGGGAACTGGCGCTGTATGAGGGGGGAAGCTGAGAAGTGTTAAGCGATCTTAAAACCGATCCTTCATACCGCGAATGCGGGCAAAAACACGGTTGGGTTCTTCGATCTTGGCGGCGGTTTTGAGGGCTGGGCAATCCCAGCGCAGAAAGGGGTTAGTGCGTTTTTCTAGGCCAATGGTGGAGGGGATGGTGGGTTTGTTTTGCGATCGCGCCTGCCGTACTTGGCGCAAGCGCACTTGCAAGGCGGTATTGTCGCCATCGACAGTGATGGCAAATTGCAAATTTTTGAGCGTATATTCGTGAGCGCACCAGATTTGGGTGGTGTCGGGTAAATGGCGCAGGCGATCGAGGGATTGCAGCATTTGGGCGGGCGTGCCCTCAAACAGTCGCCCGCAGCCGCCCGCAAACAGCGTATCGCCGCAAAACAAGTGGCCCGCAGTGGGGAAATAATAGGCGATGTGGCCGCGAGTGTGGCCGGGAACAAAGAGCACTTCAGCCGTTTCGCCGCCAAATTGCACCCGATCGCCGTCTTGCAATTTTACCTGAATACCCGGAATGCGCTGGCGATCGACGCTGCTGCCGTACACGACGGTGTCGGGATAGCGCGCGAGCAAGTCTCGATTGCCGCCCACGTGATCGAAGTGGTGGTGGGTGTTGAAAATGGCGATGAGTGTGGCGTCCAGTTCCTGCAGTTTGGCCAGGACGGGCTCGGCAACGGCGGGATCGACGACGGCAGCGGTGCGATCGCTCGGATCGAACAACAGAAACACGTAATTATCCGATAGCACTGGCAAGCGAAAAACGTCCATAGCCGCCGCGAGATTAGATTGCTCCCCATTCATGCTAGCGGTTGAGGCGAAAGTCCAGACAAGCATTTGAGGGGCTTTGGTGTGAGTTCTACGCCATCCGCCAGATCTTCCCTAAGCTTCTGGGCGAGCTTCCGGCGCCACAAACGCCTGCCCCCACAGTTTCGAGGCAACTTCTGCCTGCGCGATATCCCGTCGATCGCCCGCATACAGACAGGGAATGTCGTAGGGTTCCGAGAGGGCCGTCAGGCGATCGCTACAACTGCGACTGCCATACACCACAATGGCCTTCACCTTTTCCCAGCGCTCCACCAGCAGGTGTTGAGCGGTGGGGGGCAATCCCCCAAAGCCCCGGAAGGGACCAGCCTGCACAAACAATTGGACCACCAAGCCAGAAGCGCGATCGAGGGCGTCGGTCAGGATGGAGAGGGGGGTGTCGAGATCGGCTAGCAGCGTAGGAAGGCTGTGGGCTGTGGCAGCGGCGATCGCCGGACTGGTGGGGGAGAGATAGTTGGCCCCGAGCCAGCGATCGCTCCACATCCAATTGAGCCAGTTTGGCTCGGGCTGCAGTGGCAAATTTTCGCTGCGAATCGAGACGATGGCGGCGCGGGCGATCTCGTTCGCACATTGACGGGCGGAGGGGGTGCCGACACTGTTACTAATGCTGACAATGTTGCAAAGGGTGGCGGATGAGCGGGGGGCGGCAGTTTTGCTAGCAAGTATCTGGCTATCAGGTCTGTTGCTGGTCACTGTTTTGCCGCTAATTGTATTGCTGGCGATAGTGTTGACGAGCAGGCGATTGAGGCTGCTGGAGGTGGAGAGGGGCTTGTCGGCGAGCAGTGGCAGGGGAGCTGGGGGGCTGGGCTGTACGGCTGGGGAGGCGATCGCCCGATCGGAGAGCAGATCGCCGCTGCTCGGAGGAGCCATACGTTTGGGATCGCACACCTTGTGTTTGGCCTGCAAAATTCGCTCGAGCGATTGCTGAATGCGCTGGCGAGAGAGTTGGCCGTTCTCTACTGCTGCACAAATGGCGGTAATGGCCGCTTGCGGATCGGGGGGCATCAGAATGATGTCAGCTCCGGCTTCAACCGCGCGAACGGCTAACTCCCCGCCGGATAGGGGGGTGTCGGAGTTGGGGTAGTTGGCGATCGCCCCCATGGTCATGGCGTCCGTCACGATCGGGCCGGAAAAATGCCATTGTTGGCGAATGACATCATTGAGGATGGCAGGAGATAGGCTGGCCGGCCAGCGCTCGTCCAATGCCGGCACCATTAAATGCGCACTCATGATGGTGCTGACGCCAGCGGCGATCGCTCGCTGAAAGGGCATCCACTCGACAGCTTCGAGGCGGTCTCGGTTGTGGAGTAGGGTGGGCAGGTTCAGATGGGAATCGATGCTGGTGTCGCCGTGGCCGGGGAAGTGTTTGGCGGTGGTGAGAACTGGAGCGGACTGCGCTCCGGCAATAAATGCGGCGGCCAGGGCAGAGACCTGCTCGGGCTCGCGGCCAAAGGCACGAATGTCGATGACGGGGTTATCGGGGTTGCTCTGCACGTCCACTACGGGAGCTAAGAGCCAGTTAATCCCCAGCGCCGCTGCCTCGCTGGCCACAATTTGTCCCATCTGGCGAGCCCACTGCACCCCCCGCTCGCCTAAGGTCGAAAAGGCGATCGCGGGCGGAAACTTCGTCCCCCCCGCAAACCGCTGCCCCACCCCCGCCTCCACGTCGGCACAGACGAGCAGCGGCAGGTTGGCCCAATCCTGCATCTGTTGAATCCGCAGCGCCACATCCGCCACCGTGCCCCCAAACAGCAGTACGCCCCCAATGCCGGTCTGCCGAATCAGGGGCTCCAGTTGCTCTCGGGGCCATTCCCACTGGGGATACCCAGCCTGCGAGTCGAGTAAATGGCCTGAAGCCCGCACCACAATCATTTGGGCCACTTGCTGCTGTAGTGTGAGCGCCATACTGGAACCCCAAACTTCGTCTGAACTTTACTGTATTTGCAACGATGGGCCAATAGGGGTTAGAGCGGCTCGCCTCCAAGCAAGATTTGCAGTCGAAGCGACTAATGCCAGCTAAGGGCGGTGTTGGATGAAGCCAGGCAGATCGGCCCCCGATCGCCCACCCCCTCCGATCGCGTCCTCTGAAGTTGCTTCAATCGCAGCTTTAACTGCCCCCACTCTGGCCGGTTTTTCATCAAACGAGCGCATACTACTCGCACGCCCTGAGGTCGAACGCTCCAATGCCGATTTCAGACGCATGTGCTGCATCTGCAAACTGGCAAACTTCTCTTTCCAGCGAGCTACCTCTGTTTCCAGCCGGGGCAACAGCGATCGGGCCTCAGACGATTCCTTCAACAACTCCTGATTGCGCCGCTCGCTCGCCTGTAACTGCTCCTGCACCCCAGCCAGCACTTCCCACTCGCTCAGTTGCGTTTGTAGCTGCTCGACCTGTTCGGCCAGCAACTGATTCTGGTTCTGTAATTGTTCCGACTGCTCGGTCAGCCACTGGTTTTGGGCTTGCAGGCGATCGCGATCGCCCAACCGATCTTCCAGCTCTGCCCATTGTTGTTCGGCAGCCTCGCAGCGCTGTCGCCACGCCTGCAACTGCTGTCCTAATTCTTGTAACTGTTGCCGCTGCTCTTGCAGCTCGCGCTGGACTGCTTCCCGTTCCTCCTGCCATCGCTGGGCCGACTCCACCTCGGTTTCTTCGTACCCAGCCAGTTGAGCTTCCATCAATTCCCGCTGCTCCATCCAGGCTGCCCGTTCGCCAGCCACCTGTTGTTTGAGTCCATTCAACTCAGTTTGAAGCTCCACCACCGACGTGCGCGAGAGCGATAACTCCGCCTTAAACCGCTGTGTTGTCTCGACCCGCTTCTGGGCCACATCCCGTGCTTCGACTAAATCTGTTTGGAGTTGCTCGTAACGCTCCGTCCACTGACGGGACTCGCGGGCCGCCTCCAACTGCTGCCGCTCTAACTGCTCTTGCAAAGATTCGATGTCGTGGCGCTGGCGATCGTTTAACTTCTGTCGCACTGCCAACTGCGACTCTAGTTCCGCGGCCTTGGCTTGCAACTCGATGCGCCCTCGATCGGCAAGGCGCTCGCACTCAGACAGTTGCTGTTGCAGCCGTTCCACTTGCTGCTGGCGAACGAATGTCTCGTTAGACATCGAACGATCGGGCATCGAATTGTCAGGCATCGAATTGTCAGGCATCGAATGAGAAGAATCCATAAACGCTGACGGTGGCAGTGGGTTCGTTCTGAAAGTGGAACAGGAATGATTGGGAATATTGGATACAGCCGAGTTTACAGGCTACAACTTTAACTCTACCCAAGCTGCGTCAATCGGCTATGCCAATCAGCGCAATGCTTGCGGCAGCTCGAATTCATTGAAGTATAGTACACTCCTCACTGACCCTGTTGCAGGTTGTGAGATTTTTCTAATAAGCCCATCGCCACGACCGGCGTTATTCTCGATTGAATGAATGCTTGACGCCTCCCAAGCACGTTGCTTTGATGGCAATTCCCTCTGCTTCGATGTCCGCCATTGCCGATCGCCTCACTGCCCTCGATCGCCCCATCTGATGCTTTTTTCCCGAGCGATATTCCCAACTTTTGCTATCGTCTGGGCAACTGCAGCTAACGCCGCTCCTCCCCTAGCGATCGCCGCCGTTCCTTCCAGTTGCATCGCTTCTGCCACAACCTGGGCTGAGGCCATGACCGCTCAATTACCCGCCTATGCCAATCGCGCCTTCAGGCGAGCCAATACCCCCACCCACGTGAGCATTGTGGGTTTTCCCGAAGTGGTTCCAGTCGTTGATGGTGGCGGTCAGTTATTGGACTGGGGTGAGGGGAATGACGAACTGGCGCAAGTTTACTTTTCCACTCTCGAACGCCAGCAAGGGGATGCGGCGGGGCGATCGCAATTGCAGCGGGCCTATCGGGTCTATCTCGTTCGCCCGCGCGATCGTCCCGCCCCTTGGCTGCCAATTGCGGTGCGAGTGGCTCAATCCAGCCAGGCGAACGGCGGCGGACGGTTGGCTCCTCGCGATGCTTCGCAGGGGGCAATTGCCCAGGCGATCGCCAACTGGCAAAAGGCAGGCTGTCCGGGGTTAGACAGCTCCGAACCATAACCTTATAAATGTCGATCGCGATCGACGTAACTGGCGATCGACCCCGAGCCATCGGTTTTTTTAAGTGAAATTTCATGTGTGGTCTTGCGGACGCTTCTAGGATGGCTTACGAGGCTGGCGCTGAGTGGGTGGCAACTCCCGCAAGCTAATATTTGCACAGAGATTCGATCTCGGACAAAGTTCGATTCCGCACAAAGAAGGAAGGTGGCATTGTGGCAGTTCCCTACGACGTTGTGATTATTGGCGGTGGTTCGGGGGGGCTAGTCGTGGCCAGTGCCGCCGCCCAACTCCATGCCAAAGTCGCCCTCGTCGAGAAAGAGCAGGATCGCCTCGGTGGCGACTGTCTTTATTACGGTTGCGTGCCCAGTAAATCCCTCATCCACGCAGGCGAGGTGGCCCACTCTGTCAAAACGGGCGAGCTCGTGGGGGTCAATACCCAACCCCCTCATATTGAATTTGCCCGTGCCACCGGCCACGTTCAAAACGTGATTAAAACCATCGCCGTCCACGATTCTACCGAGCGATTCGAAGGCTTGGGGGTGGAAGTTATTTATGGCAGCGGTCAATTTAAAGATCGCGATACCTTCACTGTCAACGGACGGGATCTCAAAGCCCGCGCCTTCGTCGTCGCCACGGGCTCCCATCCGGTGGCTCCCCCCGTTCCCGGCCTCAAAGAGGCGGGCTATCTGACCAATATTGAAGTTTTCTCCCTGACGCAGCGACCCAGTTCTTTAGTGGTGGTTGGGGCTGGCCCCATTGGCTGCGAATTGGGTCAATCTTTCTCGCGGTTGGGCTCGAAGGTGACGATCTTGGCCAGCCGCGATGTCATTATGCCCAAAGAAGATCCCGACCTCGCCCGAGTGGTACAGGATCGAATGATTTACGAAGGGATCGAAATCTTGACTCGGACTCGCTTGGAGAAGGTGGAGGTCTATAACGGCAAAAAGATTGTGCATGCAGGCGGCCACCGCATTGAAACGGACGAGATTCTAGTAGCCGCCGGTCGCAAACCCAATGTGGAGGGGCTCAATCTAGAGGCGGCTGGTGTGGAAGTGGGTAAGGGGGGGATTGTGGTGAACGAGAGGCTGCAAACGACGAACCCCAAAATCTATGGCTGCGGCGATGTTATTGGCGGCTATCAATTCACCCATGTGGCGGGATACGAAGCCACGGTGGTGCTGACAAATGCATTATTTTTCTCCTTTCTCAGCAAGGCCAAATACAGCGTCATTCCTTGGGCGACGTTTACCGATCCCGAATTGGGTCGGGTGGGACTGACGGAAGCGGAAGCTCGCCAGAAATATGGAGACGATGTGGTGGTGGTGGAACATCAGTTTGCCGAGGTCGATCGCGCTCTGGCCGAGGGGGCCGGTTACGGGTTTGCGAAGGTGATTTGCAATCCGAAGGGCAAGATTTTGGGGGCACACATTGTGGGCCGTTCTGCAGGAGAACTGATTCACGAATACGTCATGGCCATGACCTACGGTCTCGACATCAATAAAGTGAGCGGAATGGTTCACGTCTATCCCACTCTGTCGGAAATTAGTGCGAAGGCTGCCCTACAGTTCAAGAAGAAAAGTTATGCAAACAATACCGGCCTGCAGACTTTCCTGAAAAAGTTCTTTGCCTTTCGCCGCGCGATCGCCTAACTTAGCCCCGCACTCTAGACCGAGCACCATGACGACTCTTCCCATCGAACCCACTCCCATCGCGATCGTGGGGGGCAGCGGGCTGTATCGCATGCAGGATCTGAAGGACATCGAGGAGGTGGCCCTGCTCACCCCCTTCGGCGAACCCTCCGATTCCATCCGCATTGGCACTCTCGCAGGCAGCCGCGTCGCCTTTTTGGCCCGCCACGGACGCACCCACAGCCTCTTGCCCTCCGAAATTCCCTTTCGAGCGAATATCTATGCCCTCAAACAATTGGGGGTAAAGTATCTGATCTCGGCGTCTGCTGTGGGGTCGCTGCAAGCGGCGATCGCGCCCTTAGATATGGTGATTCCCACTCAGTTTATCGATCGCACCAAACACCGTACCGATACCTTTTTTGGCCAGGGCGTTGTGGCCCACATCAGTTTTGCCGATCCCGTCTGCGCTGCCTTAGCCGATGTGGTGTACGAAGCAGCCGAGGCGGTCTCCCCGAGCGCGATCGCCGTCCATCGAGGGGGCTCCTATGTCTGCATCGAAGGTCCGGCTTTCTCCACTCAAGCGGAGTCGCTGCTCTACAAAAGCTGGAACGCCGCTGTCATCGGCATGACCAATGTGACTGAGGCCAAACTGGCCCGCGAAGCCGAAATCGCATACGCCACGTTAGCCCTGGTGACCGATTTCGACTGCTGGCATCCCGATCGCGAGGCGGTGACAGTGGAGATGGTGATTGAGAATTTGCACGAGAATGCAGCGAATGCCCAAATGGTTGTGCGCGAAGTGGTGCGGCGATTGAGCGAGAGCCCGCCGGTTTCTCAGGCCCACGATGCCCTGAAGTTTTCTATCTTGACGGATCTGAGCCAAATTTCGAGCGAGAGTGCTAATCAGTTGGAGGCGATTTTGGTGCGGTATATGCCACCAACATCTTGAGGGGCTGGTGAGAGGCTATCCCCCTATCGAGTTCCTCTGCGGTGCGCGGACATCTTGGAGATGGCAATCGGATGTCAGTTGAATTTCAGGCGGCGGGAATGGATGGCTGCCGAGGGGGGTGGCTTGCGATCGCCCGCGTGGGAGAACGGGATTGCAGGCATTGGTTGCTGGAGGAGGGCGCGCAACTGTTGGAATTGTTCGGGCGGACGGGACTGACGTTTGTCGATATTCCGATTGGTCTGGCAGAGGGGGAAGCCAGTCGGAGGTGCGATCGCCTCTTGCGAAAAACGCTGGGGGGTCGCTTTAGCTCTAGTGTGTTCAATCCGCCAATTCGGGCTGCGGTCTATGCGGAGTCTTATGGGGAAGCTTGCGATCGCAATTTCGAGCGCACGGGCAAGAAGATCTCGAAACAGTCTTGGCAGATTACTCGCAAGATTCGGCAGGTGGATGAGGTGTTGCTAGCACGCCCAGATCTGTGTCAGCGGGTTTTGGAGAGCCATCCAGAGTTGTTGTTTTTTAAGTTGAATGGCGATCGCCCTTTGCGGGCGAAGAAGAAAACATTAGAGGGACAGGAGGAGCGATTGGGATTATTGGCACGGGTTCTGCCACAGGCGAGGGATTGGTTTGCGCAGGTGCGAAAAAGTTATCTCAAGCGGCAAATGGCAGATGACGACATTGTGGATGCGTTGGGATTGGCACTAGCCGCAGAGCAGGGGGCGATCGCTGGGGTGAAGTCTTTGCCCGAGCTGCCCGAGTATGACGATCGAGGAATGCCGATGGCCATCCATTGTCCGCATCGTTGCCGAGCTCGATCTCGATGGGCCAGCCCAAAATCTCGGTAGATGTTGATGGCCAAGTTGCAAGCCAAAGCAAAGGTCTGACAAGAGCTTGAAGTCGATTTGAGTGACCTGCTGGTTTCCCTCTAAAGCCTGTGATAACTGGCTTTCAAGCACTTCTATCAGGCAGACTTAGTTTTTCTGTAACAAGGCGCACTTTTTACAACAGTCATTTGCGTAATAAATGTTCATATAATCTGAAACTTGACCTTGCTTGCAATGGGCTAGCGGTCTTCGAGCAATTGCCGAAGCCGATACAAAACTTTATAATTGCACAAGAGGTGAGTTGGTTGACTGGGAGCGAAGAGATGAGCGTAGTCAATACAAATTGGCAGAAGTCGGCAATCAGTTGGGAATATCATCGAGCCGCAAATCCCCGTTTGTCTGAAGTTCCAATTCGTTCTTTTCCTGCAAGTCTCCACGAATCTGGGAACACTCGCATTATTCCCCTAGATTTATCCATGGAATTGGGGACAGCTTACTTCGCAACCACTCCAAACCTCCTTGCCAACTACATTCGTATTCATCCGGGTGAAGCAATTCAGGCGAGAGTCACCTCAAGCTCAGAAGTATTTTATGTGATGCGGGGGACGGGGAGAACTGAGACGGAGTACGGCATTGTGCAATGGGAACAAGGTGATTCTTTTACCTTGCCAATGAATGCTGGAGCAACCCATTTTGCCGCTGAAGATGCAGCGCTCTATTGGGTTCACGATGCACCAATGTTGGCTTATCTCGGCGTGCAGCCAAGTAGGCCCCGCTTCGAACCAGCCTTTTACTCTCGGGAGTATCTCACCAATGAAATTGAACGGATTCGAGATGAAGGTGTGCGGCGTAACCTCAACCGCAATGGCGTAATCTTAGGCAATCCCGAAAGTGAAGCGACTCGCACTGCAACTCATACTATGTGGTCCTTGTATAACCTTGTGCCCCCTCACTCTACCCAGAAACCCCACCGCCATAATTCCATTGCTCTCGATCTAGCCGTGTCCGCACAAGCAAATACCTACACTCTCATTGGTCAATCTATTGATAGTGAGGGAAATATCATCAATCCTGTCAAAGTGACTTGGCAACCGTATAGTGTCTTTGTTACGCCGCCGAGCCTCTGGCATTCCCACCACAATGAATCGGATGAAGATGCTTTTGTCTTCCCCGTTCAGGATGCAGGCATGCAAATTTATATGCGGACGCTCGATATTCAATTTGCGAAGTAGTGACTTCGGGGATGTTAGACCCCTGAGAAGTTTATCGACAGGACAGGCCAATCCCACGTGAGTTCCAATTGCTCAGTTGACCTGCTACTGCTTGAAATAGTCTAGATAATTATTGCGATCGCGATCGCTGACAAGCGGCTCGCCTTCCTAAAATTGAGATGTAAGGATTTTGCCCGAGCGAATTTTCCGGGCAAAGGGGGTTATGTGCGTAAGATTTTGGTTGCCCTCGATCGCTCGGAAATGAGCGAACAGGTGTTCGATCGAGCTGTCACTCTGGCGGGCGCGACGGGGGCCAAACTGTTGTTCTTGCACGTCACAGCCTTATTTGAAGGGATGACGCTGTCGGGGGCTGGGGAAGATTTAGAGGCTTATATGCAGCAAACTCGCGAGATGGAGAAGTTAGGGTTGCAGTTGTTGCGGTCGTTTAGCGATCGCGCTGAAGCGGCTCTCTCTAGCTATGCCAATCGGGCTCCATCGGCAGAACTCGACACGGAGTATAGCTATCGGTTTGGCGACCCCGGTCGCACCATTTGCGATGTGGCCGAGGAGTGGGGGGCAGATGCGATTGTGTTGGGTCGTCGGGGACGCAATGCAGCGGTGGAGTTTTTGTTGGGGAGTGTGAGTAATTACGTGTTGCACCACGCTCCTTGCTCGGTGTTTGTGGTTAACCCTCGCTCGAAAGTAGAGTCGGAGACGGAGGAAGCGGCTGCAGGGGCTACGACGGCTTAATTCCCGCTGGAAGGAATCCCAAATAGTCCAGATAACGATCGCCGCACGAATCTTCACCGTTGGACGAAGGTAATTTTATGGCGCGATCGCAGGTCTTTGCCTGCCTGAGGGGCAAGCGACTGCGATCGCGTCTGTAGGATCTCCTACCGACCCTGAAGCCAAGCCGCGTTGCCGCAGGGAAAAATCCAGCTGTCTCTGGCGTGGGGGGAGCTAACGTCGTCAGTTGTCGGTTTCAAGCTGATGGCGCGGGAATACGCTTCGACCTGCATGAATCCCAAGTGTGCCAACTTTCGTCGCGCTCTCAACGGAAAACTGTGCTCGCAATGCAAGCGTTCCTTACGGATGGCAGAAATTACCGAGGTGAAGCAAGAGGTGGTATTTGAGCAGCCCTATCACAACCGCTATCGCGCTCCGGTTGTCTGCCTCGAACTGAATCCTCCTTTGCGCAAAGCTCTACAAGCAGAAGTGGACCGGGTCAAAGTCGAACTCAAGGCCGCCCACGGTGCTGAGATTCCCGAGCCCGTGCGCGCGCTGTGGACCAGTGGTTGCGACTTTTTAGGACTGCACAGCATGGGGCATCAGACCATTGCCGCTCTCCCTCAGGTGGTGCTCTGCTCCAGCCAGGATGCGAACTACGTCGTGGAGCGAGAGGCAAAGCGGACGGTGGGCTACTTTTTCGACACCTGCGAAGGGGGGAACGGGGCGACGGAGGCGATTTTCCAGCAGTTGCCAAAGCTGGCAGCGAGGGCGAAGTCTTTGGCGGAATCCTGTGAGTGTGACTTCGGCTGTCCCCGCTGTCTGATGCAGCACAGTTGCCCGCAGCTGAATGAGGGCTTGAACAAACGAATGGGCCTGTTCTTACTCGATAGCATCGTTCGAGCAAACCTAACTGAGTCCTCGCCAGTGTAAGGCGTAAGCGTGTTCAATTGCCTTTACTCACCCCACATCTGCTGCCACCAGGGTTCCCGCTCGACCTCTTTGACTTTGGGAAGGCGATCGCCCTTGCCTTGTCCGCTCACTGCTTTGGAACTGTCTAACCATCCAGCGCCTTATCATATTGATAGGTACCGTAGCCAAACAAATGCACCCATTAGAAACAGCACCCCTTCAGACTGAAGTTCCCATTGGTTTGATAAATCAGGCTCAAAAGTTAGTTGATGCAGGATGGTTTCGAGATTTAGATGAAATTGTTCTGGATGCTTTGCGTCGTTTTTTGGAGTCTCATCGAGAAGAGTTGATGGAGGAGTTTATTCGTCAAGATGTGGAGTGGGGTTTAACGGGTGACGAGTAAATCCCCTTGAGTAGGAGGAGTAGGCAGGGTTGTTGCCGTTGCGAGGGGGGCGATCGCTTGTTGGAGAGGCGGGAGGAGAGGCTGCGGTGGCGGCGTTTGTTTGAGGGGGATGGGGTGGAGTTGAGGCATTTGCCTCGGAAGGTGGTGTTGAGGGCGCGGGAGATTATTGAGGTGCTGGGTGATGGGGAGAGTGTGAGGGAGTTGGGGGGGAAGCGGATGAGGTGGGATCGGCGAATTGTGAGTGTGCCTGTGGGGTATCGGTTGTTGTGTCGCTGGGAGCGGGATGGGGTTTTGCCGCTCAGGGTGATGTCGCATGAGGATTACAATTCGGTGGTTCGAAATACGTTCCGATGATGGGTATTTTCCCATACGAATAAATGGAAAAAATTCTAGAAATTCCCTTGATAGGGATGACCTATCTCACGTTTCCAACTAATCCATTCCGATGAATGGGAAAACTTGTTCTAACAGGCATACGTTGTTTGATGATGGTTCGGAAGAATTTGCTAATTTTGTCGATTTTTTGGGAGAGAAGGGAGAGTTTGAGAGGCTTTGGCCTATTGGATAGATTTTTGAAAGTAGAGATAAAAAGATATGCGATTTTAGCGATCGCCCGACCCCTCCGCAAACTATCTCGCCCCCACTGAAATTCACCACATCAACCCTGCAGACAGCATACAATGTAGTCACATTGCTACATGCCGTGGAGGAAGCACCTTGCAAACCATTTCAAGCCGAGACTTCAACCAAGATGTAGGCAAAGCCAAGCGAGCCACAGAAAAAGGCCCCGTATTTATCACCGATCGAGGCAAACCCGCCCACGTCCTATTAACCGTAGAGGAATACTACAAACTCATTGGAGCCACAAAGACCGTAGCCGATCTACTTGCCATGCCCGAATCTGCGGACATTGACTTCGACCCCGAACGCACTGCAGTGGTGGCTGCGCGAGAGGTAGACCTGCAGTAATGTTTCTCCTCGACACCAACATCGTCTCCGAACTTCGCAAAGTTGGCAGTCCGAAAGTCAACAGCGGCGTCGAGCAATGGGCAAAAGCAACACCCGGCGAGCAAACCTACATTTCTGTCGTCACCATATTCGAGATCGAACGCGGCATCTTGCAGGCAGAGCGCAAAGATAGCCGCAAAGGAAAAATTCTGCGGGAATGGTTTGACAAACAAGTCCTCACGAACTATTCAGAACGAACCATCCCACTAACCACCGCGATCGCCCAACGGTGTGCGTTGCTGCACGTCCCCGATCCTATGCCCGACTACGATGCCTTGATTGCTGCAACTGCCATCGTTCATGGTTTAATCGTCGTCACCAGAAATGTCGAGGATTTTAAAAGGATGGGGGTGAAACTGTTGAATCCTTGGGACTTGAGTTTTAAGAAATTGGATGCAGCGGCCCTTGATGAGCAGCCAGCCGAAAGTGACTCAGCCCATTTGGGAGGCTGAGTTCTAGTCAAAGTGGAGCAGCTCTAAGCTGTTTAAGCCGCGCTGGGCTGAGGAGAGCCAGGTGAATTCACTGACTTTTTGCGCCTAGAGGCTCGTTTTTTGACCGTCGGATAGCGGGGCCTCGGCGTGCGGGGTTTGTCTTTGGGCCAGCCCGGGGCTTTTCCACGGGGTTTGGGCGCTTTAGCCGGGGTGCCAATTGCGGCCAAAATTACGCCAAAGGCTTGTGCCACGCGGCCTGGAGACAGCTTAGTTTGGGCTGACTGCCAAGGCAAGGGCGCATCGATGCATTCATCCCGCGCCAGCCACAATTGCCAGCTCATCAGCACGATAAGCTGGCTCCAGGTATCCATCGCTGACTGATTTGTCACCTGCGGTAGTGTCCAATGTAAGCGCTGCTTGGCAAAGCGATACCAATGCTCGAGGGCAAAGCGCCTGAGGTATTTCTGCCAGAGCGGCTCTAACGGCGGGGGACTCTCTCCCACCCAGGCTAGCCAGAGGGGCTTGAACTTGCGCCTGCGGCCTTTCGGCTGCAGCACCTCCACCCGCACAATGTCCATGGGGCGCTTTGCTGAGTTGAGAAAATGGTAGTTGTGCCAACGGGTTACCTTAACTCGGCCCAGCTTCGGGTCATCCACTTCGATGCTTTCGTCGGCTACTGGCCAGGTTTCAGGGGCACTGAACTTGAATTTGACCCCGTGTTTCGGGGGGGCTCCTCGTCCACAGTAGGGTGGGGGGGGCACCCCGTACACAGCGATTCCCCGCTAAGCGCAGCAGTAGATCCGCTTCTAGCTCAGCTGTGGCATTGACAAACAGACCATTGCCATAAGCCCGGTCATAAGCGGCTAACGGACGCACTGGTAGATGTGAATTCCGGAAACTATGCCGAGTGCCGACACAATTAACACTATTCCAAGCAATAAACCCACCCATTCAGTTTGCACTTTGGAAATCGCCCAGGCTCCCAGGCAAGTACCCATCGCCGCACCCGGCAAAAACCAGGCCACCACCCGACAATCGATCTCTTTCCAAAAGAATTAAGATCGCAGGACTGCCGCACCCGGTCATGGTACTGACGAACCACCTAGTGCTACTGGCTAAACGCAACCAAGCTAATGCCATTCAAATAGGTTAACAAAACCTTAAGCCGGGAATAACAAAATCTTGCTATTGGCAGTAGTGGTAAAAGTGTCGCTGTCTGCCCTGGTTTAGGTGGAGGGCGACGAGTTCCTTACTGAATGGCTTGCCCGATAGTCCAGATAATTTTTGAAACTGGGAGTTGGCTGGCTGTGGAGGGGGACAAGGGCTGGGTTGCTGGGAGGATTGTGTGGGCGATGTGTCGTATTGTTGCGATTTAAGCGTTTTACCTGTCGATAGTCCAGATAATTAGGGCGATCGCCCTGAGTAAAGATGATGGTGTTTGGCCGCGACCCTCGTCACGACGCGATCGGAGACTACACTGTACTGTTCGGTATTGCATTTTAGTCATATTTCTAGAGGGATGGGAAAGATCGCCTCATAATGGCGATCGGCTATAACCCTTATCCAGCAGTAATTTCAGCTATTACACCATATAAATAGTCCAGATAATTATCACTTATCTGGACTATTTCAAGCTCGAGAAAGGCTTTCCCCGATGTTCTTGTGCGCTCTGTCAATCGGTAGCTGTGTTGCTTCGGACAGCAAAACCACTCTCCCCCGCCAGGATACTTAGGAGGAGATTGCCCTCGAAGAACTTCAAGCACTGGCGGAAGCAAGAACTCGATCGGACTCAGCGGCCGTGCAATCGAGATCGAGCATGTGACGATCGCCGTCGGCGCTTTGGCTTGCGGTTTAATTTGATTGCCCATCTCGACAATCTCGAATTCTCTAGAATTTCACCTGCATAAGCAAGCTGCCTCCATAGATATAGACATAACAGATGAGACAGTTAATGCTTGACTTTTCATCAGACAAGAAGCAAATGCATTCTAGACTGATTTTATTCCGATTGAATTCTTGTCAGGTAATGTTATGGCAACTGTCTGGAAGGTTGGCTTCCCTTCCTTTATAGCTTAATTAGAAATTTTGTCCCTAAAAAGTGAATAAGGAGATAGTCACCATGCCAGTAGCTGCAGATTTTGTAACCCTTTTAGACACTACATCTATTCTTTCTTCGATCTACCCCGGAGATAGCGACAGCGTTACCTTTGTTGAAAATATTTCTGAAGCCCCACAACTGGGTGAAGGTGGTCTGCTGACATGGAACGCCCTCAGGCAAGCAGACTTTGATATTGTAGAAGGAAATGTCACCTATCAAGTGAGAGTAAACGGTAACTATGTTGTAGGCCATACTGAAAGGGTTACAGATTGGCATGCAGTTCAAGAAATCATTCCAACGAACACCATCATACAAGGCAACAATAATGTTGAGTTTCGGGTGATATCGCCGAATGGACGCTTGTTTATCAGTGATATAGTACTTTGGTACCGGAAGAATGTCTGAAATTTGAGCAGAGTTATATTAGCTTTTTCTGGCAAATATTTCTAATATTGGGTTTCTTATATCGCTCCATATTCACAATATTCCGACCAATTTTGAAGTGGAGTTGGCAGAAAAGTTACCCATCATACGAGGTACGTTTGAGGCGGGATTGACTACCTTTTGCCTCACTAAATCGAGGTAAGCCTCTGGAATAACCGGAGGTCATTTATGCACTCTTCCGTCCAATCGTTCTTAGGCTCGCTTGGCTCCATAGATCTTCTAAACTGTGCTCGTAGTGCGCTAAGGACCAATCCAAACTCATCGCTAACCGTGCTGGATCGATCTCCATCGATCGGCTAAGACTGCGCAACAAACCGTTACAGTATTAGTGATAATCCGCAAAATAAAGGCTTATGTCCGATTCGGAAGCGACTTTGAAGCCGCAGCTGCTGTCTGTGGCGCTAACAGGAGAAGCCATTGAGAATGGCGAAGTCTCGAAAGATGATTTGGCCGCAGCGATCGCCGCTGTCCCCCTTTTGCGTGTCATTGAAGATGTCGATGCCGCAGATATCCGGGTGGTGGCGCAAGCGCAGTCGGTGTTTCGACTGTACGAGCGGGGGCAAACTGTGGCCTTGGCAGCATTTCGCATTCCGGTGAAACGGTTGCGATCGCTCCATCAAAGAATGCAGCGCATTCTGGAACAGGTGGCAGCCTACCGCAATCTTGCTGCCTTGCAGGCTCCCGAGTCCTATCTTGCCGATACCGTCAAAATCCAGTTCTTGCAGCTCCTGGAGCCGGCCACCCGAGGCAGCCTCAAAGAGCCAGCAGCCACTCCGCTAGAGCGCAACGAGGCTGGAGAGTATCAACTGGAGGCTGGCCAAAATCTGACGATTACCTTCACCCACTTCGCTCCCGATCCGCTTTACTTCTACGTCGTCTCGCTGGATCGGCGGCTGAAAAGTACTGCCTTGATTTATCCCTATAAAAGTGCATTTTCTGCCCGCATCAAGCCCTCAGACCCACTGCTGCTGGTGGGGGCGGGTCCCGAATATCTGTTGGAGATGCAGGTGCCCGAGGGGTATAGCAGCGGTCTCGATATCTTCAAGATCTTGGTCAGTCAGTCGGCGATCGAGCCAGATATTTTGAATATGCCGAGTTTGGGCACCCGCAAGGATGTCACTTCTGACTATTACGGCTCGGGTGCTCGGCTCGATCGCGAATTGCGCCTCGCGATCTTGGGGCAAGCTGGCACCAGTCCCCTTCCCCAATTCTTTGACGATCCTTGGTGGGCGACGGAAGAACGCATCCGGGTGCTCCGAGCTTGACAAACACCCCTATCGAGCACTCCAGCGCTTTTTCCAACGGGACGTAGATTCGAGTTGGCAGATTTGCTGTTCCTGCTGGCGAGCCTTGAGGATATCTGCTGCCGTTGCCCTCAGAGTCGGATCGCGGTAAGGGACAGCGGCCCGAGTTTGCAAGTGTTCCAATTCCGCCTGCGAGAGGGAAGGCAGATCCCCGTTGGAGAATGAAGCGACGGTCCCGGGCCAGCGACGACCGAACGGGGGGGTGGAACCAATGTAGAGGTTAGCGGCTTGCATAGCACTGCGGACAGCGGCGGCGCAGGAATAGGTGGCGAGACGACCGGTGGGGTTGAGGCATTGGGCGACAAGGGCGAGAAATTCTACGGTCCACAGTTGGGGGCAGGCAGCAGGGGAAAAGGGATCGAAAAAGATGGCATCGATCGCCCCAACCGGTATCTCGGTAATGGTTTGGCGGGCATCGCCCCAATAGAATCGGACAGAAAGGCGATCGCCTTTCACTGTTCCGACTTCCAATCCAGCCTGCCAAAGGGAGGCAAATTCCCAATCGGACCACAATCCCAACTGCAGGGCTTGGCGAGAGACTTCAGGCGATCGCTCTAAGGCATACAAGACCACTCGACAAGTGGGATTCACCTGCCAAATCCGCTCCAAAGCCACCCCCGAGTTGTAGCCGAGGCCGAAACAGACATCCAGGATGCGAAGCTCTGCCCGCTGTGGGGCTAAATCCAACACTTTGCAGGGCAATAGGAATTTTTCGATCGCCTCTGCCCGCGCGCCGCTGCGATTGTGGAAGGCTTGATCGAACTCTTCAGAATAGAAGGTGATGGAGCCATCGCCCGTAGTCACCAGTTCGAAGGGGCAATTGGAGTTCATGTCTCAATAGGTTTGCCAAACGCGATCGAGCACGTCACTGATAAAGTCATCCGCTTGGGCGATGGTGCCGTCATAGTGATTGACCAAAATACTGAAGGCCAGTTGGCGATCGCTCTTGCAGCGAATCGTCCCCGACAGTGTCCGCACCCCCTCGATAAAGCCCGACTTGCCTCGGGCTGCCCCTGCCGGTCGTCCGGGACCGTGACTGGGGTTGAGGGTGTTGCGATATTGGGGCCACCAGGATTGCAGACTGTCGCTGCGAATCAGGGCAGTGAGAGCTTCGGCGGTGACGAGATTGCGACGGGAGAGACCGCTGCCATCTTCAATCCGCAGCCCTCGGTCGGGCACGCCCAGTGACTTGGCCCAATCAGTTTCGAGCTGAGTGGCCTGCCGCCAAGATGTCACTGCTGCGGTCCCTGCTTTCTGTTGGGCGGCAAGAGCCAATAGGCCGTCGGCATAGAGGTTAAAACTCGTGCCATTGATGTGGCGGACGATGTCGAGCAGGGGAGGAGAAGCTTGCTGCCAGAGGATCTCGCCTGTGGGGGAAGCCTGCGATCGCCGTTCGATTCCCCCTACTGAAATGCCAGCGGCTTGCAACCGCGTCCGCAGCAGTCTGAGAAAGGCATCTGCCGGATCGGGCATGGCCCCGTAAATAAAAAATGAGTTGCCCGCCGGTACTGTACCTCGCAACCAGCGATCGTGACTTTCGGGTACGCCAAAGATATAGCCGTTATCCCCCGAACCGGCGGGACCGGTTCGCATATCGTTGTGAAACTCCAGCCAGTCGAGCTGGGGCTCGATCGAGGCGATCGCCGCCGGTCCGCCAACCACACCGGGACGAAAGGTGAGTTTGTAGAGATTGTCGTGCAGATTGAGGGCGCTAATGGGGGCCCCAAAGTAGTTGCCAAAGTCGTCGTAGGTCCAGGACCAGGGAATCGGTTCGATGTCGAGGGCGCTAGTATCGCCTACCAGGGTTGAAATCTCCCGAATTCCGGCAGCTCGGATGGCAGTCGCAATCCCATCCAGGATTTGAGCCGTCGTGGGATTACCCGGAATCTGGGGACTGCCGAGGGTGGGATCGCCGCTACCCACCAACACCACCGACTCGGCAACTCCTTCTCGGACTGGATGGGGCAGCACCACTTGAGTGGTCCAACGTTGGGAAAGGGGAAATTGACTGAAGGCAAAACTGGTGGCAAACAGCTTCAGGGTGCTGGCTGGCACCATACTGTTATCGCCCCCCGAGCTGGCGACCAATTCTCCCGTTTGTAAATCTCGCAACGCAAACGTATAGGTGGCAGGAGCGAGGGGCGATCGCTGGGCCAGTTGCTCGAATTGAGCCACCATCTCCACTCGATCTCCTGCAATCTGTCGAGCATCCACCGCGTTCCATCTGAGGAGCAGAACGCAGGTTACTGCCAAGCAAGCTGCCAAAAGTGCGATCGCGCGTTTCATCGATTTGAGTAGAAGTAGAAAATCAAATTTTGTACGAGTATTGACGCCATTTCTCAGGCATTCATTGCTCTTATAGCGATAGATTGGGCTCAACGATGCTTGGCCAATTCTTAAAATTTCGACTTACCCAGTCCATTCCTACCTCGTTATTGAGCTTAATCTTCTTGGGACAATCTGCGTAAAGTCGCGTCAATATATCAATATCCTGTGCAACGACCGTTTTGCCTAGATTCAGAAATGTCTTTTTCATAAGCCTAAAGATTACGCTCTTGGACTTTGCGAATAGCAGGATATATGTACGAGTGCGATCGTCTGCTTCGGGAACAAAAAAATGACATTGAGCCATGGTAGCAATCGGACTTTCTGCATGCAAAATCACTAATGAGGGGAAGTGATTCTCCAGATGAGCTTCTATCACTTTTGGCAGCGCTAAGACGGCTGGGTTACGAATAACTTCACTCAAGGTTGGAGAAGCGGTTGGAGTCTTGAACAATGCCTCAGAATAATGTCCTCGATCGGTAAATTTCTCGAACTGAACCTCCTCGATGCGAAACAGGTCTCGATGTGTTCCATTTTGGTGATTATAATCATGGTTGTTTAGGAGCATCGACAGCAGCGAGGTGGCAACGCTTGTATTTGCGGTTGCCCCCACAAATTCGTAATTTGCAGTTATTTTATCCATAATATCGGGAATTTCTATTTGCGGTTCATGCTCTCCATAAGACCAAATAAAGTCGTCTTGAATGATTAGGTTGAGCGGCTCTAATAGAGGTTTTGTCCGCTTTCCGCTGCCTGGCAAGACGGTACACCCTTCCGTGTCAAATTCTAGTGCATGGAAAGGACAAACAACCTTGCTCGAACCATCTTCTTGTGCTTCACACCAACCCGCAGATAGCATTGCGCCCATGTGAGAACAAACATTGGGCAGCGCTTGGACATTGTTGTTGCGGTCTTTCCACAGGACATAGTCTTTGCCATAGAGCGCAACTTTCACAGGCTTATTGGTGGGCAGCATTGACTTGTGCGCCAATAACCACGGCGCTCCTGGAAGCATCGATCGCATTATATCCTCCATAGAATATAGAATTATGAAAAATCCGTCGTGTCTTAAATATGACAGAAAAGTCACATTTGTCAAGTGGTCCGCTGAGTCTCCGTCGTCAACCTAAACAGCAGCGTGGTAAGGAGCGAGTTGAAAAAATTCTGGCTGCTGCTGCCGCCGTATTTGATGAAGTGGGCTACGAAGCCGCGACGACCCACCTCATTGCGGCCAAAGCTAGGACTGCCGTCGGGTCTCTGTATCAGTTTTTTCCCGACAAAGCAGCCATTTTTAAGGCGATGGAGCTACGTCATACAGAGCGGGTGAAGGAATTTTGGCAGGCGATAGATATTGAAAACATTGTTCAGTTACCGCTCCGCTCAATGATGCATACCCTGATAGCAGCAGCGGCTGAACTCTTTCAAGATCCTGTGTCGCGAGTGATATTTGTACAGTTTTATCGAGCCCGCATGATTTTTCAATCGATTGATGACAGTATGACTCAGGAATCCATCAGCTTTCTAGCGCATATTCTAGGGCAGCGAAACCCTGTGCTACCTAGGGAGCAGTGTCTTTTGCTAGCAGAGGTATGTGTCCACAGTAGTAATGCCGTAATGCTGGCAGCTCTGCACAGTGATACACAGGAACATCGTCAACGGCTAATTCAGCAGAGCGAAGATTTACTGGTGGCTTATTTAGAGCCCTATATGAAAAGCGATCGGCTCAGCAGTGTAATGAATGTAATGATTTGCCCCCACTGCCAATCTAGTGAGGTGACGAAGAATGGTCATCGCCGAGGCAAACAATGTTACCTCTGTAAGAGTTGCAGGAAGCAGTTTGTGAAAAATCCTATTCAATAGCTATATGAATGTAATGGTTATGCTACTGTCGCCTAACTCTCTGCTGGAAGCGAGAGAGAGATCTACTGCATCACTTTGCGCATACGATCGCTTGCAGCATCCGCGATCGCCGTCAGCACCACCAAACACAACAACGACGCCATCACCCCTCGATAGTCGAAACTACTCAATTGCTCCATCAACAACCGACCCAACCCCCCTGCCCCCACCAAACCCACAATGACCGTCTCCCGCACGCAGACTTCCCAGCGATAGAGAACATAAGCCACAAATCGAGTCAGGCTTGCCGGAATGACGCCGTAAGCAAACACCAGCAGAGCAGGAGCCCCCTGCGCCTTGAGGGCCAAAAGAGGGCGGCGATCGAGATTTTCAATGGCCTCCGCCATCAGCCGTCCCAAAATCCCTAAGTTGTGAATGCCCAGCGCGATCGCCCCCGGCAGCACCCCCGGAAAGAACACAAATAGACAGACCAAGGCCCAAATTGGCGCGGGGATAGCTCGGAAAATTAGCAGCAATCCCCTCGACAGCAGTAACCCCACCCAAGCCACCGCACCACTGCGGCGATCGCCGCCAGTGGGATCGAGCAATCCTCCCGGCAGGAAAAAATTGTGGGCGGCAGGAAACGCCAGCAACATAGCTCCCAAACCCGCGACGGCGATCGCCAACACCGACATTGCTGCTGTTTGCAGAGACAGGTGCAACAGGTTAGCAAGATCCGCACCGTTGAGATGGAGGGGAAACGACTGACGACCGATATCCCCCAAAAGCTCGTAGGTGCGTGCCGATCGAAGTTTAGAGAGATCGGGATGGAGGTACCAAAAGCACAGGGGAATTAACGTTGCGGCGATCGCCCCCATGCCGGCCAGCCAATACCGCTCTCCGCCGGAACTGCGACGATAAGCTCCCCGACCGAGCTTGCGAGCGTTGAGATCTAGCCGATTGGGGGCCCCCAGTTTTTGGCGCAGCAGAGCGCTGGCGAAATCGACCGTGCCGTTCAGAACGATCGAGGCGTAGAACAAAGTCCACAGTTGTTCGTAGCGCAACGATTGCAGGCTGAGCAGGATTTGGTAGCCGAGACCGCCAGCCCCAATAATGCCCAAGACCGCCGCAGAGCGCAGGGCACACTCAAACCGGTAGAAGGAATAGGACAGTAAATTCAAAAAGGCTTGGGGCAACAAACCGTAGAGAATGGCGATCGCGGCAGGACTGCCACTGTCTAGCAAGGCGTTGAGGGCGTGGGGGGGCGTGTCGTCGAGGATGTCAGCAAAAACTTTGGCGGTGATAGCCCCGAAGGGGATGGCAAGGGCGAGGATGGCACTGAGGGAGTCCAAGCCAAAAATGCTGACGAATAACAAGCCCCAAATGGCTTCGTGGATCGCCCTCGGACCGGCGAGGAGAGCGCGGGCGATCGCCCGAGGCAAAACCGTTTTTCCCCGACGCTGGGGAGCACTGACAGCAGACCACCATACCCGAGACGCCAGCAATCCGCCGATCGCTCCCAATATCACGCTCAAAGCCGAGCCGCAGACAGCATAGGCCAGCGTGACCGCACTCTCGTGCATGGCGAGACGCACGAAGTCGAGGCTCAGATCGGGGCGCAGGCTAGCACTGACGAATCGCCAAAGTAGCGGCAAGCCACCGACATTCACCGCATCCTGTCCGAATCCCCCCGCGTAAGCCAGCGCGAAGGCGATCGCCCCCATACAAGCTATCCCCCACAACAGGCGACCGCTGTCCGACCGTTTGACCCAGCTAAGCTGCATTACCCCCCCTCAAGCCGATAGAGATCCTGCAGCATTTGGGAGCTGACTTCGGCAGCAAGGCAATCGAAGGCAATGCGGCCCCGACGCAACCCGACAATGCGATCGCAATGGCTGCGGGCAAATTCCACCGCATGCAAGCTCGTCACTAATGTGATACCCGACTCGACACACAACTGCCGCAGCAAATCCACGATCTCGCGGCTGCGTTCGGGATCGAGGCTGGCAATGGGTTCGTCCGCCAAAATCAGCTTGGGTTGTTGCACCAGCACGCGAGCGAGGGCCAGCCGCTGCTGCTGTCCCCCCGACAGGCGATCGGTCCGTTCGTAAAGCTTCTCAGAAATACCCACCCGTTCTAATGCCAGCTTCGCGGTCTCCACCTCTTGCGGCCAGATCAACGACCAGAGGGATTTCCACCCCGGCCAACGTCCCAAATGACCGGCATTGACGTTATGGATCGCCCGCAGGTTGCCCACCAAATGAAACTGCTGGTAGACCGTCCCGATCGAGCGCTGCACCTGTCGCAATTGTTGCGGTCCCAGTTGCGCCAGATCTCGCCCCAAGACCGTCACTGTTCCAGTGGTGGGAAACACCGTTCCGTTCAACAGTCCCAACAGTGTGCTCTTGCCCGCGCCACTGGGACCAATCAAGGCCACCCGCTCCCCTGCCGCAATGCGCAAAGAGACCCCCGTCAATGCTTCTACGTTGCCAAACCGCTGGTTGACGTTCTGCAACTGGCAAATGGGAGGTCCGTCACTCACTGAATCTTGCCAATTTGGCGTCCCACTGCTTCGATTTGAGCGTAATTGGATTCGTGGGTGGGAATGAACCGCCCAGCCCCAAACAAGTCGAGAATCTCTCGCTGTTCGGGTACCTCTGGATCGAGTTGCAAGAGTGCCTCTCGGACGCGATCGCTAAACCCTTCTCCATAGCGATCCTCCACCTCGGGGCGAATTACCCAGTGATAGTCGAAATAGGCGGGAGAGCGCCATACCTCCCGCACGCGATCGCGGTCCACCTCCCCCGCCTCCAGCCGACTGCGCCACACCTGCTCGTTCACTGCCCCCGCCTCGTAAGTTCCCGCTTCCACCAACTGAATCGTGGCATCGTGAGATCCCGAAAAGCCCACTTCGCCGCGAAACTCGTTTAGCTCGACGCCAGCCTGCTGCAAAAAAAACTGCGGCATCAATCGTCCCGAAGTGGACGACTCGCTCCCAAACGTAAAGCGGCTGTCCTCAAACACCGTCAAACCGGCCAAGCTATCGAAAGGCTCAATACCGCTATCGACATTGGCAATAAAGACACTGTGAAACTGTTCGTCAATATCCCGTTGGGCGATCGCCTCGGCCCCCGGCACCTGCAAGCGGGCCTGTACGCCCGTCAAACCGCCAAACCAGACCATATCCAAATCGCCGACGCGAAAGGCGGTCACAGCCGCCGTATAATCCGTCACGGGTCGATAGTCTACTGGCACCCCCAGCTCTGCTTCCAAATAGTCAGACAGCAACCCATAGCGACGCTGCAGTTTCTCGGGATCGCGATCGGGAATTGCTCCCGTTACAAATGGTTCCACCTCAGTTGTAGAGGTAGAAGAAGGAGCACAGGCTGCTAAAGGCAGCACGATTAGGAGTAAAACAGTCCAAACGGGTGACTTCATGGGAGGGGCTAGAATCTTGTCTGCAGGGATGAGTTGTCTGTTGGAGAGCGAGGGAGCTCTGCCTGCAAGGAAACTGAGGCCCTCGGCAGGTGCAGAACTCGGCTATTCATTATAGGCAATTCGATTTCGGAGATCGCGACCCCAATTCGCAAGCCAATTTATCTCGACCTCCATCAATGTCCTGCCGAAGGGGCGATTGTTCTTCTGAGTCCCCGAATCTTCCACCGCCCTGGCTAAGATAGAGATCCCGACGCGGTTTGATAGCGCGATCGGACATAATGGTGAGAGTTTGCCGACCCCCCCTATTGCCTGAATGACCATTACCTCCAAAACCTTTCAACAGCGCCGCCAGCAATTGAGTCAAAAGCTAGGACAGGGTACTGCGATCGTGCGTAGTGCTCAGATGGCGGTGATGCACAACGATGTCGAGTACCCATTTCGGCAAGATAGCGATTTTTATTATCTCACCGGCTTTAACGAACCGGAAGCAGTGGCGGTGTTGGCTCCCCATCACCCCGAACATCAGTTTGTGTTATTCGTTCAGCCCAAAGAGCGCGAAAAAGAGATTTGGACGGGCTACCGCACGGGGATGGAAGGGGCAAAAGAACGCTATGGTGCGGATGAGGCATTTCCGATCGCCGAACTGGCAGAGAAGCTGCCGGAATACATCAAGGATGCCGATTGCATTTACTATCGTCCCGGTTCTGACGAGTCCTTTAACCACAGAATCTATCGCTTCTGGCAAGCGCAGTTGCGACAATATCCCCGTCGCGGTCGCGGCCCCACGATGCTGGCAGATCTCTCCTCCATCCTGCACTCGCTGCGCTGCGTCAAAACTCCAGCGGAACTACAACTGATGCGGGAGGCGGCTCGGATTGCGACCGAAGCTCACAATTTGGCGCGGGAAGCGGCTCAATCGGGCAAATACGAATATGAAATCGAAGCCCTGATTCACAACCACTTCCGCCAAAACGGGGCGATCGGACCAGCCTATCCCTCGATCGTGGCCTCGGGCGCGAACGCCTGCATCCTGCACTACATTGACAACTCCCGCCAGATGCAAGCTGGCGATCTGCTGCTGATCGATGCAGGCTGTTGCTACGACTACTACAACAGCGACATCACCCGCACGTTTCCCATTAATGGCAAGTTTTCTCCCGCCCAAAAGACGATTTACGAGTTGGTGCTGGCGGCACAGGAAGCGGCGATCGCCGAAGTGAAACCGGGCAACACCTACAACCAACCCCACGACACCGCCGTTCGCACGATTACTGAGGGGTTGGTCGATCTGGGGCTGCTGGTGCCCGAAGCGGACGAAGATATTGACCAGTTAATTGAAGAGGAAAAATACAAAGCCTTTTACATGCACCGTACCGGCCATTGGCTGGGCATCGACGTTCACGATGTGGGCATCTATAAGGTAGGCGAGGAAGATTGGCAAACTTTCCAGCCAGGAATGGTGCTGACGGTGGAGCCGGGGATTTATATCTCTCCCGATCGCGAGGTGGAAGCGTTGGCCCATGTGGGAGATGAATGGCGCGGTATTGGGGTTCGCATTGAAGATGATGTTTTGGTAACTGAGTCTGGCTGCGAAGTGCTGAGTGCGGCTACCCCCAAAGCGGTTGACGATTTGGAATCGTGAGGCAGCTTCCTGGGAGTTCAGGTCGATCGGCAGCCACCAAAGATCGAAGGGGACCGAGGGCAGAGCTCCTGCCAATAGAGCGATCGGACTGAGCCCAATCCGGCGATCGCTGAAATTTGAGAGCTATCCGTTACAGTTTTAGGGTCTGGCCTGCCGTTGCTACTGGCCGGAGGAGCACAATTGAGTGTCTGTTTCATCGCTATCCATTGCACTGCCATTTCCACTCCAGTTACTGCCCGAGCCCGCTTATTTAGTGGGGGGGGCAGTGCGCGATTGGTTGTTGGGGCGAATGCTGGGGCCGGTGCGGGATGTCGATCTGGTGTTGGAGCGAGGGGCTGTGGAATGTGCATCCGATCTGGCTCGCCACCTCGACGGCGGCTTTGTGGTCCTAGATGCCAAGCGACACATTGCTCGGATTGTGTTGGACGATGCCACGATTGACATTGCTCAACAGGCTGGACCGACTGTCGAGGTCGATCTGCAGCGACGAGATTTCACTTGCAATGCAGTGGCTTACGAGCTGCATAGCGATCGCTGGATCGATCCGCTCGATGGCCGTCGCGACATTCGCGATCGCTGTCTGAGGGTGGTGCATCCCGAGAATTTGACTGCCGATCCGCTCAGACTGTTGCGCGGCTATCGTCAGGCTGCCCAATTGGGGTTTATGCTGGCGAACTCTACTCGCAAAGCCGCGATCGAGCGCCGTCACTTGCTCGCCAAGATGGCTGCGGAACGGGTGAGGGCAGAGCTAGGGTACATGCTCGAACTGGGGCCAACCGGAATCGAGTGGTTGCAAGCGGCTTGGCAAGACGGGCTGTTGCAAGATTGGTTGCCCGAGCTACAGCCTTCCTCTTTTGCAATGGCTGGGAACGCGGTCCTGGCTAGCGCTTGGCTGTGCGAGCACCATCCCGCCAACTACGCCAGCTTGAACCGTCCCCTATGCGATCGCCGCACCGGTCTAGCCACCGTTCTATTTGCCGTTTTGCTGCTGCACGTCCCCTCCGACTCACTGGATGGGGTGCTGCGCCGTCTCAAGTACAGCCGCATCGAACAGCAGTGGGCGCACAAAATTTCACTGCACGTTCCCCAACTGTTGCAGTTGCTCCGAGCGGAGCCCAGCCGCGTCCAGCTCTATCAGTTTTACGAGGCTGTGGCCGATTGCTTTCCTGCTGTTGCTCTAGCAACACTGGCGGCGGGGGGCGATCGCGATCGCCTGCGGCCTATCATTCTGCGGTACGAAGATCCTGCCGATTCACTGGCCCACCAGCAGCTGTTGGTGGGCGGTCGCGAGCTTATCCGAGACCTCAATCTCAAATCTGGTCCGCTTGTAGGTCGGCTGTTGGAGGCGATCGAGTTGGCTCAGGCTGCAGGGGCGATCGCGACAGCAGAGGAGGCGATCGCTTTTGCCCGCGATTGGCTCGATGGCGATCGGGGGGGCTCGGATAGTCGATAACGTGAATGCCACTGCCTCTGTTCCGTGGCAGCAACTGGGAGATTCTGAAAAAGGAGCGAAGTTGTGAATGAGGCGGTTTGAGGCTGTTGCGCCCCTCTCCCAAGTTTACGGCTGACGCCACGCTTCGCGAGGGGAGAGGGGTCGGGGGTGAGGGCAATGCAGAGCTATCGAACTCAGGTTTTCCAGGGTTTTTCAGCGCTGCTTCGGCATCTCTCGAATATCTTCCAGGTCTTCAAGATGCTTCAAGACCGCTTCAGAGATGATGCCGTCTTCCTTCTGTCCTGTTTCTCGGGCATAGAACGGAGACTTTGGATTTTCTCGGGGAGTTTTAGATTATGAATCATGTTCCTACTTTCTGAAACGACAAACGCCAGTCGAGTTAGGGAACCAGAGAATCTTCGGCCGTCTCTTCAATCACTTCAACAGAGGTTTCTGTCTCCTCCACAAAAATATCTGGCCCAAACCGACGCTCCCGAGACTGCCGAAACCGAGTCACTTCGCGATCGAGCGAGCTATCCCTCGCCCCCTGAGCCTCTTCAGGAGCATTGAGGCGGCGAGACAATTCAATCAAGCTATTGATATTAACCCCCGTATCGGGGTCAAACGGACTGGGGGTCTCTTCCTCAAACACATTGTTGATATTCTCTTGGGCAACTACAAGAGCGGGACTAGCGATCGCCACCAATACGGTGACGGGCCACATCCACATCAGACGACTGAACATCTCCACTCTCCTGCAGCGCTTGTCGGGGTAACGTTTGTAGATATTGTAAATATTTTCGCTCTTCTTCTAGTAATGTAACGCTTTCTAGCAGATCGGGACGGCGCTGCCAGGTTCGCAGCAACTGCTGCTGCCGACGCCAGCGAGCGATCGCGCCGTGATTGCCCGATCGCAACAGGGGGGGCACCTCCCAGCCGCGAAACTCCACCGGTCGGGTGTACTGCGGGTAGTCTAACAACCCCCGCTCGAAACTTTCGGATTTGAGCGAATCCGCTTTGCCCACTGTTCCCGGCAATAGCCGCACGATCCCGTTGACCAAAGCCAGTGCAGGAATTTCTCCGCAGGTGAGGACAAAATCCCCCAGTGAGACCTCGCGGCTGGCCAAATGTTGCCGCACTCGCTCGTCCACCCCCTCGTAGTGGCCGCACAGCAACACCACCTGCTCTAACCGAGCAAATTCCTGCAGTAGCGGTTGACGCAGCGGTTCCCCCTGAGGAGTCAGGAGAATGACCTCGCGCGGAGGTAGATGGGGCAGCGATTCTACCGCTGCAAACAGGGGTTCCGGTTTGAGCAACATGCCGACACCACCGCCATAACACTCGTCATCGACGCGGCGGTGTTTGTCAGTGGCAAACTCTCGCGGATTGATGCAGTTAACGGTGGCAATGCCAGCGGCGATCGCCTTTCCCAACAAACTGGCCTGCAATGGCGAGGTGAAAAAGTCGGGAAATAGAGTAACGATGTCGATACGCACGAAAGGCTGGCCTAAACATTGAGTCTAACTGTAAAAATTGAGTCTAACTGTTGTAAAAATTGAGTCTAACTGTAAACATTGAGTCTAACTGTCGGTGTCGGTCTGGGAGTCAGCCTTGCGCAACCGTTCGAGCTCCTCCCGCAGACTGTGAATTTGTTGGGTGAGCTCCCGAATTTCCTCCGCACTGTTGGAACCATTGTCAGAGGGCTTTGCATCGTTTGGGGTGAATTCGAGGGGTTCGACGCGGGCGGGCGAAGGGCCGCTCGGGCTACTGGGGCCGCTCGGGCTGTTAGGGCTGAGGATAGAATCGACATAGCGGCGAGCTTCCATTTCGGTTTGTTGCCCTTTTTCCGCCAACTCGTCAGCCAGGTCGGTCAAGTCTTCCGTCAGTTTCTTCAGATTGGCATCCCGCTTTTCGGGGTCTTGTAAGATTTCCACTAAGCTTGCTGCCGTACCAAACGCAATCCGTCGAGCTCGGTTCATCAGCTCGATGAAATCCCTAGGCGGTTGCACGTCACTCACAGTTCAGCCTCCACATCACCTTTTCATCTTAGCGGTCCCCTTCTCAATTGAGAGGTGGCTCTCCAGGGAGAATCGCTGTCTTTCTATTCCCCACTGATGGGAGCGATCGCGCCAAAGCTCGGTCACCGGTTTGTGCCGAGCCTAAAGTTACGACGTTCAATTTCATTGGGATCGATCTCCCCTGCCTGCTAACGTTAGCAATGCCTGTTAGCTGAGGGCATAAGGGGGGCAATCTACCTGCTGGGTCAACTACTTCTTGCGCAGGCGATAGGTAATGCGTCCCTTCGTCAAGTCATAGGGAGTTAACTCTACCTTGACGCGATCGCCCGGTAGGATTTTGATGTAGTTTCTGCGAATCTTGCCAGAAATATGGGCTAGGACATTTACATTGTTATCTAAATCTACCCGAAACATGGCATTGGGTAGAGATTCTGTCACCACCCCTTCCATTTCAATCACATCTTGCTTGCCCAAACTAAACCTCCTTGCGGTTAGCAATGTATCGTCTCTAAAAAATTGAGATTCCTCCTTCCAGCCTAACCCGAGCTGATGCAATCCCTCACGGCAGCCCCGCCCGATCGGTTAGAATTTCACACCCATCCGCCGTGACTAATACCGTATGTTCGAACTGTGCCGACAGAGCGCCGTCAGTGGTAACCACCGTCCAGCGATCGCCTAAAACGCGGGTTTCGTGACTGCCCGCATTGGCGATCGGCTCGATCGCCAGTGCCATCCCTGCCTGCAAAACTGGATTGGGTAACTGGCTCGTGCGAAAGTTGGGCACCTGTGGCGGTTCGTGCAAGCTGCGCCCGATACCGTGCCCCACATAACCCCGCACCACTGAATATCCTTGGGTCTCAATGCAATCTTGAATTTGACCCGAAATGGCTTGCAGATAGGCTCCCGCTCGCACTACCGACAGCCCCGCCGCTAGCGCTTGCTCTGCTACCCGCATCACGTCCCGCGCCTGCTGCGACAAAGGCTCTATCCCAATCGTGAGGCAGGAATCTCCATACCAGCCCTGCACGATCGCGCCAAAATCCACCTTAACCAAATCGCCCCCCCGAATCACCCGCCTCGGGCTAGGAATACCGTGAACGACCTCGTGGTTGATGCAGGTGCAGGTACTGGCGGGAAAACCGCGATAGCCCTTAAACGCTGGTCTGGCCCCCAACTCGTACACCCGCCGTTCGGCATAGGCATCGATGTCTGCCGTCGTCCATCCGGGCTGAAGCTTGGTTTCTAGTTCGGCCAGAATCGTTGCCACAACGTGGCCGGCGCAACGCATAGAGGCTAGGTCTCGAGGCGATGGCACAATCAAGCCCTCTGCATGGCCCTCACCCCCGGCCCCTCTCCCAAGTTTGGGAGAGGGGAGAAACAGCCGAAAATCCTTACGGGGCCTTGTTCCCCTGCCCCCAAAGTTGGGGGTAGGGGTTAGGGGAAGGGGGCCACAGACATCTAGACAAATGGCCAATGTTTCGGAATATGAATTTCGCCAGCAGCATCAAAATTGGGGGTAGGGGTTAGGGGAAGGGGGCCGCAGACATCTATAACGAATGATAAATGTTGCCAAATATGAATTTCGTCAGCAGCATCCGTCACAAGGGGCTCTGCCCTCAGCTCACCGGCTGCTCGAACTGTAGCAGCTCTTTGAGGGCTGCAGAGACGACTTCTGGCGGGCGATTGCCGTTGACCGCCTGCAGGCTGCCTTTGCGATCGTAAAACTCGATCAGAGGAGCCGTTTTGTCGCGATAGACCTTCAGTCGCTCGCGAATGACCTCTTCCTTGTCATCGTCGCGGCCGCGCGCCAACATGCGCTGGACAATTTCCTCATCCGGCGCATCCAAACAAATGACGCAGTCATACGAAATGTTCAGCTTGGCGAGCAGGGCATCGAGAGCCTCCGCTTGAGGAATTGTGCGGGGAAAGCCATCTAAAATCCAACCATCGCTAGCAGCTTCGGACTGCAGCCGCTCCTCAATCAATCCAATTACGACTGAGTCGGGCACTAGATTGCCACTCTCCATATAGTGTTTGGCCTCCAGCCCCAGCGGCGTCTCGTCCCGCACGGCAGCTCGTAAAATATCGCCAGTCGAAATTTTAGGAATACCGAACGCAGCTTGGAGCAACTCTCCCTGGGTGCCTTTCCCCGAACCGGGGGGACCAACTAAAATCACACGGACCATTATTGCTTCACCATCCCTTCATAGCGTTGAGAAATCACATAAGTTTGAATCTGCTTGGAGGTGTCAATTGCTACACCCACCAAGATCAGCAAAGAGGTTGCCCCCAACCCTTGGAAGGTGGTGACCCCCGTCGCTCGCTCCACAATGGTGGGAATAATCGCCACAGCCCCCAAGAAAATTGCCCCCAAAAAGGTCAAGCGATTGAGCACCCCTTCAATATATTCGGAGGTGGCTCGACCGGGACGAATGCCGGGAATACTAGAACCCATTTTTTTGAGGTTTTGAGCCAAATCCACCGGGTTGATAATCAGTGATGCATAAAAGAAACTGAAAAACAGAATCATAACTAGATATAAGGCGATATAAGCCCAAGTACCGGGGGCTAAGAAGCCAGAGATTCTCTGGATGGTGAGGTTCGAGCTGAAGTTTGCGAGCGAGGCGGGCAATATCAAGACGGCAGAGGCAAAGATGATGGGCATGACGCCCCCCTGGTTGAGACGCAGGGGCAGGTAGTTTTTCTGTTCTCGATAGAGGCGGCGGCCTACCTGACGCTTGGCCGAAACAATCGGAATGCGTCGCGTTCCTTCTTGCACGTACACAATACAGACAATCATGGCGATCAACACTGCTGCTAGAGCAATAATTCCGCCAATGCTGCCGCGATCGGCTCTAGCCAGATCGATAGTATCGGCCAAAGCGCTCGGCAGTGTGGCCACAATGTTGACGAAAATCAGCAGGGACGCCCCGTTGCCAATGCCGCGTTCGGTAATCAGCTCGCTGGCCCACATCACAAACATCGAGCCTGCCGTGAGGGCTAAGGTCGTCTCGAAGGTGAAGGAGAGTTGCGAAGTGCCGGGTTGGGCAAATTCAAACACCCAAACTGAAATGCCCACCCCCTGAATAATCGCCCACATCAAGGTGAGGTAGCGGGTGTATTGAGAAATCTGGCGGCGACCGGCTTCCCCTTCGTTCTTTTGCAAGTTTTCTAAGGTGGGCACTGCCGATGTCAGCAACTGAATGATGATAGAGGCGTTAATGAAGGGCAGAATACCCAACATAAACACCCCTAAAGCGGAGATGCCGCCCCCAGTGAAGATATTGACAAAGCCCAAGAAATCATTGGATGCCAACTGTTCGGCAAACGCGGCCCGGTCAATGCCTGGAATGGGGATATAAATCCCCAAACGCACCAGGAGCAAAATTCCTAATGTGAGAAATACCCGTCCGCGCAACCCAGCTTCTTTCGCCATCTGGCCGAAGGTCTCCTGGGCGGTGGGAGTGGCTCCCCGATTGACAACCATACAGACTTCTCCTTGCCTGTCGAGCTTGGCCGTGCCAGCTAACAGCAATGTTAAACTTCAGAATCTTCTAAAGTTTAACCCTCTGCCTACCGTTCGAGGAAATTCGCCGAGATTGGGCGGACAACTAGGTGCGATTGGCCGTGACGGGGACTGGATATGCGTCGTGGAGATAGGTTGGAGGCGTCGTTTCTGCCGAGCGCTCCCTGCCCTGTGGGAGCGATCGCTGCTGTTGAGGGGGGATGGCTTCGGTCAAGCGGTATTTCTTCAGCCCTAAGGATTGCTCCAATTGTGCGATCGCGCCGTATAAATAAGACACATCGGCAGCCATCGAGTGCTCGACAACCCCTTGACGCAAGCAACAAATCTCACTGCGCAAGCGAGCGATCGCCTCCAGTTGCAGCGTTGCCAATCGCTTCTCGTTCACCCTTTCCTCCAAAGCAGCCAAGCGTTCTCTCACCCGAGTGATGGAGGTTGCCAGCCTGTCTTCTAATTGGGCGATCTGCTGTTCGAGGCGATCGGTCCTTTGGGCAATGTCGGCAGAGCCAGACGGGGAAACATTCTCGGCCGAGAGCCGCACGACTGTTTGAGAGACTTGGGTCAGTTTTGCGTGTAATTTCGCAATTGACTCCGTGTTGTAACCAATAGCTTTTGGCAGTTGTTTTTGCAAGTTTGCGATCGCAGCTTGCAGCGTTGCCAGACGGGTCTCCAAGACCGTACCTTGGCTGTTTTCCGCAGTTGGCTTCCCTGCAGGTGGATTTCCTAAGACTCTATGGGCGACTTCTGCCGGTTTTGCAAGGACTTGCCTCCCCTTGGGCTGGGGGGATGGTCGTGCGCTCGTTGCCAACTGAACCGACCCCCTGTGGATGGCTTGGGTTAGGGTTTGAACGAGCTGATAATCTTCTGGCTCCAACTGACTTCGAGACAGCAGGTTAGCGATCTCGCGCTGCTGCTGCACCGATAAAAATTTGGTATCGAGCACCTCTGGGACGATGCGATCGATGGGATAAGACATCAGCAGGTGAAGGGATACTGTGCTTAGTTATCCCAAAACGGACAGTAATATTACGTAAGGGCAGAACTCCGTAAGATATCAACGCGATCGCCGATCCAGTCAAGAACCAACGATAATTCAAAGCACGAGCTGTGGGAGATGCGATGGATTCTGGGACTTGGGCCGAGATTACCCGCCATATCGGTAGGGCGTTGGGGCAGCCGTTTGCCATCGATCGCCAGCGATCGCTTGGCGGCGGTGCTGCCAATACCTCCCATCGAATTGAAGGCCAAAACCGCGCTTTCTTCGTTAAATTGGGCTCGCTGGCAGAATCCGACCGGTTTGCCACCGAAGCTTTGGCGCTGCGGGAACTCCATCGTACCCATACTCTGAAAGTGCCCGAAGCCATCTGTTGGGGCACGAGCGATCGCGTCTCTTATCTGGTGATGGACTTTCTGGAACTGGGAGGTGCTCCTGCCGGCGGTCCGCAATTGTTGGGGGAGCAACTGGCTGCCATGCACCGCCATACAAGCGATCGGTTTGGCTGGGAATTGAACAATACGATTGGGGCGTCTCCCCAACAAAATAGCTGGTCGGATGACTGGGTCAGCTTTTTTCGGGACCAACGGCTCGGCTTTCAACTGCGCTTAGCCCGTCGCAACGGCTATCGCGGTGCTTGGCTGGAGGAGGCCGAACGGTTAGGCGATCGCCTCTCCGCTTTTTTCCGCGATTATCAACCGGAGCCGTCCGTGCTGCATGGCGATTTGTGGTCGGGCAATTACGGCTACGATCGCGACGGCAATCCCACCATCTTCGATCCGGCTTTGTATTATGGCGATCGCGAAGCCGATTTAGCCATGACCGAGTTGTTTGGCGGCTTTCCCGCGCAGTTCTATCGCAGCTACAACGATGCCTATCCCCTCGACGCTGGCTACGCGCAGCGTAAAGTGCTCTACAACCTCTATCACCTACTCAATCACCTCAATATTTTTGGCTCGGGGTATATGGGTCAGGTGCAGCGATCGGTGAGCCAGTGTTTGGGATTTTTGAGCTAGGGGGCTGGAATGAGGGTAGTGGGTGGAGGCGATCGGGCGATCGCCAGCTTCCCCGTTTATGATTGTGTTTGTAGTGCAGCCCGAAAGGTTTTGACGGCTTGGATTTGACTGGGCAGGTTGGTACATCGAGCCAATAAGTCAAAATCTAGGTCGGGGAGAAATTGGCTGTTGCGGGCGGCGGAGTAGGCACCGTCTGCAGTCAGTTGGTAGAGGCTGAATTGACTGTTTTGCCAAAACCATACTTCCGGGACTGCAAGGCCCGCATAGACAGAAAGTTTGTCGATACCACCACTGGTGAGTACCACTTCTACAGCGATGTCCGGGATGTGGGTAAATTCTCCCAAGCTATAGCATTCGTCGGGTTCTAGTCCTCTTGCCTTTGCCTCGCTGCGAAAGGTGGCGGAGCCGCAGGCGGTGAGTTCGATGGCGTTTTCCAGGGCGTAGAGTTCGACTAGGCGGGCGATCGTCTTTTTGGCAAGCTCGTGTTCTGGCGATGGCATAAAGATTTCGAGTGCCCCTTCCAGATAAGCGATCCGCAATGCGGGGATGTTATTGAGGGTGGCTCGCAGCGTTTCGTATTGCTCCCAGGTCACTCCATTTAGCGTGAGTCGCTGGTCTTTGCGGTCGGGCGATCGGTGTAGTAGGGCTGGCGCATTCATCAGCGTGGTCGAATTGTCGTGGCTCTATCCTAAACGGTTATCCCCTCCATTTTTGAGGGTTGAGGTCGTACTCATGCTCAGCGATCGAAGACTGCCTGCCGGATCGAACGTGAGCAATCGACTCACTTCATCACTTTGAAATCCCAGTGCCATGGGGTATTTCACCTGCGGTAAGACCTGAACGTCGTACAACTTAGTGGAATTGGAGGACACCCCCAGCGCCATCCGCTTGCTCGAAAAAAAAACTCCCAAAAACTCGCTGCGTATCCCCTTTCTGCAGAAAATCTTTCCCCAGGCTCGGTTTGTGTTTCTGCACCGCCGCCCCGAAGCCAATATCAGCAGCATCGTGACTGCATGGCGATCGGGCCGATTCGTCACCTATCGCAATCTGCCCCACTGGCAGGGACTGCCGTGGTCGCTGGTGCTCCCGCCCAACTGGCCGCAACTGAACGGGGCTTCACTCGCCGAGATCGCTGCCTTCTTCAGTCGGGCTGTCCGGGGGGCAATTGAGCAACTGGTTTAGAGCGAGATACTTCTTGCAGATCGGTACCGCGTACAATCGCATCCGTCAGATCGGCACCATTCAAATTCGCTCCCCACAGTTCCACAGACAGAAGTGTGGCCCCCCGCAAATTGGCATTGCTGAGATTGGCACTACACAAATTCGCCCCGCTCAAATCGGCGCGCTGTAAATTCGCTCCGCTCAAATCGGCTCCGCTGAGATTGGCTCCAACCAAGTCTGCCTCGGCCAGCTGGGCCAAGAGCAGATCGGCTTCGCTGAAATCTGCTTCGCTCAGAACCGCTCGACTAAAGTTCGTATCGAACAAGCACCCCTGACTGAAATTGGCTCGAATCGCATAGGTCCGAGCCAATTGTGCGCCGCTGAGATTTGCACCATATAAATTGGCCTCACTCAAATCGGTGTCGCACAGATCGGCTTGTTGCAGATCGGCTCGCTGGAAATTAGCTCCTAGCAAGTTGGCTCCGCACAGGTTCGCTTCAAACAATAGAGACCCGCTCAAGTTGCCTTCGCGCAAGACGGCTCCCCTAAAAATGGTTTGGCTTAAATTGCACCGCCTCAGTTGCGCCCCCCGCAGATCGGCTCCTTTTAAATTGGCTTCGCGCATGTCCGAGCCACTCAGAACCGCCCCCCGCAGGTTGTGTCCTTTGAGATTGACCCCCTTGAGGTCGATCGTGGCAAAGTCGCGCTCGGCAGTGGCGTAAAGCCTGACCAGCACTGCTGCACTCATGGCAACCTTAGGGGTGGTACTGCGAACTCGTCTGGCCGTCGAACTGCGTTTGCCAAATGGAATTGCGGATGAAACAGCGCTAGGTGCTGACATTTAGGGGCCCTCGCCACACTTAACTCCATATATGCAAAATTTTGAGGAAAAGTCTGCAGCCAAGCACTATATGTTGAATAACTTAGATCGTTGAATAACGTCAGATCCTGAATTCTGTGGCGATCGCGACGGGGTTGGAGTCACTCGGTACCTTTAGAGTAGGGGTGCTCCAGCCCAGCCGTTCAATCGAGGTTACCTCGTTTGCAGTGGAAAAGTCTGCTCCCATCAAACGCGATCGCCCCCGCTTCGGCTGGCATCGACTCCTGAGCTATCAGTCCGCCTGGCTGCGGGGGGATATTCTGGCCGGGTTGACGGTGGCGGCCTATGCGATTCCCCAATGCATGGCCTATGGCGAGTTAGCCGGAATGCCTCCTGTGGCAGGACTGTGGGCAATTTTGCCCGCGATGGTAATTTATGCTCTGTTGGGCTCTTCGCCGCAATTGTCGGTGGGGCCGGAATCGACTACTGCGGTGATGGCAGCAGCGGCGATCGCCCCTTTGGCAGACCCGTCGGGCAGCAATTACAGCTCGTTAGCCGCAGTGCTGGCCGTAATGGTGGGTCTGATTTGCTGCGGGGGGTATGTGGCTCGGTTGGGGTTTCTGGCCAATTTGCTTTCCCAGCCCATTCTGATTGGCTATATGGCTGGCGTCGCGCTGATTATGATGGCGGGCCAACTCGGCAAAATTAGCGGTATGGCGATCGCCAGCCAGACGGTGCCGAGCCAAGTGTGGGAATTTGTGCGTCATCTCCAGAACATTCACTGGCCCACCCTCCTGTTGGCTAGTTTTGTGCTCGGATTTTTGCTGGCGGTTCAGCAACGCTTTCCCAAAGCCCCCAGTGCCCTATTGGCTGTGTTGCTGGCGACGGCTGCGGTGGCGGCCTTCGGGCTCGATCGTCAGGGCATTGCCATTGTGGGTACCATCCCGGCAGGTTTGCCCCAATTGGCCCTCCCCAGTTTGGGCCGACAGGAGCTCGGCCCGTTGCTGGTAGCGGCGCTCGGTATTGCGATCGTGGGCTATTCCGATAACGTTCTGACTGCCCGTGCCTTTGCGGCTCGCAACCATTACAAAATTGATGCCAATCAAGAGTTATTGGCCTTGGGGGCCGCCAATCTCGGGACTGGATTTCTACAGGGGTTTCCCATTAGCAGCAGTGGCAGCCGCACCGCCCTCGGAGATGCCACTGGCAGTCAGTCCCAGCTATTTTCATTATTTGCGTTAGTCGTCATTCTTGCGGTGCTACTGTTCTTGCGGCCAGTGCTGGCTCTGTTTCCCACCGCAGCGTTAGGCGCGATCGTCATCTTTGCCGCGTTGCAGCTCATTGATATTCCAGAATTTGGGCGGCTGTGGCAGTTTCGCAAAACTGAATTCGCCCTCGCGATCGCGACCGCCATTGGCGTACTGGTCACCGATATTTCGATCGGGGTGGCAGTGGCGGTGGCGCTGTCCGCAATTGATTTACTGGCACGGGTGGCTCGCCCTTACGATGCCGTGTTGGGCAGCGTGCCGGGATTGGAGGGACTGCACGATGTTAAAGATTGGCAAGGAGCGATCGCCCTCCCCGGCCTGATAATTTACCGCTACGATGCGCCCCTCTGTTTTGCCAATGCTGAGAATTTCAAACAGCGGGCGCTGGATGCCATTGAGGCACAGGAGCTGAAGGGGGAGACTGTCGAGTGGTTTGTGTTGAATGCAGAGGCGATCGCCGAAGTGGATATCACCGCTCTAGACATGCTGAGTGCCTTCCACGAGGAACTGCAGTCCCGTCATATCCGCTTTGGCATGGCTCGGGTCAAGCAAGACCTGTACGGGCAACTGCAGCGATCGGGGTTGCTCGATCGCATTGGCAAGGACTCTATCTTCGCCACATTACCAACCGCTGTCCGGGCGTTTCAAGGCCGCGAGATTGCCGCTACAGAAAGCGAGGGGGATTGAGGTTGTAAATACAGCAGACAATAGAAGCAAGTCTTTTGCTCCACAAAGAACCCGGTCTCCATTTACATTCACATGCGCTATCTTTTCGTGTCCACGCCGGTTGGTCCACTAGGCTCCGGGATCGGGGGAGGTGTCGAACTCAACATTCTCAACCTGGCGCGGGCGCTGCTGCGCCATGGCGATCGCGTCCATATCCTCGCCCCTGCAAACTCCCAAATCGAAGGCATCCCCCACACCACCGTTCCGGGTCAGCCCCCCACGTTTGCCCAAGCCCGAGGGCGCAACACCCCAGTTGAACTGCCATTGCCCTCCACCCTCGCCAATCTGTGGGAGCTGGCTCGCCGCATGGCCCCCGACTTCGATGCGATCGTGAACTGGGCCTACGACTGGCTGCCCTTCTACCTCACCCCCTGGTTCGATCGCCCTATCGCCCACATCGTCAGCATGGGCTCCCTCAATGACGGTCTCGATGCTGCCATCACAAGCGTGCGTCAAACCTTCCCCAACACCGTTGCCGTCCATTCCCGGGCCCAAGCAGCCACCTTCCCCGACCTTGCCGACGCACCATTCCGCATTTTGCCTTGCGGCATCGACTTGTCAAACTACCAGTTTATCTCGCACCCCACGGCGCAACTGTGCTGGGTCGGCCGGATTGCCCCCGAAAAAGGCTTGGAGGATTGTGCCGCTCTGTCGCAGAAGCTGGGGCTGCCGGTGGCAGTGTTGGGCCGCATGCAAGATCCCGACTATTGGCAGCGGATTGTGGAGACTTATCCGGGGGCGCAGTTAGACTATCGCGGCTTTTTAGCCACCGAGCAGATGCAGGCGGAAGTGGGGCGAGCGCGAGCCCTCGTCGCCACGCCGAAATGGACGGAGGCATTTGGCATGGTGGTGGTGGAGGCGATGGCTTGCGGGGTTCCGGCGATCGTTTACGACCGGGGCGGTCCGGCTGAAATTGTGGCGTCGGGGGAGACTGGCTGGGTGGTGCAGCCCGATCGCATTGATGCTTTGGCGGCGGCTGTAGGCCAGCTCGATCGCATCGATCGGCGGGCCTGTCGAGCGCGGGTGGAACAGCATTATTCTCTAGCAGCAATGCAGCGTCAATTCTCCCAATGGATGCGCGAAATTGCAGCCCCCAGCCCGATAGCTGAGCAGTAATTTTTGACGTTCCTGCCGACAGGAGCGCCACTTACTGTCTGTTGAAAATTTACCGCCTCCTTAAGGATTCCTTAATGCTTTCATGGCGATTCCCTGACATATATTGGGTAAAATGGTAGCAACTGCTACAGAAAGCTGCCGGGGTATTCCACACCCCACCATTGTTAGAGGTTGATGTTATGAGTCATGCAACTGCCATTGATATGGCGATACGGGATTTTCAATCCGATAGTCTGAAGGAGCTGAGCGATCGCCAGAAGAAGCGCAACCGTCGCAATCGCACGATCGATCTGCTGTACCAACGGGTGCGGGTCGAGCACGAGCGCAATTAGTAACATCCCTGCAATGGGCCCCGTCTATTCTGAGTGCCGCCATTGGATCTGCTATCCGGTGGTGGCTTGCATTTGCCAGCAATAAGCGCGACTATTTCAATACACTCGAACCCACTCAGTGAATCGCATCGATCGAGCTGGAGTGGGTTTGTGATTGCGGTCCGCCAAAGCGTCGGGGCGAGTTGTGCCAAAGTTCAGCACGATTGCGAGAGGGGTAGCAGGCTGGTTGGGGGCGATCGCCATTGGGCTCGCAGCTCCGTCGGCGATCGCGCAAGAGGAGAGCGGCGGGCTCTCCGAACTCACCGACTTTACCTATTGGGTCAACCTCTGCCAATTGCAGTTTGAGGCCCGAGATTACGCTAATGCCAAAGCCTCTTGCGAACAGGCGATCGTGTTGTTGCAGGAGACTGCAAACCGAAGAACGGGGCCAGATCCCGTCGCGAGCGCCAGCCTGTGGGCCAAGCATGCCAGCATTTTGCTCGCCCTCAAATCCTATCCCGAGGCTGTAGCCTCCACTCAGCAGGTGTTTGCCTTCGAGCCCCAACATTCAGAAGCTTTAGCCTATCAATGCGAAGCCTATGCAGCCCTGGATGCCACCGAAGCAGCCCTGGATGCCTGCAATTTAGCTCTAGATGTCGATCGCAATTGGGGAACGGTGGCTCCGGTTCGGGTCTGGTACCGTCGCGGCGAAATTCTCAGTCAGTTGGGGCAAAACGAGTTGGCCTTAGCCACCTACGATCGCGCCTTGGGCTTGGAGCCCAACGCCGCCCAAATTCTGCTCAGTCGCTGTACATCCCTGGTGATTTTAGGGGAATCCGAGGCGGCAATCGTCACCTGTGCCAGTGCCCTCAACGGTAACGATCGCTTGGGGGCGATCGAGCCGGCAGATGCTTATTTCCAACTGGGATTAGCCCGAGCCAACTTGGGGCACAACATTGAAGCGATCGCCGCCTTTGAAAAAGTCTTCGAGCTCCAACCGGATAACGGCAAGGCCCGCCAGCAACAGGGGATGGCGCTTCAGCAGTTGAACCGCAACCGCGAAGCCCTAGTGGCGTACCAACAGGCCGCCACGCTGTTGCCAAAATCGTCGTTGGTACAACTGCAAATTTGTACAGTCTTCAATCAACTGGGGGAGTACGAAATGGCTTTGGCTGCCTGTCAGCAATCGCTGCAGGGGGATGGCGATTGGGGCGGGGCGGGGTTGGTGGCGGTGTGGAATCAACAGACTAGGGCGTTGGTGGGGCAAGGGAAGTTTGATGAGGCGTTGGGAGCCAACGAGCGGGCTAGGGGGCTGACCCCCAATCATCCAGCGGTATGGAGCAATCAGGCGGCCATCTTGTGGCGACTGAACCGGCATGAAGAGGCGATCGCTGCCGCCAACACTGCGATTGGACTCGATGACAGCTACATTCCCGCCTGGTTCAATCGCGGCGTCATTTTGCAATCTCAGGGCAACTACGCTGAGGCACTGGCCACTTACAACCAAGCCAACGGACGCGCTCCCGACAATGCAGAAGTTTTGGCCAACCGCAGCGCCTCCCTCTGGCATCTCAACAACTTTCAAGGAGCGCTCGATTCAGCCAAGCAGGCGATCGCCCTGGACCCGTCTTCTAGCCTAGCCTGGTACAACCAAGCGCTAGCTTACCTAGGTCTGGCAGACTATGCCTCTGCTCGCCTTGCCTTCGAACAGGTGCTGGCCCTCAACCCCAATCACCCCGATGCTCTAGCGGGGTATGGAATAGTGTTGGCTCGGCTAGGGCAAACAGAGGCGGCGATCGTTAATTTGGAACGGGCACTGCAACTAGACCCAGAGCAGGCGATCGCTCAAACCACCTTGGCCCGTTTGGCAACGGCAGACACAGAAACACAATAGGGAGTGGCTATTCACCTATTCCTCGATCGCTTCCTCGGGAGCAGTATCGGCGGCATCAACTGTCGCCTCCCCATCAACGAGTGCTTCTCCATCAGCCTCCTCTTCCTCGGGCTCCATCATGGCCGCAGGCACAATCGTCACCGCACACAGCGAATCATCACTATCCAACCGCTGCACCCGTACCCCAGTTCCCATGCGCGACTGCGTCGGGATCGCCCCAGCTCGCTGTCGCATCACAATGCCGCGACTGGTAACAATCATCATCTCGTCGTCCCCACTGACAATCCGCAGCGCGACGAGCTCCTGATCGGCGGTGCGGAACTTCGTGGCCGTCAGTCCCTTGCCGCCCCGGTTTTGCACTCTGAAGCTACTAATTGGCGTGCGCTTGCCATAGCCAGTACTGGTGACCAGCAACACCCAAGGTCCGGCAAAGGCTTCGTCTTCTTCCACCTCGGCAGAGGCGATCGCCTCCGCACAAATGATGTCCATACTGACCAACAGATCTCCTGGATTCAGGGTCATGGCCCGCACGCCGCGCGTGGCTCGCCCCAAAGGCCGCAATTGATCTCCGGTGTTAAACCGAATCGCCATCCCCTGCTGCGTACCGACAATCAGATCGTCCTCCGGTCTGGCCCGACGCACCCAGCGCAGCTCGTCGTCGTCTTCTAGAGAAATAGCAATCAATCCGTTCGACCGGACATTGGCAAACGCCGACAGTGCCGTCTTCTTGGCATACCCTCCCCGAGTCAGCATGACCAGATATTCGTCATCCGAAAACTCGCTCACCGGCACCAGCGAGGTGATCTTCTCCTCCTGGCCAATGGGCAAAAACTGGAGCAGGGGAGTACCGCGAGCATTGCGACTGCCCCTCGGCAGTTGATAGCCCCGCCGCTGATAGGCCACACCGCGATCGCTGAAGAACAGAATCGTGTCGTGGCTGCGGCAGGCAAAGAAATGCTCCACGGCATCGTCTTCTTTCATGCGGGTGCCCGACTTGCCGCGCGTGGCTCGCCCCTGCACCTCAAATTCCTCGATATCCAATCGCTTCACATACCCCTGCGAGGTCACGAACACGATAATTTCGCGGTTTTCAATCAGATCGGCATCGTCAATATCGCCATCGTCCAAGCAAATCTGGGTGACCCGCTCCTGTCCGAACTTGTCGCGAATGGCAGTTAGCTCGTCCCCGATAATGCCGAGAATGCGCTCGCGGCGAGCCAAAATATCCTTCAGATCGGCAATCTTCAAGATCAAATCGTCGTGCTCTGCCTGAATCTTGTCGGCTTCTAGAGCCGTGAGGCGACGCAGTTGCATCTGCAAAATCGCATCCGCCTGCACTTCCGACAGCTCGAATTCCGCTTGCAATTCTGCCCGTGCAGTGGGGGCATCGGCGGCAGCGCGAATTAAAGCAACGATCCGATCGAGATTCGACAGCGCTCTCAACAAACCAATCAGAATATGGTCGCGATCTTCTGCTTTGCGCAGTTGGAATCGGGTGCGGCGCTCGATGACCTCTTCGCGGAAGTCGAGGAACACCTGCAGGCTGTCCTTCAGATTTAACGTGCGGGGTTCGCCATCGACAATCGCCAACATATTGACGCCAAAATTGGCCTGCAGGGGCGTTTGTTTGTAGAGGTTATTCAACACCACCTGGGCATAGGCATCCCGCTTGAGCTCGATGACGACGCGCATGCCATCGCGATCGCTTTCGTCCCGAATATCGGAGATGCCTTCCAAGCGCTTGTCGTTGACCATCTCGGCAATCTTTTCGATCATCGAGGCCTTATTGGTCTGATAGGGCAGCTCAGAAATCACGAGTGCCTCCCGCTCCTGCTGCCCCCGCCGGAAGGTTTCGACCGTCGCTACCCCCCGCATCGTCACCGAACCGCGACCGCTGGTGTAGGCATCGCGAATGCCGCGCTTGCCCAAAATTAGGCCGCCCGTGGGGAAATCGGGGCCGGGAACGTACTGCATCAATTCCAAGCTACTCAGCTCGGGGTTCTCGATTAAGGCCACCAGGGCGTTGACGATTTCGTTCAGGTTGTGGGGGGGGATGTTGGTGGCCATTCCCACCGCGATCCCTGACGATCCGTTGAGCAGCAGTTGGGGCACGCGGGCGGGCAGCACCAGCGGTTCCTGCTGCGACCCATCGTAGTTGTCGCCAAAATCGACGGTATCGGCTTCGATATCTTGCAACAACCCGTCGCGGGAGAAAGCCGTTAAGCGACATTCGGTGTATCGCATTGCTGCTGGAGGATCGTTATCCACCGAACCGAAGTTACCGTGGCCATCCACCAGTCGCTCGCGCATAGAAAAGTCTTGCGCCATTCGGACCAGCGCGTCGTAGACGGCAGTGTCGCCGTGGGGGTGATATTTACCAATCACGTCACCCACGACGCGGGCGCATTTGCGATAGGGGCGATCGGGGGCCATGCCCAATTCGTGCATGGCGAAGAGAATGCGGCGGTGTACGGGCTTGAGTCCATCCCTGGCATCCGGTAAGGCTCGCCCTACTATCACGCTCATGGCGTATTCGAGGTAGGACTGCGACATTTCGTTGCGCAGGTCGGTGGGGATAATATTTCCGCTCATGCAAACTCCGCAGACTTAGGGGGATGGGGCGATCGAGATTGTTCGTTACTGAAGGTGTCGGTCATTTTCAAGACCGCTGAGGGAAAGGGATCGAACGCCAAAATCGAGTACTTTATTCTATCACGTCTAGGTGGGTGAAGCCCTTATGTAGAAAAGCTTCCACGCCATTTCAGATCCGGGGGAGGTCGGGGGCACACCGGAACGATCGGGCAAGACTCACTAGCCCTCTCCGTCGAGATTTGCTACAATCCCGCTGTCAGGCCCTCGTAGCTCAGTGGACTAGAGCACTTGGTTCCGGTCCAAGGTGTCGGAGGTTCGAATCCTTCCGGGGGCGTTCTTGAAAGACTGACTCTGCAAAACTGAAATTTATGGCCAGCCCGATCGTCGAGCGGGTTTTTGTTGCGTATGAGGCCAGATGGTCCGGGTTTTGAGCTTGGGTAGACTGGATTCGTTCTTCCGTTGAAGGTTCCTTCAACAGTGGCAGTTTTTCCCTTTCAGCCCAGCAATCTCCAACCCCAACCTCTGCGATCGCCAGCATTGCGATGGCAACCGATCGCGTTTGAAGTGACGACCGTCGATGGCAGCGGCCAAATTGTGCAGCGGCAGCAGCATAGCGCAGAAGTGGCGATCGTCCATTTGGGCAATGGCGTCAATTTAGAAATGGTGTCCGTTCCCGGCGGACGGTTTCAGATGGGTTCGCCAGAGTCAGAGCGGGGCCGCTACATTGACGAATCCCCCTTACACGCCGCGAGCGTTGCACCTTTCTATTGCGGTCGTTACGCCGTGACTCAGGCACAGTGGCAGGCAGTTGCGGTTCTGCCGGGGGTCAAACTGGACTTACCGCCCGACCCGGCCAAGTTTAAAGGCGATCGCCGACCGGTGGAGCGGGTGAATTGGCAGGAGGCGGTGGAGTTTTGCAATCGCCTTTCCCAACTGACGGGCGATCGCTATCGGTTACCCTCTGAAGCGGAATGGGAATATGCCTGTCGGGCTGGAACCACAACTCCCTTCCACTTCGGTCCTAACATTACCGACGACCTCGCCAATTTCAATCGCGAATGCCACAGCAGTCGCCAATACAGTCCTAACTGTACGGAAGACGACTACCCGCAAGAAACCTGTGACGTCGGCAAATTTCCCCCCAATCGATTTGGCCTGCACGAGATGCACGGCAATGTCTGGGAATGGTGTGGCGATCGCTGGCACATTAACTACTCGGGAGCTCCTGCTAATGGTTCTCTGTGGCAGGGAGGGGTGCCCGGAAATAGTCGGGTTTTGCGGGGGGGGTGTTGGAACTACTTTCCGAAGGACTGTCGCTCTGCCATGCGCTCCAGAATTGACGGGGGATACAGGGGGAGCGATGTTGGGTTTCGCGTTGCTTGCTCCTCCATCAGCGTTCGGTAGTTTGCTGGTGGCTTGTCTATTTTGATGTATGACGATATTTTCAATCATCAAAAACCCAACGGTTAGGTTATTCTTCGAATAGGAGTGAAGAATGCCAACTGTTTTACGCATAGACGGGTTTCGAGTGGCGATCTACCCGAACGACCACTTACCGGCTCACGTTCATGTCATCAGAGCAGGCGGAGAAGTGCGTATCGATCTAGCTGAGGGCAGAAATTCTCCTATTCTGGTGTCGGTATTGGGCAGCATTAGCAACAAAGATGCGATTAAAGCTTTGAAGTTAGTGACTGAAAATCGGCTATTCCTCCTCAATAAATGGAAAGAGATTCATGACTGAGATTGAGATTGCAGACACTTTGGTTGCAGAAATCGAACGGGCCCGACAACGAGGAAAACAGCTCAATGCTACCGAGCCTCGCGCTCGAGTAGCTCGGTATAGCTCCGAATCCGATCGCGTTACGATCGAATTAACCAATGGAATTGTTGTTGGGTTTCCCAGGCATCTTCTACAAGGACTGGGCGATGCAACTGCAGCTCAACTGGCAGAGGTTGAAATTTCTCCATCAGGATATGGCTTGCATTGGGATGCTTTAGATGTGGATTTAGGAGTTCCAGAGTTAATGGCTGGGATTTTTGGGACGAAGAGATGGATGTCTGAATTAGGACGTAAAGGGGGACAGGTTATATCGGAGGCTAAGGCTACTGCAGCTCGCGAGAATGGCAAGAACCAGAAGAACCTTCACACCTAAGGTAAAGAACAAAACTCCATCTATCCCCACTTAACTTCTGCTCAACCTTGAGGAAGAGTTAGAAGCTTTTGAGTCAGGCATTAGCTGTAGCAGATTTAATGCCCAGCATCACGTCAATATCGGGCATTTCCTCCAACGGAATCACCCGACCCTCATCCTCAAACCCGGCAATTTGGTCGAAGTTGAGATAGCGATACAACTCTCCCGCAAACGGATTAATCTTCTCAGCCACAATCTCCATATACTCAGCCACCGTCGGGATGCGACCCAACAACGCACAAGCCGCCGCCAACTCAGCCGAGCCTAAATACACCTGAGCCCCCTTCCCCATACGGTTATTGAAATTCCGCGTCGAAGTGGACATTACCGTCGTGTTGTCTTCAACCCGAGCCTGATTTCCCATGCAGAGCGAACATCCGGGCATCTCCGTCCGAGCCCCGGCTGCAGCAAACACGCTGTAGACCCCTTCCTCTCGCAACTGCTTCTCATCCATGCGGGTGGGAGGACAAACCCACAGGCGCACCCCCTGAATGGGTCCGGCATCTTCCAACACCTTGGCTGAAGCGCGATAGTGACCGATGTTGGTCATACAAGAACCGATAAAGACCTCTTGAATCGGGTCGTTCTCCACCTCCGATAGCAACTTGACGTTATCGGGATCGTTGGGGGCTGCCACAATCGGCTCTTTGATTTCATTCAAGTCAATCTCGATAATTTCGGCATACTCCGCATCGCGATCGGCCTCCATCAACACCGGATTGGCCAGCCATTCCTGCATCTTGGCCACCCGCCGCATAATCGTGCGGGCATCTTGATAATCGCGCGCCACCATGTTGGTCAGCAGCGCCACATTCGATCTCAAATATTCTGCCACCGTCTCGACACTCAGCTTGACCGTACAGCCCGCACAAGAGCGCTCGGCAGTGGCATCCGTCAATTCAAACGCCTGCTCCACCTTCAAGTCGGGCAGACCCTCAATTTCCATAATGCGACCGGAGAAGACATTCTTCTTATTCTGCTTCTCCACCGTGAGCAAACCCTTTTGAATCGCCACATAGGGAATTGCATTGACAATATCCCGCAGCGTCACTCCCGGCTGCAGCTCGCCCTTAAACCTCACCAATACAGACTCGGGCATATCCAGCGGCATGGCCCCGATCGCCCCTGCAAACGCCACCAAACCCGACCCCGCCGGGAAAGAAATGCCCAACGGGAAGCGCGTATGAGAATCGCCCCCCGTCCCCACCGTATCGGGTAGCAACATGCGATTCAGCCAAGAGTGAATGATGCCGTCCCCCGGACGCAAAACGACGCCGCCGCGAGAGGCGAAAAAGTCCGGCAGTTCGTGCTGAGTTTCGATATCCACTGGCTTGGGATAGGCCGCCGTGTGGCAGAAACTCTGCATCACCAGATCGGCATTAAAGCCCAGACAAGCCAACTCCTTTAACTCGTCCCGCGTCATTGGCCCGGTCGTATCTTGCGAGCCCACCGTCGTCATTAAAGGCTCGCAGGCAGTGCCGGGACGCACCCCCGGCAGACCGCAGGCTTTGCCCACCATTTTCTGCGCCAGTGTAAAGCCCTTACTCGACTCTCCGGGCAGTTGGGGGCGAACGAAGACATCGCTGGACGGCAAGCTCAATGCCTTGCGCACCTTATCCGTCAGCGTGCGACCGATCAGCAGCGGAATGCGACCGCCCGAGCGCACTTCGTCCAAAATGGTGTCGGGTTTGAGGCTAAATGTGGAAAGGGTTTCGCCCGCTTCATTCACGATCTTGCCGTCATAGGGATGAATAGTTACCACTATCCCCGTCTCTAAATGACTGACATCGCACTCGATCGGCAATGCGCCAGAATCTTCTGCTGTATTGAAGAAAATGGGGGCGATTTTGCCGCCTAGGATATATCCTCCCGCGCGCTTGTTGGGCACGCAGGGAATATCGTTGCCTAAATGCCACAAAACGGAATTGATCGCGGATTTGCGCGACGAGCCCGTGCCCACAACGTCCCCGACATAGGCCACTGGATGGCCTTTTTTCTTTAACTCGGCAATCGTCTCTAATGCCTCTGGCATCAGGGACTCTAGCATGACGGTGGCGTGGAGCGGGATGTCGGGACGGGTGGTGGCGTGGGGGGCGGGGGAGAGGTCGTCGGTGTTCGTCTCGCCAGGAACCTTGAAGACGGTGATGGTAACCGCTTCCGGTACCGCAGGACGGCTGGTAAACCACTCTGCATTTGCCCAAGAATCCACCACTTGTCGGGCGTATGAATTGCCTGCTTCCGCTAAATCCAAGACGTCGTGGAAGGCATCGTAAACCAACAGAGTTTTGCTCAGGGCGATCGCCGCTGTCTCGGCTAACTCGGCAGCGTCGGACTGAAGCAGGTCGATGAGGGACTGCACGTTGTAGCCGCCCAGCATGGTGCCCAACAGCTCGGTGGCCTGCTTGGGGGATACCAGCGGACTTTGCAGCTTCCCTCGGGCCACAGAAGTGAGGAAAGCAGCTTTCACGTAAGCTGCCGGGTCCACTCCAGGCGGAATGCGATCGCGCAACAGATGCAGCAAATACTCCGCTTCACCTGCCGGCGGCTGCTGGAGCAACTCGCACAGCTCGGAGACCTGCTCGGCTTCTAGTGGTAACGGCGGAATATTGAGTTGGGCACGCGCCTCGGTGTGCTTTCGATATTCAGCCAAAACGCCTGACATAGTTCACTCGTCTCCTCAAAAATCAAAAATAGCTGCCGATTGCCCTGCTCAATTCACTCTAGCCTTCGCTACTTCACCTTCGATCCGCACCGTATAACAATTTCTGTAACATTTTGAAACAGAAATTTCGATCGGTCGGCTCGCCGACCGCAAACTGTTTTGCCCCCTCATTGTGGCATAGCCCTACAGCTTTGCTTTTCGCCATTTGAGCGCCGTCGTGCTTCCTCAGGCCCGCATCCGAGCCTCGGAATTTATTGAGGTTGACAGCCCGACTCGCTGGCCTGTCTGCTACATCCCCAGTTTTCCAGCCTGCTATATCCCCAGTTTTGAAGTACTCTTAGTCTCAATCATCCGCAATCGAGCAGCAAACTGTACTTCAGACCACTGACTGAGTCAGGGTTTCTCTGGAGATGGAGCAGTCTAAAAGTACTCCGACTCAACCGTAGTCGTCGATACTTTTTCCTGTCTGACTCGGTGATAGAAAAAACCAGCACTTCAGGAATCATCGATACCTAATAGGAGGTGAGGTGAAAAAAATCGAAGCGATTGTCCGACCCTTCAAGCTCGACGAAGTCAAGATCGCACTGGTCAATGCCGGCATTGTCGGTATGACCGTGAGCGAAGTCCGTGGTTTCGGTCGCCAAAAAGGGCAAACAGAGCGCTATCGAGGCTCGGAATACACCGTCGAGTTTTTACAAAAACTCAAAATTGAGGTTGTCGTCGAAGACGACTTAGTGGATACCGTAGTCGAAAAAATTGTCTCTGCGGCTCGCACAGGCGAAATCGGAGATGGAAAAATCTTCATTTCTCCGGTGGCAAGAACCGTTCGCATCCGAACGGGAGAAGCCGATCGAGATGCCCTCTAGTGCGAGACTCGCTCGTTTAGCGATGGCGATCGCTGCTTCTCAGCATCGTCGATCGCAGCAGCGGGTCGCTTGCAATCCATGACATACATTTCTTAGGAAGGTTGAATTGGCATGAGTGACAGTAAAGAGGCGCGAACGCTGCTGGGGCAGTTGTTCCGTCGTAAGGTTCTATCCGTGGGTGGCTCCCTCGCTCTAGTCGCTGCGTTTTGGCTGGCTTGCTCTCAGGCACCAGCATTCGCACAAGACGAAATCACTGCCGATGTCGTGCAAACGAACGCCAATATTCTGTGGACTGTGGTGGCGGCAACCTTAGTCTTCTTTATGCAGGCTGGTTTTGCCATGGTTGAGGCGGGCTTTACCCGCTCTAAAAATGCCGCCAACATCATGATGAAAAACCTGATGGACTTCTCGCTAGGGGCCTGTGCCTTCTGGTTCGTCGGGTTTGGCTTCATGTTTGGGACCAGTAGCGGTCTGATTGGCGGTAGCTGGTTTGCCTTCACCTGGCAGACTGCTTTCGATGCGGATGCTTGGCCCTTCACATTTTTTGTCTTTCAAATGGTGTTTGCCGCCACTGCTGCCACGATTGTGTCTGGCGCAATGGCCGAGCGGACAAAGTTTGCATCCTATCTGATTTACTCTATCGTGCTGTCTGGCATCATCTACCCGATCTCGGGTGGTTGGGCTTGGAATGGCCTGTTTGGCGATTACAACGGCGGCTCTGGCGGCTGGCTCGAAGGTCTCGGTTACATCGACTACGCAGGCTCTGGTGTCGTGCATTTAGTCGGCGGCGCAGCAGCTCTGGCAGGGGCGATCGTGCTCGGACCCCGAATTGGTAAATACAGCTCCACTGGCGAACCCCGCGCCCTTCCCGGCCACAACCTCCCCTTGGGAATGCTGGGTATCTTCATTCTGACCGTGGGTTGGATTGGATTCAATGCTGGCTCCACGACTTCTGCTATACCCGACATGGGCTGGATCGCTATGAATACTTTTTTAGCGGCAGCGGCAGGTGCGATCGGGGCGATGTTTACCTCCTGGAGCATTTTCAAGAAGCCGGACATGACCTTTGCAGGTAATGGCATGCTGGCTGGATTGGTGGGCATTACAGCCCCTTGCGATAGCGTCGGCCCCATTGGCGCCCTCGTGATTGGTTCTATTGCAGGCATCTTGGTGGTGCTATCGGTTCTGTTTATCGAAACCGTTTTGAAGGTTGACGATCCTGTCGGCGCAGTTTCCGTCCACGGTACCTGCGGCATTTGGGGAGTGCTGGCTAGTGGCTTGCCCTTTTTGACCAATGGCAACTATGACTTTGGTTGGAGCCAGTTCGGCACCCAAGTTGTGGGTGCGCTGGCCTATTTCTTCTGGCCATTTCTCACGATGCTGCTCGCGTTCTTTATCCTCAGGGTGACGATTGGCTTGCGCGTGACGGCTGAGGAAGAAATGGCGGGTCTGGATATGGGCGAGCACGGCAACGTTGCTTATCCCGACTTCGTGGGCGTTCCCAGTGCAACAGATACCGAGATGTAGGTTCGCGGCAGTGTTTTTCTGGCGATCGCGTCTTCGCTAGCGCTCGAACTGCCACCTGAGTGGGATGAAAGTCCCACTCTTTTTGTTGGCAATGGTGGATTGAGGGATCTTGCAGATTCGTTAAGCCAGTTGCGACCGATCGCGCTGACTGCGGCGCAAACACTGTTGCAGTTGCGATCGCAATTCTCCACACCGAATCGTCTTTCCCTTCGCAGGCTGTCCCGCCAGCAGATCGAGAGCATTCCCAGAGCGATCGCACGCCATCAATCCCGCACTCTGCTTCAAGCCCAGCCCCAAGAACAGCAATTGCAACACGTCGATTGCCTCGATCTGAAAGGGAGGAGCATCAGACAGTCCCCCTAGTTCTGACAGAACCTCGAGCATGTCTTCCGCGTCAGACCGATAGCCAAAGGCCACTACCCAGGCTTCCTCAATGGTCTCCGTGCTGTCTGCCGCCACTGGCAGCAAACATTGCCACCATCCACTCTGGCGATCGCGCAGAATGAAATATTCTAGATGCTCTAAATCGGCAGCGATATCGCTCAGCATCTGGGCGATCGCCTCCATTGCCGAGACAGGGATGCCTTGCTGGGGGGCGGTTTGCACGAGGTCAGAGATTTGTCGGGCAAGGCTGTGCATTTGTTTGACAGAGGTACGGCGTTGTGAACATAATAGAATCCTGGCAAAAGAAGGGGCTGTAGTTCAGCTGGTTAGAACGCTGCCCTGTCAAGGCAGAGGTCGAGGGTTCGAGTCCCTTCAGTCCCGTCAAAATCCCCTTCCAGTTGTATAAATCCTAACCTGACTCCGGTGTGCAATAGCAGCCCTATTCGGTGGAACGATGGTTGGTGTTGGGCACGTGGAATCGACTGCCAGCCCACTGTAGCTTCTCGCGCAGGGTCCTGAAAAAGGACGGATCGTCCTCTAGCACAATAAAATTCGCCGGTCGCTCGGCTCGACACACCTCGACGTGTTGGCCGGGATTCACCGCTCTAGCCAACACCCCATCATTCCAGAGGCGGGTTAGCCCTTCTGGGTCGGCCAGGGGCCAAATCTTGATGCAGGCATGACTGTCAATCACGATGGGGCGACTGGACAGGCTCAGGGGACAAATCGGAGTAATGCTAATGGCTTCTAGGGACGGATGCACGATCGGGCCGTTGGCCGCCACAGTGTAGGAAGTACTGCCGGTGGGTGTGGAAACAATCAGGCCGTCGCCGTGATATTGATCCAGAATTTCTCGATCGACTTCAATCTCGAAAATGGCAGATGGCAATCTGACTTGAGCTGTGGGTTTGACGCAGATTTCGTTGAGGCAGTGATACCAATTGCTTTCCGGTTGCCCATCGAGGTCCAGAATGCGAGCCTGCAGCATGATACGCAGTTGTGCGAGAAAATCATCTGCCGCAATTCGATCCCAGGGATTGTCGTGAAGAATTTGTTCCGATTGGGCGAGAAAGCCTAAATGCCCTCCCACTTTAATCGGCAAAATCGGAATGTCGTGGGGAGCGAGATAGCGGGCTGCCGCCAGTGTCGACCCATCCCCTCCCAACACAATCGCCAGATCGATCGGATCGTTGGTGGCTTCTAAAAAAACCGGGTAAGGGTTGTGGTATAACCCCGTAGGAGCCGTTAAAACCGTAATCCCTCGCTTGCGCAAAGCAGTCGCACAATCTTGACAGACCCCTTTACTTCTGCGATCGCCTTCCTTATACGCAATCACCACCTGTTGTAACTGCACGCAAAGTTCCGCCCTTACTCGCGACTGATACCGATACCTCGGCCGTTAATATTCCCCTATCCCACCAGCAGGAGATCGATTTAGAAGTTACACGCAGCCATCCCACTAACGCCCATATCCGCCAACTGTGCCCAGACAAAAATTTTGCCCTACCGAGATCGATTGCTGCAATTCTATCGAAAAGCTCAGCCCGACCTTGGCTCTAATCCCGCCTGAGAATAGAGCTATTGCACTCATGATTGTCATTGAGGTCGAGCTCGAACTGAATGGTGGAGCCAATATTCAAGATTGTCTGAGAAAAACTGGGACTGGAGACCCCCTCAGATACCCATTAATTGGGCGATCGCTCCAACCCCAGATTGATAGTTTGCAGCTAACTCGGCCTAGTCCTCAGCAGATTTGCCATCAGTCAACTGCTTGAGATGAATGTGCTTGTAACCCAGTTGAATCTCAAACTCGTCTCCAGGCTTGAGGTTCATTTTTTGTGTGTAGGCAGCGCCAATAATAATTTGGCCATTTCGATGGACGCTGACGCGATACGTCGGTTCGCGACCCCGACGATCGCGGGCGACCCCTGGTGTCAGCTCGATACCTTTAGCGGCCAACACCGCATCGTAGAAATCCGTTAAGTTGACACGCGGCTTATTATCCTTCGTATGGGTAATGTAACCGCATCGCTTGGCAGTTTCGCGTTTGTTCAAATGAGAGAGGGACTCCACTTTTTGCAACAACGCTTTACCGGTTAGAGGGGCTTCTGGAATGTCTGACATATCAATTTAAAATACCGTTCTCTTTCTAAGATAGTCGATCTTAGTTGCGTTTTGGCAAAATTTTCACAATGAATTGAAATAATTTTCTTAAGCCAGAACGATCGGATTGAAGGGGGTCCGACTCGTAACTCGTGGACAGAGACCTCAGCAGATAGTATCGTCGAGATCGGTCTTTTTAGCTGAGATCCGCTCAGTCAACAGCAGAACTGCCGACTGGAGAAATGGCTGAGGGTAAGGGCGAATCGGCACTGCCATCAGGGGTTGAGCGGGATTTATTGGTGTCTGCAACCGTCTTTCGCCGTAGAAATTGGAGTCGGGATGGAGAGGGCAAAATTCTTTCGCTCGCAGGCTCCACCCATCAGATACAATATTTCAGTTGTCTTGGCGGCTAGAACTCTTGATCGAACGCTACACCTTGCCTGAAATGGGACGGCTTTGGACAGATACGTATAAATTTCAGACTTGGCTGCAGGTTGAAATCGCGGTGTGCGAGGCTCAGGCAGAGCTGCAGTTGATTCCAGCCGCTGCCGTTGAAGAAATTAAGGCCAAGGCAGCTTTTTCGACCGAGCGCGTCCTCGAAATTGAGGCAGAAGTCCATCACGACACGATCGCCTTCCTCACTAACGTGAACGAGTCCGTTGGGGATGCAGGACGATACATCCATCTCGGCTTAACCAGTTCTGACGTTATCGATACAGCCCTATCCTTGCAGTTAGTTGCCTCTCTAGAGATTTTGCTGCCCTGTTTGGATGACGCCATTGCAGCAATTCGAGGACGGGCTCGCGAACATCGCTATACCCTCATGGTGGGCCGCACCCACGGCATTCATGCAGAGCCAATTACGTTTGGGTTTAAGTTGGCGGGCTGGCTGGCGGAATGTTTGCGCCATCGCGATCGCCTCAGCCGCTTGCGGCAGTCTGTCGCGATCGGAAAAATCTCGGGTGCTGTGGGTACTTATGCCAATGTTTCTCCAAAAATTGAGCAACTCACCTGCGAACGTTTGGGTTTGCGTCCCGACCTAGCTTCGACACAAGTGATTTCCCGCGACCTGCATGCTGAATACGTGCAAACTTTAGCCACGATCGGTGCATCTATCGAGCGGTTTGCGGTCGAAATTCGCAATCTGCAGCGAACGGATGTGTTGGAAGTTGAGGAATTTTTTGCCAAGGGGCAAAAGGGCTCTTCGGCCATGCCCCACAAGCGCAATCCGATTAAATCGGAGCAATTGACCGGTTTAGCTCGATTATTGCGGGGCTATGCGGTCTCTGCTGTGGAGAATATGGCCTTGTGGCACGAGCGGGATATTTCCCACAGTTCGGTGGAACGAACGATCCTGCCGGACTCGTCAATTTTATGCCATTACATGCTGGTAAAATTTACAAGTTTGATGGCGAACCTGCAGGTTCACGCCGACAATATGCTGCGCAACCTCAATGTCTATGGCGGTGCGATTTTCAGCCAGCAGGTGTTATTGGCTTTAGTTCAAAAGGGACTGACCCGCGAGGCAGCTTACGCGATCGTACAGCGCAATGCCCATACGGCCTGGAATCAGCCTGACGGGGACTTCAAGGCGAATGTGTTTGCGGATGAAGAAGTGACCGAGCATCTCTCCGCTGAGGAAATTGGCGCCTGCTTCGACGCCAAGCGCCATCTGAAGCATTTGGATACCGTGTTCGATCGCCTCGGTATCTAGTCTCATTGCTTGCACAATCGGGCCATATAAAAGCCATCTCGATCGCTGCGGTGGGGCCAAATTTGTTGAGGTTCGACCGCGGGGTCTATTCTCCAGTCGGGATGGTGGCTGAGAAATCGCTCGACTTGCTGTCGATTTTCCTCGGGATGGGTGGTGCAGGTGGAATAGACCATCGCGCCATTAGGTTTGACCCAAGTTGCAGCGCGATCGAGGATTTTTGCTTGCAGTTGCGTCAGTTCCGCAATCTTTTCTGGCTTCTGCCGCCAGCGAGCATCTGCATGGCGGTGGAGAGTACCCAGACCGGAACAGGGGGCATCGACGAGAACGCGATCGCAACTCCCCGCCTGCGGCAATTCGTCCGGGAGAGGGGACTCCGCAGCTAAATCGACAGCGCGAGTCTGAATGCAATTGAGCTGCAAGCGCCGAGCATTCACATTCACCCGTTCGAGCCTGCCCGCATGACGATCTAGAGCCCAAACAGTCCCGCGATCGCCCATTAATTCGGCGATGTGAGTGGTTTTGCCGCCGGGAGCTGCACAACAATCGATAACGATCTCTCCTGGTTTCGGGTTCAAGAGTTGAGCCACTTGCTGGGCACTGGCATCCTGTACGCTCCAATGGCCTTCGGCAAATCCGGGTAGGTTGGCGATCGCCCCCACATGACCGTTGAGCCGCAGCGATCCGGGAATGTCTCCCAGAGGTTGAGCCTCAACACTAACCGACTGTAACGCTGCTCGAACTCGATCGACGCTAGTTTGCAAGCGATTCACCCGCAGATCGATCGCGGGCGGACGATTGAACCAGGCGCACAACGTTTCTGCTTCTTCGCCACCGAGCCGATCGATCCACAACTCCACCAGCCAATCTGGATAGCTGTAACGCAGGGCTAGATCGGTGACGGGATTGTCGTGGCGGGGCAAAACCTTATCTTTTGGGGTCCGCAAATAGGTTCGCAAAATTCCATTAGCCACCTTAGAGAGGCGACCGAGCTGGCAGCGGTGAGCCAGCTCGACAGTGGTGTTGACGGCAGCCGAGGCCGGAATGCGATCGAGATATCGCAGTTGATAAAAGCCAATTTGCAAAATTCGCCGCAGGGCTGGCGGTTGTTGGGAGGCAGACCTGCGGCCGAATTGTTCGATCAGGCTGTCGAGGGTGCGTTGGTGGCGAACGATGCCGTAGACCAACTCTGTGGCGAGATGGCGATCGACCTCTTGGGCCCGAGCTTTTGCCAGCACGCGATCGAGCGCAATATTGGCAAAGGCATCTTGACGATCCATCTGACGTAGAGTCAGAAATGCTAGGTAGCGGGCCGAACTTGTCACTCCGTCAGTCGCGTCCGCGAGCGATGATGATGTACTGCAGCAGTTGCAGGCCCGCGTATACTGCCGTTGCCACATAGGTCCAAGCGGCGGCATTGAGAACTGCCCGCGCCCCTTTGTTTTCTTCCCCTTGCAAAATTCCCAGGCGGTCCACCAGTTTGAGGGCGCGGCTGGAGGCATCGAATTCGACGGGCAAGGTGACAACGTGGAACAGCAGTGCCGCCGCGAAGAGGACGATACCGACGTTAATCAGTCCGGCGATATTGAGGAAGAAGCCCCCCAACACCAACATCGGACCGAATTGAGAGCCTAAGTTGGCGGCAGGCACCATCGAGGCCCGAAAGTTCATGAACTGATAGCCCTCTACATCTTGGAGAACGTGGCCGCATTCGTGGGCGGCGATCGCCGCTGCAGAGAGCGAACTGGAATTGTAGATTCCTTCGGAGAGGCGGACGGCCTTAGCCGACGGATCGTAGTGGTCGGTGAGTTGTCCCGCGACAGACTCTACTTTGACATCGCTGACGCCCATTTTCGCCAGGATCGTCCGTGCCACTTGTGCGCCAGTCATGCCCAAGCTAGATGCCTGCTCGGCATAGCGCTCGTAGGTGCCGCGCACATTGGCTTGGGCCCATGCCATCAGACCCATACCAATCAGCACGAGTATGTAAGACCAGTGAAAATACATTCAGACCTCCCAAACGAGGAAATCGCCTTCAACAGATTCATTATCGCCGATGGATGGGGGTAAGCAGCGATCGCCTCTGTAGGGATTACCGTTAGGAACCCAACTGTTGGCCGGGTTGTAACCGTACTCCATTGGCAAAGTCCCAAGCGGATTGTGCTTTTTTACCGGACAACTGAACTTGTTTGAGCAGCAGCGGGCCGCTGCCGGTTTGGATGCTAAAGCCCTGGTTTTTCAAAATGTCCAGTACAGTGCCCGGAGGGGCGACCCCGATCGCATCTCCTTCAGGGGGAGCTTCGGAACGCAGAATTTTGCACCGCTGGCCGCCGAAATCTGAGAAGCAATTGGGGTGAAAGGCTCGAATTTGATTGTGGAGAGCGATCGCGGCTTGCGACCAATCGATGGCAAAGTCCGATTTTTGTAAGAGGGGGGCGTAGGTAGCTAATTCCTCCTGTTGCGGTTCGGGAGTCAATGCGCCAGCCTCTAATTTCAACAGAGTTTCCACCAGCAGTTCGGCCCCCAGTGGAGCCAATGTATCCGCCAGCTCCGGCGCAGTGCAATTTGGGTCAATGGGCACAGCCGTTTTGAGCAGCATATCGCCCTTATCCATGCCTGCATCCATCAATATAGTGGTGATGCCCGTTTCGGTTTCGCCATTGGCGATCGCCCACTGAATCGGTGCAGCACCGCGATAGGCCGGTAGCAGGGAACCGTGTACGTTTACGCAGCCCAGCCGAGGCATGGCTAAGACTTGGGGGGAGAGGATCTGCCCGTAGGCCACAACCACAAAGACATCTGCGTTCAAAGCATCCAGAGCCCGAAGCATTTCGGGGGACCGTTTCAACCGCTCCGGTTGCCACACGGGGATATCGTGCGCTCGGGCCAGCGCTTTGACAGGGGTGGGTTGGAGTTTTTTGCCGCGACCTTTGGGGCGATCGGGTTGAGAGATGACGGCTTGTACGTCGAACTCTGGGCGATCGATGAGGGCTTGTAGGGTAGGGAGTGCAAAGCTGGGGGTGCCGAAGAAGACAACCTTCATGCGGTCTTGGGTCGAACTGCTCGTTTATTGTGCCACCGAGCGGCGATCGCCATTAAACCAGATTCATCAGCTCAGTACCTCGTCGGTATGGCAGAGCTTCGAGGTGACAGCCATCTGGCCAAACTGAGTTCGATGACTCTGCATGGCCCTCACCCCCGGCCCCTCTCCCAAGTTTGGGAGAGGGGAGAAACAGCCGAAAATCCTTACGGGGCCTTGTTCCCCTGCCCCCAAAGTTGGGGGTAGGGGTTAGGGGAAGGGGGCCACAGGCATCTAGACAAATGGCCAATGTTTCGGAATATGAATTTCGCCAGCAGCATCAATTTTGGGGGTAGGGGCTAGGGGATGGGGGCCAGACGTCTGTCGAACTGACGTTGGCCATGCTCTTTGTCTCGCCCCAAAATCGGCTTGCAGGCATTGGGCGATCGCTATTGACTGGTATCGAGCGAGTAGTTTGGGCTCGCGGCAGTCATGCCCTCAGTGTGAACGCTTCTCCTAATTCGGTTCAATTTTACGAAAAAGATGGGATTTCGCAGACTGGCTGCAGAACAGACCGAGAATGGCATTCGATTGACGCCGATGGAGAAAGCGCTAGTCGAATGCAGGCCAAAGAGCTCGTAGCTCTAGCCTCAATTTTGGGATTGTTCGCGCCATCATCCTGCATTTGCACCGCAGGTGCTCGAACGAGTGGATTGCGGAGTCGCGATCGCCTGGGGGAGCCAAGTAGACACGATGGCTGCACTCACTTCAGCCGCTTTTGTCGGGCCCCTCAATTCGGCCACCACCTGTAGTGCGAATTCAACCGCAGTTCCAGCACCGCGACTGGTGACGATGTGACCATCCACCACAACACGCTCTTGGCTGTAATCAGCCACCTCCATTTGGTCTTGGGTGGAGGGGAAGCTGGTGGCGGTGCGATCGTGCAGCAATCCAGCCTGGGAAAGGACCAATGGGGCTGCGCAGATGGCAGCGGTGCATTTGCGGGCTTGGCTAAATTGGCGGGCGAGTTGCCCAATTTTGGGGTTGTCTAACAACGCTTTGACGCCAGGACCGCCGGGGATGACGAGGGCATCGAACGAGCTGGCCAGCGTCTCGCTCCAAGTTTCGTCCAGCGTGGTGTCGGGCAGCACGGGAATTTGGTGGCTGCCGGTGACCGCAGCGCCCGGTTGGGAGAGGCCCGCCACCACCACATCGATCTCGGCACGACGCAGAATATCGATAATCGAGATAGCTTCGATTTCTTCAAAACCGTCTGGCAAAGGAACTAATACGCGAACCACAGTTCTTGCCTCTAGAATGTCAGGGCATTCCACTCCTAGCACAAACTCGCGGCGGGGGAGCTGGCAAATCGCCGCCAACTGAAGGGCTCTAGGGGGCGATGACTGACCCCTGTAAGTACGAGCTGGGCGATCGCCTCTGCAGTTGCAGGCGTCAATAAAATCCCGTTGCGGTGATGTCCCGTCGCCAAATAGAGATTCTGCTGCGGTCCCCGCCCCAAAATAGGGAGTTCGTCGGGGGTGGCAGGTCGATAGCCCCACCATTGTGCTTGCAGGGGCATTTCGGCAACGGGGGGAAAGAGGGCGATGGCATCGTTCAACAATTGTTGAATGCCGCCTGCGGTATTGCCCGGTTCGAAGCCCACTTCTTCCATCGTGGCTCCGATCGCAATCCGGCCATCTCGGCGGGGCACGATGTAAATGCCCTCCCCAAACAGAATGTGTTGCAACCGCCGCTTGGGGTCGAAAACCTGTAACATCTGCCCTTTAAGCGGCCGCACCGGCAATGGCAGCAGTTGTCCCGAAAAGGCTCCCGCCGCCGCCACGAAGATATCCGCTTCCAAGCGACCGCGCGGAGTTTGCACGGCCGCCACGCGATCGCCCTCCACGATCCAATCTTCGACTTCGGCATGGGCAAGCGCGGTGACTCCCACCTGCAGTAGCGCCGCCCGCAGAGACTGCACCAGTTGACGGTTGTCCACCTGCCCTTCTTGCGGCAGCCAAGTGGCCCCGCAGATGCGATCGCCCAATCCCGGCTGTCGGCGATCGAGGGCGTCTCTCGTCAGCCAATCAGGAGCGGGGCCATTGAGGGGAGGCTGCGCTTGCGGCAACAAAATTCCACAGGGCCAATAGCCAGTGTCTATGCCGGAGATTTGCTCCAGTTTGGCGCTCCAATCGGCATAGAGGGCGAGGCTGTGCAAACACAAATCGAGCATAGGACCGAGGGGAAGGGCTTCAGCTCTAGGAGCCAACATACCTGCTGCGGCCCAACTGGCCTGCCGGCCAAAGCGATCGCGATCCGCGATTGCAACCTGCCGACCCGCTAGCGCCAGCTCGAAGGCGATCGCCATCCCAATCGCGCCACCCCCCACCACCAAAACATCCCATCTGGGCACTAGCGTCTTCCCTCTGTTGCTCTGTCCGACCGTCAGTCTAGCGGAAGTAGCTCTCAATACGTAGCTTTCCCAGCCAGATTTAGGGCTTTTGGCTCTGGTTAGTCTTTGCAACCATCACTGCTCCAACTCGGTATAATCAGGAAAAGCTTGTAACAAGGTGTCAATCATGCCTTTCAAACATGTTGTCATGCCTTTTGTTAGAAACCCGGCTCTTCCGGTCCTGCTATGCCAAACAAGGCAAAAAGAACAAATCTACTAAAATCAAAACTTCTATTCCGAGGCCAGAGCTCTTACTGAGCATGGATTACAAGAGATTGAATCATATAAATATCTGAATGATAATTAGATATCACCTTTAGAAGATCATAATATGCTCGCCACAGCCTGTCAAAAACTACTCACAGAGACATTGGATCTGCCTGGGTCTCGGGTCACAGGATATCAAACTCTTGAAGGTATCGGCATCTTCTTGGAACTAGAGTCAGAAAGTCGACAAGCCATTTGTCCTCATTGCGGTCAGACGAGTCGAAGACTGCACCAAAATCACCGGTACTTAGTTAGAGACTTGCCAATGAGTGGACAATCTGTTTATCTACGAATCAATCGCCGTCAATTTAAGCGTAAGAATTGTGGAAAGCCATTCAGTGAAGTGCTAGAGCATGTTGACAAGAATAGAACTTATACAAAGCGCTTAGCCAGAGCAATCATTGGTCAGGTTTTGGATAGTGATATCCGGAGTGTGGCAGAACGCAACGATCTAAGTGATGATGAGATCCAAACAATTCTCAATGAATTGGGCGAGCAATTAATTCAAGAAGTACCAGAAGGATTAAAGAGGTTAGGAATCGATGAGATTTCATTAGTCAAAGGACAGGGTAACTATTGTGCTGTCTTAGTGGACCTAGATCTTAGGAAGCCACTCATGTTGCTAGAGTCACGTCGTCAAGAGGAATTGCGTCAAGTCTTTACTGGATGGGGAGAAGAGGTGTTGAGTAGAATTGTGGAAGCCAGTATCGATCTGTGGAGGCCATACCGGGATCTAGTTGAAGAAATGATGCCAAATGCGACAGTGGTGGCAGATAGGTTTCATATAATGAAGATAGTCAACGAAGAGCTAGACAAAGAGAGAAGAAAAGAGAAGAAAGCTGCGGGAAAGATTGAGAGCAAAGCAGAAAGGGAGGAAAAGCTAGAAGCAATCAATAAAACAAAATATGTTTTATTAAAGAATGAAGAGAATTTAAATTCAGAGCAGCATGAAAAGTTGTTGAATCTAGCGAAAGAAGTACCTGTTTTAGGAAAAATGCATGAACTTAAAGAGGAGTTTAGAAGCGTTTTTGATGACTTTGATAATTGGTTGGATGGCTCATATAAGCTAATCTTTTGGCTAAAGAAATCAAAGGAATATTTTCCTGAAAGTTATGGGACGATTGTGAGATGGTGTGGAGAGATCTGTGGTTACTTTGACCAGAAAACAAGCAGCGGTATAGTTGAAGGAATCAACAACAAGCTTAAACTGATTAAGAGATTGGGCTATGGCTTTAGAAACTTTGAAAACTTCAAAACCAGAGCTCTGCTTTGTTGGTACTTTGCGTCAAAAATAGCATAGTCAGAACCGATGAGCCCGATTCCAGAAGCCTTCAATATCAATAGGTATAAATCCTCAGGCATTCTCGCTGAACTCTTTATATCTCGTGCTCTTTTTTCATGGAGTTGTGTGCTTTGAGAGAAACCAACAGGCTGAACTCCTTGGCAAGCATGGCTTGTGGCTGCAATTAGATCCAGGAATGAGCCACCTTAACAGGGGGTAGACCCAACCTTCTGTCAGAGCTCGACAGGCCAGCAAGATAGCCCTCCGATCGCCGATCGAAGGGCTGAAAAGAACTGTCTCAACAGACAGCAAATCAGGCTGTCAGGAGAAATTAGGTGCCCACAGTCCAGGAGCTGAGGTACTCAATCTGCTCGGCAGTAAGGCGATCGATTTCGATACCCATCGCAGCTAACTTCAGGCGAGCAATCTCTCGATCCACCTCGGTGGGAACAGACAGCAAACCGGGCTGTAGCTGGCCTTTATTCTTCACCAAATATTCGCAAGCCAGCGCTTGGTTGGCAAAGCTCATATCCATCACCGCGCTGGGATGCCCCTCAGCTGCCGCCAGGTTGATCAAACGACCTTCCCCCAGCACGACAATGGATTTGCCGCTCTTGAGTTTGTACTCCTGCACGAAATTGCGGGCATCCCTTACCTCAACCGCTTCAGCACCGAGAGACTCCAGATCGATTTCAATGTCGAAGTGACCGGAGTTGCAGACGATCGCCCCATCCCGCATCACGGCGAAGTGCTCGGCCCGAATCACGTGCTTGTTGCCGGTCACCGTAATGAAAATATCCCCTTGCGCCGCCGCTGCCGACATGGGCATGACGCGGAACCCATCCATCACCGCTTCAATCGCGCGCACCGGATTGATTTCGGTGACGATAATATTGCCGCCCATGCCGCGAGCCCGCAGTGCCGTGCCCTTGCCGCACCAGCCATAACCCACCACCACAATGGTCTTACCCGCCAATAGAATATTGGTGGCGCGAATAATACCGTCGAGGGTGGATTGACCGGTACCATAGCGGTTGTCGAAAAAGTGCTTGGTGTCTGCGTCGTTCACATTGACTGCGGGAAAGGTGAGTACGCCGTCGTTAAACATTGCCTGCAGGCGCACGATGCCCGTTGTCGTTTCTTCGGTGGTACCGATGATGTCGCCAATTTGGTCTTGGCGCTCGGAGATGAGAGTGGCGGTAACGTCGCTGCCGTCATCAATGATGATGTTGGGCTTGTGGTCCAAAGCGATCTGGACGTGGCGGCGATACATGGCATTGTCTTCACCCTTTTGGGCGTAGACGGGAATGCCGTAGTCGGCCGCCAAGCAGGCGGCGACATCGTCTTGTGTAGAAAGCGGGTTGCTGGCAATCAGAACAGCGTCAGCTCCCCCCGCTTGCAGGGCGATCGCCAAATTGGCGGTTTCGGTGGTGACGTGGCAGCAAGCGGATAGCCGAATCCCCTGTAAGGGTTTTTCAGCCGCAAAGCGATCGCGAATTTGAGCCAGTACGGGCATTTCGCGTGCCGCCCACTCAATCCGCTGTTTGCCCTGAGGGGCCAAACTCAAATCTTTGACGTCGTTATCGACGGCAGTTGGAGCAGTAGTAACCATAAAATCCTCGCATGGCAGGTGTTTGAGAGCAGAGCCGCGACCCAGCGCCTATCGTCAGAGCTCGGCTTCAACTGGCATCTACCGTCCATATCGGTGAATGCGTACCCAGCTAAAGCTTGTCAGAGGTCCGAATCGCGATCGCTCAGTCACAGGTAGGGGGCAGACCTGCCCATTCGCTGCGATGCATTTCGGTTAACAAGTCTAACGTAACTGCGGCAAGAGGGAAAACCTTTACGGGCGAGAAGTACCGCTTGGCGGTTCGAGGAGGCGATCGCAAAACCCTTCTCAGCCCAAAGCTCCCAGTCCCGATCTCAGCTTTTTGCACATCCTTAGTCAAAGTCGTTACGAGTATGATATGCTGACACTCGTTAAAGATTTTTTCGAGGAGATATCTCCATGAGCGAAGTCACTCCCCTGAAGATTGGCACCCCCGCCCCCGACTTTAAGGCAACCGCTGTCATCGATCAGGATTTTGAGACCATCAGTCTGTCGCAGTATCGCGGCAAGTACGTCATCCTATTCTTCTATCCCCTCGACTTCACCTTTGTTTGCCCCACTGAGATTACCTCGTTTAGCGATCGCGCTGGCGAGTTCTCTGCTCTGAACACCCAGATCCTGGGGGTTTCTGTAGACAGTGAATTCTCTCACCTCGCTTGGGTGCAAACCGATCGCAAAGCGGGTGGCGTGGGCGATGTAAACTATCCGCTGGTCTCCGACCTGAAGAAAGAACTCAGCACCGCTTACGGCGTTTTGACTGATGAAGGCGTCGCCCTGCGCGGCCTGTTCATCATCGATCCCGAAGGGGTCGTTCAGTACGCCACTATCAACAACCTCGGCTTTGGCCGCAGCGTTGACGAAACCAAGCGCGTCCTGCAGGCAATTCAGTACATTCAGTCTCACCCCGACGAAGTCTGCCCCGCCAACTGGCAGCCTGGGGAAGCAACCATGAAGCCCACCCCCACTGAGTCCAAAGACTACTTCGCGGCGATCGCCTAACTCGGTCAATATCTGGCCCCATCCTCTGGATGGGGAAACCCAAACAGGATGGGGCCATCGGTCTCATCCTGTAACTCATTGAATTCTGCAGAATGTGGGCGAGCCATCCAGCTCACTCAATTGCTCGCTCGCCGTAGATCGCCAGGTACATATCTCCCACCTCCCGAACCGACAACCCGCTGATTCCAGTGCCTTGCAGTTGCTCCTCCACTTCAGCAGCGGTGAAGGCTGCGCACAATGAATTAAAGAAATCCCGACGCAGAATTTCCGGTTCCCCTATTGCCAATGCATCGACGATCGCGCGCGCGGTCTCTGCAGACTCCGGGCGTTTGAGATCGACAACACAGATCTTCGTTCCAAGCACCGCAAGGCTCTCGATACAGTCCCACAGCACCACTGGATTGTGAAGGTGGTGCAAGAGGCTGTGAGACATTACTAGGTCGTAGGGTTGCTGGGGGATCGCGTCACTCGGGAGGGTCGTCACTAAGAAATCTACATGCGAGTTGAGCTCGGGATGGGTCTCGATCTCTTTGCGGGCCAGGTCTATCATCGGTTGAGAGCCGTCCACTCCGAGAAAACTGGCCTTGGGGTAAGCTCTGGCGAATCGGAATAACACATCTCCCGAGCCGCAGCCTAGATCCAGCACCGTGCCCGTTAGCCGCAAGGATGGAAAGAAAGATCGCACCAGCTCGACTCTTTGGCCGTGCGATCGCTCGAAATCAGCCTTGTGGTAAGCATGCGCTTGCTCCCAGTCATCCATTAGTTCTGGTTCGAGTACCCTTTCCATCAAGTCTCTCCGGCTATTTCTGTCAAACACCAGTCCCTCTGAATGAGTATCTCGAATTTCCGGGCGGATGTCCGTCGGCCTGCTGCCAGACCCATTGCTATCCTCGCTCCCACCCCCACTGCCTGCGCGATCGCCCAGCAATTGCAAGCTGGATTGGCAGAGGCTGTGGTGTGGACTAAAGCCAGCTCCGAGAGCGAGTCGGCAGAGCTTGAGAGGGTTCGCACATATACTGGATCGCTCGCAGCAGTCGTACAGCAGGTCTGGCAAGAAGCAGAGGCGCTAGTGTTCGTGCTGGCGACTGGGGCAGTCGTTCGTTTGATTGCTCCCTACCTAGCCGATAAAAGTACCGATCCGGCAGTAGTGGTGGTAGACGAGGGGGCGAAGTTTGCCATTTCGCTGTCTGGCGGTCACGGGGCTGGAGGCGATCGCCTCACCCGCGAGGTGGCAGCATTGTTAGAGGCCACGCCCGTTATTTCCTCGGCCTCCGAAGTGCATCAGTTGCCGGCCCTCGATACGTTGGGAAAGTCCTTTGGCTGGCAGCGGGGAGCAGGGGATTGGCTGGGGGTGGCAAGTGCAGCGGTGCGAGCGGCAGCAGGGGCAGGGGCGATCGCCGTGCGGCAAACCTGCGGCTGGACAATGTGGCAGCAGCAATTGCCCGATCGCCATCCGTTGGTTTGGGAGGTGTCCGAACTGAGCGACGAGATTCCGATCCGAGCCACCCTTTGGATCTCCGATCGCCGTCCCCCTGCAGACTTGCCGCAGCCCTATGCCTGTTGGCATCCTCGGACGTTGTGGCTGGGGGTAGGCTGCGAGCGGGGGACTGCTGCGGCCACGATCGAGCGGGCGATCGCCGATCGCCTTGCGGAACTGGGGTTGGCTCGCGCAGCGGTGGCGGGACTGGCCTCGATTGCTCTGAAGGCGGATGAAGCGGGTTTATTGGCTGTTGCTCGCCAATATCAGTGGCCCCTGCGCTGGTTTGAGGCTGCCGAGCTGGCCCGAGCTACCGTACCCAATCCCTCCCCTGTTGTGGAGCGGGCGGTGGGAACGCCCTCGGTGGCAGAAGCAGCGGCGTTGCTGGCGGCCGAGAGCGATCGCCTAGTGGCCCCCAAACAGGTGTTGCGGGTTCCCGATGCGGGAGCTTGCACGGTGGCGATCGCTCGGGCCGAGTGCGAATATTCGCCGCGATTGGGTCAGTTACGGCTAGTGGGGATTGGTCCTGGATCGCTCGATTGCTTGACCCCTGCAGCTCGTCAGGCGATCGTGCGGGCCGATGCTGTGGTGGGCTACCAACTGTATCTCGATCTCGTTTCCCCCCTGCTGCGCCCCCAACAGATTGTCTGTGCCAGTCCGATAACGCAGGAGGTGCAGCGGGCCGATGGCGCGATCGCTTTGGCTCGACGGGGCCTGTCAGTTGCCGTGCTCTCGTCAGGAGATTGCGGCATTTACGGCATGGCGGGTTTAGTGCTGGAGCGCTTGGCCCAAACGGGTTGGGACGGTCGCTCGCCCCAGGTGGAAGTTGTCCCTGGCATTACTGCCCTGCAGGCGGCGGCGGCTCGCGTTGGCGCTCCCTTGATGCACGACTTTTGTGCCATTTCGCTGTCAGATTTGCTCACCCCCTGGCCGGTTATCGAACGGCGTCTAGAAGCGGCGGCGGCGGCAGATTTTGTTGTGGCCCTCTACAATCCGCGATCGCAAACCCGCACCCGAGGAATTGCCACCGCCCGCGATATTTTTCTACGCCATCGCTCTCCCGCGACCCCGGTAGCGATTGTCCGGGCTGCCTATCGGTCTGACGAATCCATTCAAATCACGACACTAACGGATTTCGATGTCGCTGTTGTCGATATGCTGTCAACCGTTCTCATCGGCAACAGCAACACGTTTGTTTGCGAGGGATATGCGATTACGCCCAGAGGATATCTCCGCGCTTATTCCAGCATGACTTCACCGTTGACACACCCAGATGCCGATAGATGTTCTTGACGAGGATATCTTTCAAGGCAGTGTGTCTGGAGCTCGATCCTTGCCTGACATCCTGACAGAAAGCGCGAGATTCCTGCCTTACTCCAACAGTTCTACAGTGCCAGTGCGGCCATCAATCCGAATGGTTTGGCCATCTTCGAACAGTTGAGTGGCATGGGCAATATCCATCACCGCCGGAATGTTGTATTCGCGAGCCACGATCGCGCCGTGGGATAGCCGTCCCCCCACTTCCGCCACTAAACCTGCTGCCCGAGCCAAAATCGGTGCCCAGCCCGCATCGGTATAAGGCACCACCACAATCGTATTGGGGGGAATTGGGGTGGCAGTTTGGAGGGTGCGAAACACTTTGACCTGGCCTTGCACCTGACCCACACTGGCCCCAATGCCTTGCCAAATTCCCGAACCACGACTGGGATTGACACTAGGAATGAAGTCGGAGGGAGGATTGTTGCCATAGATAATGAATGGAATTGAAGTCTTAGCTCGGTCTCGCTCGAATTGGGCTCGTCGCTCGGTCACTAAGCATTGCATCTCCTGCGCCGAGGCTTGCGCCGGTTCAGTCATCCAGCGACGCAGTTCCTCATAGGTCAGAAAGAACAAATCTCCAGGTTGACTTAATAAGCCCCGCTCGATCGCGAGGGCTTCTAGGGCTACCGAGCTCCAACGCAACTCTGCCAACAACTTTAAATAAACCGTGGCCACGCGACCTTTCAAGCTCAGGCGTTGCTGTACTAGATTTCGTCGCCAGCCGGATCGCTGCCTATCTGTATCGCTCGGCACTGGACTGGAGGTGGACGCAGAGGTTGAGGCAGGAGAACCTGCTTGTGGCGGATGTAAAAAGAACTGGGTAAAGAGCGCCTGCACGGGCTGGGGATCTTCGCGCCAAGTGGGAACGGCAATATCGGTACCCACTTCGCTGAGATAACCATAACGATCGACAATTCGATCCAGTTCGGCCAGCAGCTTCTGGCCATCGGGATCTTGGCCTATGGCATCAAACAGGGCTGAGGGCTCTGAAGGGTCTTCGTCCTCCACGGACAGAGCTGCGAGGTGGGGCCAGCGCTGGCGAGCCGATTGCGCTAAGTTTTGGATCGCTCGCAAAGAAGCCACTTCTGGCAGTTGGTTTTGGTCCAGAACGGTATCGGGGACTTTGAGTAGGGTCTGCCGCAAGGCAAAACTCAAGGGGGCGAGGATGCTGTAGTAGGTGGCTCGTTCGAGCTGAGCCAGGAGTACTTCAATCCGCTCTAGGAGTTCGAGGCTGGAGAGTTGAGCTGGCGATCGCCGCTTGAGTTGGGTCGAGATGGGATCGAACTGTTGCGCATTGTCCCGCTCGAAATCTTGCATTAAGCTCCACTCTCGACCCAGCAACCGCCCCAGTCCGGGTAAATTTCTCAGAGTGCTCGACAGTGGAGGTTTGCCGAACTTAGCCCCACGGGTGAGAAACTCCAAGCTTTCGGCAGGCAACCCCATGCGTCGAAAAATTTGCCCTAGCAGGGTTGCATTGAAATAAGCCTGGGAATAGTGCAAGGTAGCCGTTTCGCCAAAGTCTAAGCCTTGGGTCCGTTGACCCAGAACGATCGTAAAAATCTTCCCCCAGACCCCACAGGTCAAGGGCCGATTGAGCGACCAGGTCAGGGGACGAATTGCCCCCGGAATCACTTCCGCCGCTATTTTACGGGTCCAAATCGGCGTCAGGGTGGTGATGGGACGAGCTTGCAACAGCCAAAGTTTGCGGCCATCGAAACTCCACTCGATATCCTGAGGAATGCCGTGGTAACGCAGCTCCAAATGCCGCGCCAAGTCAGCCACCCGTTGCACCAACGACAGGGGGACGGAGCCATCTAGCTTTAAATCTGGCTCAACTTCGGTCACCTCTATCGGACTTAATTCTTCTAGGGCTCGATCTTGCACTTCGATCCGGTATTGTTCCGGGGTGACTCGGCCCGACACCACTTGCTCTGCACCCCCCGCTAAGGCTTCAACCAAAACGCCATCACCCTGACCGATCGGATCGCGGCTAAAGGCAACCCCGGCATAAACCCCTTGCACTTGCCGCTGCACCAACAAGGCCATGCCTCCCCGATCGCTCAGCTTGCGATCGCGGCGATATTGTGTGGCCCCGGCCCGATGATAAGAAGCCCGACATTGAAGAATTGCCTGCTCTAGGTCGGTTGGGTTGGCAACATTCGAGACGGATCGGTATTGCCCCGCAGCGGAAGCATCGATTCGATCCTCCCCCAGGGCTGAAGAACGCACCACCCATGTGTGGCTCCAAGGAGAGTCTTCAGCGGCTTGCATGTGGCTCAAAAGCGATCCAGCACTAGCCCCGCTCGGCAAAATCCAGCCGGAAGGAATAGGGTAGCCCCATTGTTTCAACTGGGCCAGAGTGGCTGCTTTTTGGCCCATGCGCTCGACGCTGGGACGATTGTCTAGAGACCCAATCACATCGCGACCTCTCAGATAGCGGAACATCTTGCGGGAGCTCGAGTTGCCTCGGACTGGGGACAGAGCTAGATCGTCGGGGATTTGACGATAGATCCAAGCGATCGCGAGACTGAGGCCAATGACTGCAGCAACCCTAGCCGGACTCTGGGGATGGCGTAAGGCTTCCACCACTGGCAATAGACCTAACACTCCCCAGCGGACTAGGTGTCGTCGTCGCACGAATCCAAAGCTGATACCGGCAACCCCAAAAATAAGCAGGGCCGCGATCCAATCGTGGACGATATATCCCCAAACCACATTGGTCGTACCTGCGCCTCGGGTTGCGACATAGCGACCCAGTACCAGGGCAATCAGAGCGATCGCTTCCCAAGCGGGCAGGTCGGGCAACAGGAAACGAGCCAAGAGCACTGCCCCAATTCCTTTTACAGCCTCGGAGAGCACCGCTAATAGCCCTAGCCCAGTCCCACCGTGGTAAAAAGCTGCGGAGACGCTGATATTGCCAGTACCCAGATCGGATAACTGCTTGCCCCCCAATCCCCGCACAATCCAGGCGATCGCGGGCAGTCCTCCGAGCAAAGGACAAACTGTACAAAGCATCAGCGCAGCCCAGACTGGCGAAAAAGTCATAGATCGATCGAGAGAGTCCGAGCACTAAAGATAAGTTAGCGCGAGGAAGCAAGATTGGCCTAGCGATCGTGAGGCCCAAGACTGCGGTTTTGCTCAGTCCCGGGAAAGAGCACTTGCAATCTCGTCAAGTTTAATTTACATTAATTTACATAAGGTTACATTTCTTCGGAGCCCATTATGTATCGTGTCGATGAAACCGGTGTCACCAACAACTATGCCGATATGCCTGCAGCATACGTTGCCACCTATCCGACCAAAGCCGAACAACAGACCTATGCCCTGCAAGGTGCTGTCGCTATCTTGCTAGTCACTACTTTGTTGCTCACCGCGTTTGGCGTTAGCTAGCCAATTGCAACGCTGCAAACCTAGATTCACGATTGAAGGAGAGGAACTCAGATATGAATATTACTCAAGCCGTCCGAGAACGCCAGCAACGAGAGGCCAATTTAGGTCTCTCTCGACCCAAACTTGGTTTCACCGACTATGCCGAGAAATTCAACGGTCGGTTAGCCATGTTAGGGTTCGTCATCGGTCTTGCAACAGAATTCCTGACTGGCCAGGGTATCTTGTCTCAACTCGGATTGTTCTAAAATTCAACATCAGTTCTAGACAGCCAGCGGTAGCGATGCAAGCGATCGCCGCCACAGAAATCGAGCAAACCCCCGATTTGCTGGGGGTTTTCCCCATTGGCTTTTAGAATCGCGCTCGCTAGCCCCCGTGACTGCAACACATCTGCCGAAGAGCAAGCGGAAAACTTTCTGAGAACATCCGCCAACCGGCGATCGCAGCTATTACGATGGGCGAAGTTCGCTGTCAGTCACTTCCGCTCGGTCCCAATCCCAAGGGTTCCAAAGCGCTCGGAAGGTTGCACGGCGGACGTCGAACTTGAAATTTCACCTGGAGGCTAGCAACCTTGCCATGCAGGTAGGGTTGCTTTGATTGTGTATGACAGGTATTGCAAAGGTAGCCGTTCTACTGTGTGGATACGGCGAAGTTGAAAATTACGAGGAGTTTGCGGACTACAACGAGCGGGCACTGCGCTTACTCGCGTCTAAATTCATTAAATTTCCCGAGTTTTCCATCCCCTGGCTGGCGAAAGCATTGGAATTTACCGATCGCCGCGAGTGGAGTCAACAAAGCCACTATCACTCTCCCCACAACGAAATTTTCGAAGCCCAGCGAACTGGGCTAGAACAAGTGCTGCAGGAGCGATACGGCGATCGCGTGGCAGTGTTCAAAGCCTTTAACTTTTGCGAGCCCTTCCTGCCCCATCAAGTGCTGCAGCAGATTCGCGAGCAAGGATACGATCGCCTGCTAATTTATCCCCTACTGGTGGTGGATTCGGTCTACACCAGCGGCTTGGCCCTGCAGCAAATCAACGAAGCCTTGGGCAGCGACCACGACTGGATTGAAGACCTGCGTTACTTGCCCAGCTTTTTCGATCGCCCCGAATACCACCAGTGCATGGCCGAGCGCATTGAAGCGCGTCTCGAAGATCTGCAGGGAAACTATGCCCGCTCCCAAATCGGCATCATCTTGCTCAACCACGGCTGTCCGCTAGATTCCAAAGGGTTCGAAAGTGGCATTCGCGAAAGTGAAGCGCTGTACAGCAGCATTCGCGATCGCCTCATCCACCGCTATCCGCTCGTGTCCATCGGCTGGATGAATCACGATACCCCCGGCAAGTGGACTATCCCCGATATGGAACAAGCCGCCACCAATCTCTTAACCACTGGAGCAAAAGCGCTCGTGTTTGCCCCCATCGGTTTTGCCACCGAGAACCACGAGACAATGCTGGATGTGGGTTATGCCATCAAAAAGTTTCAGTCTCGGGCTGAATGTCTCCATCTCGATTGTTTGAATGACGATCCGGCGTTTTTGCAGGTGGCAGCCGATTGGATCGATCCGCTGGCCGCCGAGCTACTGGGAGTGGAACGGGCTGCTCAAACCGCCGCAACCCCGTCGCTTGCCAGCAAGCCCCCGACGCCCAATCGCAATCTCGATCTCCATAAACTGCTTTCGGGCAACGGCCACCATCACCACCATCACCATGCCAACGGTCACTCTCACAGTTCTGGGAAGCACCACCATCACCATCATTAACACCGGATTAATCCAGGATTAATGCTTGCGTGCCACATTCACATACAATGGCTTGAGCGAGGGCATTCAAGTCACCTGGGTTGTCAAAAGTTTGACCCGGGTGACTTGTCCTATTGAGACAACTGCTGGACTAGGGTAAATACTTTTGAACTGCAATCCAGCCCGTCCAGGAGACCCAGCTTAAGGCCAGCACGAGCGAGCCATTCGCCGCGAGATGCACCGATCGCGCCCAGGGTCGGAGGGGATGAATTTTGGGGCCAGACCAAACGGATAGCACTGTCAGACTGACGACCGCGAGGCCAGCCGGTAGGTGTTGGGATTGGCCGAGCCTGCCATAGTGTCCCAGGGTGCCAATAAGCCCGATCGCCAGTAGTTCTAAAACGGTCAGCCCCAGCAGAATGCCCAGACGGTAGTGCAGGCGACGCAGACTCTGGAGCCTCCGCAATTGAGATCCTGTGGCTGGGGCGACTTGGTATTGCAGGCGTTGGCGACGCATCGTCCAACCCAGAACGGCCAAACAAAGCACGAGCGCAATTGTCAGACCCATGGACCAAGCGGCAATCTGCCACAACCACATAAAAGAAGGTAAGTCCAGCATGGAGTGAGCTCAGCCCTAACGACACCACCCCATTTTGGCTTGGGGGAAACCATATGGGGCATTGAGAGGATTTGAGGTCGGGGTTTAGAATAAGCTTTTATGACTGGATATCGTTCGATGGTTAAGCGATCGAGTGAAAGCGAGTTGGCAGAAGATAGGGCTTTCGTGACTACTCTCACCGCTAACCCTACGGGTCTAGCAGGAGCTTCTCAGACTCACGAATGAGAGTTGCTGTTTCACAGGCATCCCAGCGGATAAGCCTCCACAGCCAGAGAGCGGTAGTCCAACCGCCCTGCGTTTACCTATCCTATCCCCCTCCCCGCCAAACGCTCTGCATTCTGGCGGGAGTACCCCGGAGGTCATGATGGAGGCAGCAATGGCTGCCAGTGCGCTTGTCGCCTGGTCTGATGGCACGATTGCCCCAAGAGAACTGTCCATCAAAGACTTTTGTCTCGAAAACCTGAGCAAGCTAAACATTTTCGAGCCCCACGAGGCCAGCGATATTTTTCTGCGATACGTGCGGAGTTTGCAAGACAATCCAACGTCTGGAAAAGCTGAAGTTCTCGAAGCCATTGACAAGCTGCCCGATAACAAGCGAGATAGCGATCTGTTGATTTCAATTTGTATTGGAGTGGGCAACTGCGATTGCGATCTCAGCCAGGAAGAAGTTGACGCGATTGTTGAAGTGGGCCAACAGTTGGGGGCCAGCACTGGGGACATCCTCGCAAAGCTGGAGCAGGTCAAACCCAAGCTCGATGCCACACTCGATCCGCTCACGGGCTTGCCGCGAGATTGAAGCGATTTTACAAGATTGAGGCAATTCGAGAGAGGCGATCGCTCAAGAGATCGACGCTCGAGCCAACTGTTCTACCTTTTGTACCAACGCCTGCTGATCCACCACAGGCTTGGCGATATAGCCCTCTGCGCCACTCTCGCGTAAAAACAGCTCGCGATCGCCTCGCATGGCGTGAGCCGTTACCAAAATGACTGGCACTGACTGCGATTGCGGGTTTTGCTTCAACAATTGCGTAATCCGAATGCCATCCACCGACTCCCCTTTGTAGGTACTTTGAGACAGCGATACATCCATCAACACCGCAGAAATTTCGCCGCCTGCCACAATCTCTAAAATCTCTACTACATCCTGACTTTGCACCACCTCAAAGCCACCCCGCTTCTTCAAAATGGTGGCAAACACGCGGGCATTTAACGGATCGTCTTCAACGAGTAAGACTTTGACCATTACGATCTCTCGGGACACCAGGATAAGCAGAGCTTACCCAACAGAAATCGGCTACTCGACAATAGATGCGCGATCGCGCAATTTGCAGATAGAGTTTCCGCATCGGGGGATAGACAGGCGGTTCTGTTCTAAGACTGGCGAGAATCGGGGGGTGTTTGGCTGTCGTCGAGGGAGAGGCGATCGATGCGCTCGGGTAGGGGTTGTTTGACCTGAAGCCCCCGCAAGACACTATTGAGTTGCTGCAGACTTTCGAGATTGAGGCGACTCTCCCGCACTTTGTGAAACACCGAACGCGACATGAGTAGTGTCCGCTCCATATCCGTTGCACCAATCTGCAAGAGACACTGCTCTCGCTCGGGCTGGTAATCTGCAGAGGCCAAATAAAGCGATTGTGGCTGGCATTGCTGCGTCAGTCGGGCCATCTTGCCAATCAACTCCGGGTACAGCCAGGTATAGGCCGGATGCACGGTCAATTGAGCGACGTGGGGTTGATTGCCCGTATGGGCGAGCTTGAGGTTGAAGTAGCCGATGGCGCATTTGCGATCGGCTTCGAAGACATAGGCTTGTACCCGTTCGGTGTTACTAACCGATTGCTTGAGATTGTCGATGGAGCGATCGAACAGCGTTTGTTTGAAATCGCTGACATCGCGATCGTAAATTTGGCGGACCTGTGGCGGCATCGAAGCAGTGTCTAGCTGGTATAGCAAATAGGAATCGCTATTGCTGACGGGCTTGAGATTGAGGGGCGAAATCTTTTCTTCGGCCAGCTCCACCAGTTTGGCAGGATCGAGGGACCAATAGGTGAGTTGAGCGAGCTGCTGAAAGCCGTTGCAGCGGTAAAGGGCCATTGCCCCTTTGTTGTGGATGTTGACCTCTAACATCCAGGTGCGGGCTTCGCGAAACTGTTCGGCACAGTGGCGCAACAACTGCGAGCCAATGCCCTGCCGTTGGGCGCGGCTCGATACAGCAATGTGATCGATGCGCCAAGTGGTGCGGTTGCGGTTGAACGGCGACACCTGAATCATGCCGAGGATATCGCCCTCCCGCTCGGCCACATGTACGTTAAAGGTGTGTTGAAACCGGTTGGGAAATAGGCTGAGGGCTTTAAGGGGACCGTACCAACGGCGAATGCGGCGAATTTGACCGGCAATATCCACCGAACGGCTGCCGTATTCGTCGGCAAAAGCTTCTTCAAACAGATCTTCAATTGCATCCAAATCGCTGAAACGGACGGGGCGGATAGCAATATCGGTGGCAGAGTCGTCAGTCACGATCGAAAGCCTCTCAAAGCAGTGAGTGAAACGAAGGTTATTGTGCTCGGGGGTGCGGAACGGCAATTGCAGACGGGGCCGGCACCCGGAAATCGCGGATCGCTCCGAGCCCCGTGCTTACAACAATAGTGCCAGTGAAGTCGGAAAATTGTCCAAATAGAGCGAACTCGTACTGAGACTCAAGTACTGAGACTCAGATGTTGTCGCTCTGAGGGCGAACGAGCAAGAGCGGTGTTTGTTCGTCAGCGTTGCCCGCCGGGTTTTCCCGCAAAGCACGGATCAGCCGAGCGGGCACAATGCCATCTGTGGCTGCCAGTATCTTAACTTCTTTCAAATCGTTCGCATCGACGATCGCCGTTTCCATCCCCGTTTGGGCCTTCACCTCTGCCACCGTGCGATCGGGGTGGGCCGGTCCGAGCACCAGAAATTGGTCGTAAGGAGGAATAGTGCCGGTGACATCGTCAATCAACGCGGCTTGATAGCCAGCCAGGGCATAAAATACACCTGACTTGCCCAGTACTTTGGCTGCAGCACCGAGGATAAAGGCGATCGCCACTTGCCAAGCATTAGAGGAATCAATCAGGGTTTGCATGCCGTAGGCACTGCACAGGCTGGTTTTGGAGGGGAAGAAGAAACACAGCCGCCAAGCCAGCCAACCCGGCTGGATATTGCCGGGATAGCGATAGTTGCCCTCCACAATGGCGGTGGCGGTTTCGGCGAGGACGAGGTAGTCGGTGGGCTTGGCAAAGGGCTTGGCGTAGCGCTCGAACACGGCGGGGAGGGTGTCCTGCGAATTGAGCAAATGGGTGCGCACGGGCAATACGAGAGCGCCATCCCGCTGCTGCCAATCGCTTTCGCTGCTGGGTTGGGGAGCGCTGAGGGGGACGATCGCGTGACCGGTTTTGAAAATGCGCTGTTGCCGGCCGTATTGCACGAACTTTAACTGCAGCCAAGCCACTTGCAGGCGATCGATCGCCTCCCCAGCCAGTTCGATCTCGAAGGCGATCGCCAGCTTTGTTTTGGGACCGACCAAAGTGGCACTCCAATAGTTGTCCGAGCGGGGAAATTCGGGGTTGACCAGTTTCAGGTGCGATTGAATGCTCTCGGTGGAGCCGCTACCCAGTAGCACCAGGTTGGGTTCGATGTCGGCCAGAGTGACTTCGTAGACTGGATTGCGGTTGTAAGCCACCATCTTGCCTGCGAGCAGATAGCGATCGGGGTTGGCGCGATCGCAGGTCCATCCTTCCGGCTCGATTTCTAAGGCATCGGGCTCGCGACGGCGGTAGAGCCATTCAAAGGCCAGGGCAATGGCGGCGATCGCCAGCAGCACTGTCAAAATCGCAACCATACAGCATTCCTCTGCACCACTCAATCTGCGAAGTTATCATAGCGGCTGGAACGCTCGACATCAGTAAATTCGCTGCGGCAGGGGGGATAGACTGTCTTATGATGCAGGCGTTTGCCTCGCTCGGACGGCCTGCGATCGAGCTGAGGGGCAACGACAGCGGCAGCTAAACTAATACGATGCAATGCGCGAGGGAGAATCGGCAGTGAGCGATCTAAAAGACCTATTGCCCCGCGTCGTCGAGATTGCCAAGCAGGCTGGCGACGCCATTATGGCTATCTACAACAATGACGAAGATTTCGAGACCACTTACAAAGACGATCGCTCTCCCCTGACCAAGGCCGATCTACTCTCCAACGAAATTATTGTGAAGGGTTTGCAGGAGTTAGCCCCCGAGATTCCGATTCTCTCGGAAGAGTCGAAGCAAACTCCCTATCCAGAGCGCTCTGGTTGGTCTCGTTTTTGGCTGGTGGACCCGATTGACGGGACGAAGGAGTTTATCAAGCGCAATGGCGAGTTTACGGTCAATATTGCTTTGGTTGATAGCGGCCAGCCGGTTTTGGGGGTGGTTCACGCTCCTGCTCGCACGACGACTTATTGGGGGGCTGAAGGGGAAGGGGCGTTTCAGCAAAATGGCGGCGGTGTAGCGGAACCGATGCAGGTGACTCAAACCCATGCAGGGCTGGAGGCGATTGCGGTGGTGGCCAGTCGCTCTCATGCCGGTCCCGAGACGGTGGCGTTTTTAGACCGATTGGAGGCGGCGAATGGGGCGATCGCCAAGGTGTCGGCGGGGAGCTCGTTGAAGTTGTGTTTGGTGGCCTCGGGGGAGGCGCAGTTGTATCCCCGCTTTGGTCCGACGATGGAATGGGATACGGCGGCGGCTCATGCGGTGGTGGTGCAGGCGGGGGGGGCTGTGACGAATATGGAGGGGGTTGCTCTGCGGTATAACAAAGAGAATTTGCTCAATCCGTTTTTTGTGGTCAGCGATGGGTCCGGTCTGGATTGGAAGGCTTGCCTTGAATGAATCATTCCACGGCTCTGCGCTAAGGTTTTAGCCAACCGCGTACAGTTTCGAGGGGAATGCTGACGAAGGGATTGTTGGTGAAGAGGGTTTTGAGGAGTTCGGAGCCGCCGGATTCGAGGGCGCTGAGGAGGCGGTCTTTAGCCACTCATCCAACGCATCCACCGCCGCATCCCGTTCCCGCGTCGCCTGCTGCGCCTCAGACTTCTCCTTTTCCTGCTCCGCATCCGCCTCGATCGCCCCATTCAGCCGCTCCGTCGCCCCAATCTGCTCGCTAAACTCCACCTGCTGCCGTTGTTGAGCCGCCAACGCCGCATCGTACAGCAGCACCTGTCCTTCCCCAATCCGCACCTCCATATATCCATACTCCGCCAGATCGGAAGCAATCTCAGGCACCGCTAACCCATTGGCGATCGCTACCCGAGCCGAATTGAGCAATTCTTCTACATGCAGTGGGGCAAGCATAGTTCAACATTGAACACTATTGGCTAAGAGCCTAGCGCAACCCATCCCCACAACCGCAATTTTTCCAGAAAGGTTCGCAATACGTTCCGCACCCAAGCGCACAACAACTATACTCTCTTGACGATTTTTAAGTGTCGCAAAAAGATTTCTCAAGACCTCCCAACGTTTTCTCGACATCGCCCAGCGGTTAACGATTGAGATCGGGATTTTGGCATTGTTTGAAGCCCGAGCCTGCCTGAGAATGATTCCCGCATGGCTAGTACATCGTCAAGCTAAAAATCAGGGATCGAGGAATATTCCTCCCCTCTCCCCAAGGAGAGGGGTCGGGGGTGAGGGTTAATGCAGCGAGTTGAATTCCGATCGCAACTGAGCTTCACCGTCCTAATGTCTAAATCTGACAAAGCACTAGATACACTCAGGACTTTGAGTCCTGTTCGGACAGTGCTCGGACGTCTTCTGACGAAAGCTCGGTGAGCAGACTGATTTGCTCGACAGACATTCCTTGACGCAACAGCTTGAGCGCGATCGCCCGTGCGCGATTGAGTTCTCCCTCTTGTCGGCCCTCTTGATGGACTTCTCGATGAAAAGCGGGCATGTTTGATGTCTTATGTCTCGGCACAAACTGATAGCTGCGATCTCTCGATCGGCCCAAGCATTCGCACGGCGCAGTCGCGATCGCACTATGCATCCGGCTCAGCTTCTGCAGACAAGCCAGATTGTTGCAGTAAGCTAAATATTTTATCCCATTTTTAACCAATCAAACACTCGATCGACCGTGAGAGCTAGTTCTAGTTCGGGCAAGACCGAAAGGACTCGATCGCTCTGGCATAGGACGGGCTGTTTTTGGGGTTGGAAGAGCAAAATACTGAGATCGTCTGGGTCGAGGAACCAACCTAGCTGGCTACCATGCTCCAGGCAATGGAGAATATTTCCTAGCACTTTGTTGGCTCTTTGTTCGGGGGAAAGGATTTCAATCGTCCAATCTGGCGGCAGGTTGAAGTTGTCAGGGACTTCTCCTTCTGGGGTGAAAGGGATTCGGTCCCACCGAAAGACTGCTACATCTGGGACAATGGATCGCCCGCCAAAGCTACATCTCAATTCTGGGAAGGCATAGGCAATTTTTGCTTCCTCTGCGACTTGATTGATGGCGGCACAGAGTTTTCCTTGCAAGCGGCTATGTCGTCCCTTTGGCATGGGTTTTTGAATGATTTCACCATTGATGTATTCGCTTGCAGGTTTAGTTTCTGGCAGTTGCAGAAATTCTTGCAGTGTCAATGGCTTAGAGAGTGTTTGAACCATTCGGTTGACCTGCAAAACGATAAGGCAAGTTTCATCTCTTAATTCCACTGGGGAAAAAGACTTCCATTGCGCGACTAGGCCATCGCGCTAAAAAACTCAATCGTGCTCTTCAAAGCCTTGAGAAACGCATCGATATCAGCTTGGGTGTTGTAGAAATAAACGCTTGCCCGAGCCGTTGCAGACACCCCGAGTTCGCCGTGCAGCGGTTGCGTGCAGTGGTGGCCCGAGCGAATTTCTACCCCCTCTTCATCCAATAGCGCCGCAATGTCGTTGGCGTGGATTCCTTCCACCGTAAATGACACCAATCCTGCCCGATCGATCTCGCCGCTCTCGGTCCAACTGGGGCCGTATACCCGCACTCCCTCAATCTCGGAGATGCCTGCGAGTAAGTAAGCCGTTAGTGCTTGCTCGCGATCGTGAATGCGATCCATGCCAATCTCGCTGAGATAATCGACTGCCGCCCCCAACCCGATCGCCTCAGCGATCGCCGGAGTACCCGCCTCGAACTTGTGGGGTAAATCCGCATAGGTGGAGCGTTCTAGCGACACATCTGCAATCATCTCTCCCCCACCCAAAAACGGCGGCATCGACAGCAGCAGATCCTCTTTGCCGTATAAGAATCCACTCCCGGTCGGCCCGCACATCTTGTGCCCGGAAGCCACCAACCAGTCACAGCCAAGCGCCTGCACGTCAACGGCCATATGGGGAACACTCTGGCAAGCGTCAATCAAGACTTTGGCCCCATACTGCTGGGCCAACTGTGCAATCTCTGCCACTGGGTTGACGCAGCCCAACATATTGGAAACGTGAACGGTTGCCACTAATTGAGTGCGATCGCTCAGCAAACTCCGGTAATGCTCCAGATCGAATTCGCCAGTTTCCGTCAGACGAACGAACTTGAGCGTAGCGCCAGTCTTTTGGGCCACGAACTGCCAGGGCACCAAATTACTGTGGTGCTCCATGACTGACAAAATCACCTCATCTCCAGCCGCGAGGTGATTCATCCCCCAGCTATAGGCAACGAGGTTGATCGCTTCACTAGCATTGCGCGTAAAAACAATTTCTCTGGCAGAGGTCGCGTTGATAAACTGAGCGACCTTGACCCGCGAGAGCTCGTATGCGTCTGTGGCTTCCCGACTTAAGGTATGTGCCCCCCGATGGACGTTGGCATTACTGCTGCGATAGTAGCGATCCATTGCCTGCAGCACCGCCTCGGGCTTCTGCGATGTGGCAGCATTATCCAGATAAACCAACGGTTTGCCATTCACTTGCCGCGACAGGATCGGAAACTGCGATCGCACCTGCACCGCCAGCGCGTCATCGACGGTCAATCTGGGCTGCACGGCAGCAAGAGTTGCAGACATGATGGTATCCATTCGTTACAATGCGTCTTCAAAGCCCGAGCGGCTGCTTCCGATCTGCCCCCGATCTGACTGGGACCACTCCGTCGGAGCCGCTCGAATTTCAGTATGACACTGCTCTTCAACCCAGGCAAAAACAGTCCTCTCGCTGAATTCTATACGGCGCGGAGCAGGCGATCGCGCCGATCGCTCGGTCTCCGAGGGAGTAGAGAAGGATAAATGGAGTTTTTGGGGAGAAGTTACAAGACTTCTGAGGAGCGTGGGACGATCGCATCTAGTTCGCTTGCTTCTTCCTGTTGAGCGCGATAGAGGTCACAGCGTAGCTGTAGATTCATCCAAAAGCTGGGAGTCGTCCCAAAATACTTTGCCAATCTTAGAGCGGTTGAAGGAGTAACCCCTCGCTTCCTCCTCACTAATTCATTGACCCGTTGAAAGGGCACTTGGAGAGCTTTGGACAGATCGCTCTGACTCATCTCCAAAGGCTCTAGGAATTCGTGGAGTAACATTTCCCCTGGATGGGTGGGAGTTCTATGGGTTGGAATCCTAACCATGAAACCGATCCCCTCAGTGATAGTCTACGATTTCGACGTTGGCCGGACCGGCCTCGGTCCAATCAAAGCAGATGCGGTACTGCTGATTGATACGGATGCTGTATTGGCCCCTTCGATCTCCAAACAGCTTTTCTAACCTGTTACCTGGTGGAGCGGTTAATTCTTGCAGCACTACCGCCGAGTCCAATTGGTCCAGCTTGCGGACAGCAACAGCCCAGAAGTTGACGGGACAAATCTTGCGAGCAGCTTTGCTGCGTAAGCCGTTGAAAATATCCCCGGTACCCTGGTTGGCAAAGGTTTGAATCACACTCCCAAATTAGCATGATAGTTGTTATAACGTGTTAGCAAGTCTGGCCGATTGAGCGAGATCGATGAACGAGGCTGATTCAGTTCTGCCACAGACGCAACAAGTCCAGCGTCAATCCCGGCAAGAGAGGATCGCCAGCGATCGCATCTGTCCGAACGATTTTGGTCTCGACATCTGGCTGATAGACCTCCACCGTGCGGCGAATCGGATCGATGAGCCAGCCCAAGGGCACACCTGCCCTGGCATATTCCTGCATCTTTGCCTGTAACTCCTGTAAGGAATCGCTAGGAGAACGCAGCTCGACGACAAAATCAGGCGCGAGGGGAGGAAACCCTCGTTTTTGCTCGGGAGTCAGCTTATCCCATCTCTCTCGCCATACCCAGGCAAAATCGGGCATGCGCTTGGCCCCATTGGGAAGCTGAAAAATCGTCTGAGAACTAAAGCCAATCCCAGAGGGATTGCGCGCTGCCCAGTGCCCCAATTGACTCAACAAGGCAAATTCGCGACGGCCAGCTTCGCCGCCAACGGGGGGCACCACAATCAGCTCTCCTTTTGCGGATAACTCAAAGCTTGTCAAGGGATTCTGCTGGCAAATTTGCTCGAATTGCCAGTCGGTTAACTGGACAGCGGGAGCTAGGATGATGCTGGTCACGGCGAATCCATAGTCTGGCTTCTAGTCTAATCGAGGCAAGCGTTTCGGGGTCAATCGTCACGAGAAACACGCCCTCTAAAACGGCAGTTCCCCTTGCTCGACACCACTGGTGTCAGTAGGTTGCTTTTTGCCATTGCGCCCATTCGTATGGCTGCGACGCAGCCCGACAGCAATGTGACTGTGCCGATCCACCTGCGCGAGCACTTGGCGGGCGCGTTGAATCACGCTAGAGGGCAACCCGGCTAGACGACCCACTTCGATACCGTAAGAGCGATCCGCCCCGCCAGGACTGACTTGATGCAAAAAGATAATTTCGTCTTCGAGCTCCTTCACCACCACCTGAAAATTCGCCACGTTGGGCAGGATTGACGCGAGTTCGTTCAGCTCGTGATAGTGGGTGGCAAAAATTGTGCGGGACTTCAGAACTTTCGCGAGATACTCGGCCACAGCCCAGGCGATCGAGAGTCCGTCAAACGTCGCCGTTCCCCGTCCGATTTCATCCAAGAGCACTAACGATCGCTCTGTCGCGTGGTTGAGAATATTGGCCGTCTCGTTCATTTCCACCATAAACGTCGACTGACCCGTCGCCAGATCGTCCACCGCCCCCACGCGGGTGAAAACGCGATCGCAAATTCCCAATTCGGCAAACTCGGCAGGCACGAAACTGCCCATCTGTGCCATCACCTGAATCAATCCCACCTGCCGCAAATAGGTGCTCTTGCCGCTCATATTCGGCCCCGTCAACACCATCAAATCTGCCGACTTGCGCGTGCCCAACTTGAGGGAATTGGAGACAAACATACCCAACGGTAGCGATTGTTCTACGACTGGATGGCGAGCCTCCACCAGATTTAACGTGCGATCGCCCACCATCTGCGGACAACAGTAATTGAACGCAGCGGCAATCTCGGCCAAGCCGGCCAGGATATCGGCAGTGGCGATCGCCTCCGCCACCTCCCGAATCAAGCTGGCATAGCTCCCCACCTCCATGCGCAAAGCGAGGAAGAGATCGTATTCCAACTGCTGAATCTCAGTTTGAGCGGTGAGAATGCGAGCCTCCCGCTCCTTTAACTCGGGGGTAATATAGCGTTCTTCATTGACCAGTGTTTGCTTGCGAATGTAGTCTGCGGGAGCCTGTTTGGACTTGGCTCGGCTGATGCTGATGTAATAGCCAAATGCCTTGGTAAACCCCACTTTGAGGGTGGGAATGCCGCTGCGCTCCCGTTCGGTTGTTTCCAAGGCGGCAATCCACTTTCGATCGCTTTCCACCTGCGATCGCAATTCATCCAGCGCAGTATCCACCCCCGCTTGCATTAAGCCCCCTTCAGTCAACGTCAGGGGAGGGTGGGGCACGAGGGTTTCGTGCAGAGTTTGACTCAATTGTTCTAATTCTGGATCGACGGCCTGCAACCGCTGCAGCAACTGTGCCCGAGTGCCTGCCAGCAGCATGGCCAGCTCTGGCAGTTTCTCTAATGAATTGGCTAACCCCACTAAGTCGCGGGCGTTAGCGGTTCCCGAGCCCGCTCGCCCCGCCAGCCGCTCTAGGTCGTAGACTTCGCTGAGAGATTGCTGCAGTTTGGCGCGCAGGTGTCCGTCCTCCAGCAACTCGGCGATCGCCGCTTGACGCTGCTGAATTTTGGCAATGCTCAACAGCGGTTGCAGCAGCCAGCGCCGCAAGGCCCGCCCCCCCATCGCGGTGCGAGTGCGATCGAGTGCCCACAGGAGCGATCCGTGCAGTAGGCCATCTCGCACGGTTTGCAACAGTTCCAGATTGCGGCGGGTCTGGTAGTCAATAATGAGAAATTCGTCGATGGTGTAGGTCTGCAGCCGCTCTAGGTTGAGGGCGGTGCCTTTGCGGGTATCGCTGAGATAGTGCAGCAGGCCACCAGCAGCACGGATGGCGAGGGGCAGGCGATCGCAGCCAAATCCTTCCAACGATTTCACCTTGAGGGCAATCAGCAGCTCGGAGCGAGCTTCCCCCGCTTCAAACGGACGTTGGGGGCGCAAGGTATAGCAGAATTGCTGCGGCAATCCCTCGGGAATGCGACCGCCTCCCCCCTCGCCGGGACGAAACAATCCCAGCCGATCGCCGGTTTCGTCTACGGGCAACAGAATTTCGGCAGGTTGCAAGCGCAAGAGTTCTTGGCTGAGACGATCGATCTGTTTGTGTTGCGCGACCCGAAATTCGCCGGTGGAAATATCGGCATAGGCTAAACCCCATTCTTGGTTAGGCGATCGCCCCACCAACACTACCGCTGCCAAGTAGTTGTTTTGGCGGGCGGCCAGCAAGCCTTCTTCTAAAATGGTTCCCGGCGTCAAGACTCGCGTCACTTCCCGCGAAATCAATCCTTTGGATTGGTCGGCGGATTCCATTTGCTCGCAAATGGCGATCGCGTATCCCTTTTGCACCAACTGGGCTGCATAGCGATCCATCGCGTGATGGGGCACCCCCGCCATCGGAATCCGTCCCAACTTTTTATCCGGTCGCCCGGTCAGGACTAATTCCAATTCGCGAGCAACGGTGTAAGCATCCTGAAAAAACGTCTCGTAAAAATCCCCACAGCGATACATCAAGACTGCCTGCGGGTATTGCGCCTTCATTTCGGCGTAGTGGGCCATCATCGGCGTTAGCTGCTCTCGATCCATCTCCAGCACGTTCCACCGCTCGATCGGATCGTCCAGCGCGGGCATGCGATCGGGGGTATCGGTCAGAGGATTGAGGGATTGGGACATCGTTGCTGGAGGGGTGAGAAAAAAGAGGACAGTTCGCCAATCGCGGTGGCTGGCGACATCCACTGTGGGAGCTATTGATTCTATACCCAGTACTCTAACTGAAGCTGAAACGCTCTACGCGCGCGACCTCTGACGCGGAACAAGACGGACAGTGTTACATAGTAACTCCATGTATATGTATGTAGAGGTGTTAGGTAGAATGAGTCATTCTAATAAATGAAGCAATCCTAGATGAGTTAAAAATATCGATTCTTGCCAGTACTGGATTAAGTCCCCCTTAGACTATACAACTGGTCTGGATCTGCTATAGTTTATTTAATCCGTATAAATACCGTTTTAGTGTGCTAAAATTCTTATTGAATAAATCAACTAATCCCTGAATTTGACTACTCTGACTGTATCTCAGATTCAAGCTAACGGTCGAGATCTTGCTTCAACTCAACCGTTAGTAAAATCAGTAAAGATCGAATAAATGGATAGAAATTTATCAGTGGAACAACTCAGCTTTAATCTGTCTGGAGAACATGCCAGAAATCATTCACCCTTAATTTCTGATGCAGTAAATCAATTATCTGAGCACAGTAATCTTGAGGATCGAGGAGCAATATATACTCGCTCCGAAGTGGTTGAATTTATTCTGAACTTACTGGGCTACGTTGAAGAACAGCCTCTATACACAAAAAGGCTTCTAGAGCCATCATTTGGCAGGGGTGACTTCCTAATACCTAGCGTCAAGCGGTTGATTGCTAGTTGGAAATCATCACAATCAAAGGGAGCAGCGGTCAAGGATCTGGGTCATGCAATCCGAGCTGTCGAACTACATCGAGAAACCTTTATAGCTACACGCACAGCACTATTAAATCTCCTTACTCAAGAGCTAGATACTACTAGCGCTCAAACTCTAGTAGATCGTTGGCTCAATCAGGGTGATTTTTTATTAAATCCACTTGATGGCCAATTTGACTTTGTAGTAGGTAACCCTCCATATGTACGTCAGGAGTTTATCCCCGATATCTTACTGGCTGAATATCGGCGACGCTACAAGACTATGTACGACCGAGCAGACATCTACATTCCGTTTATAGAGCGTTCCCTATTTGCACTAAGTGACAGTGGAAGCTTAGGTTTTATTTGCGCCGATCGGTGGATGAAGAACCGTTATGGAGGTCCGCTGCGCCGGTTGATATCTGAACAGTACCATCTTAAAATCTACGTCGACATGGTGGGTACACCCGCATTTCATACAGATGTCAGTGCCTATCCAGCCATCACTATCATCAGCCGGGAAGTGCAAGCACCTACACGAATTGCCCACCGTCCGGCAATCGATCGAGACACGCTGACACGCTTAGCTCATACATTGCGGAACCAGAAACCGTTAAAAGATTGTGACAGGGTGCGCGAACTGGCACAAGTCGTGAATGGGGCAGAACCCTGGTTACTCGAATCCGCTGACCAGATGGCATTAATTCGCCGTCTCGAGCAGCAATTTCCAACTCTTGAGGCAACAGGTTGTAAGGTCGGTATCGGTGTAGCAACAGGTGCAGACAAAGCATTCATTGGCGACCTTAACGATCTTGATGTCGAGCCGGATCGCAAGTTACCGCTAGTCACCACTAGAGATATTTTGTCTGGTGAGGTGCAATGGCACGGGCAGGGAGTAATCAATCCATTTGCTGTGGGACGAGGGCTTGTTGAATTAGAAGATTATCCACGACTGCGTCGCTACCTAGAGGAACGCCGGGAGGTTATTGCAAGTCGTCACTGCGCTCAAAAGTCACCAGCCAATTGGTACAGAACAATTGACCGAATTCATCCAGAACTGGCAAAGAAGCCCAAGCTTCTCATCCCTGATATCAAAGGGAAGGCTCATATCGTCTATGAAAATGGGAAGCTGTATCCACATCACAATCTTTATTATGTCATATCCAATCAATGGAATCTGCGTGCCTTGCAGGCTGTGCTACTATCAGAAATTTCTCGCCTATTCATAGCAACGTATTCAACCCAAATGCGGGGTGGATTTCTTCGCTTCCAAGCTCAGTACCTGCGTCGTATTCGTATTCCTTTTTGGGCAGATGTGAGTGAGGAAATTAGGCAAGAGCTAATTGACGCTGCAACCGATCGCAACCTCCAGGCGTGCAACTGTGCAGCATTCAAGCTATATGCATTGAGTAACGAAGAGAGATCCGCTTTAGGCAGTAATGGAGAGTAAATGGCACTCGATCTAGTTGATTACGAACGAAAAGCTCAGGCAGCAGTAATGACATTCTGGAGAAGTCGTGAGGTTGCCAAACAAAAACAGCTAGACTCTGGGAAAGCAGATCGGGGAGAGCGTGCTGGGGTCACTGCTGGGAAAAACATGAATGGGTTTATCGAATTGATTGTGGATCTGGTAAGGGAAAATGGTCTCGAACATGCCAAAATTCATCAAAAGCGAGCCGTGTTAACGCTGCCTGGATACTTCCGCCCAACAAAACTTTGGGACCTACTCATCACTTATCAAGGCGAGCTGATTGCTGCCATCGAGTTGAAAAGCCAGGTTGGGCCATCATTCGGTAATAACTTCAATAATCGGACGGAGGAAGCCATTGGGACAGCCCACGATTTTTGGATAGCCTACCGTGAAGGCGCGTTCGGTCAACAGCTACGCCCCTTTGCTGGCTGGCTCATGTTGGTGGAAGATGCAGTGGCATCGCGTTCTCCTGTGAGGAATAGTTCGCCCCATTTTCCAGTGTTTCAAGAATTTAGGGAAACTTCCTACCTAAAGAGGTACGACCTGCTCTGTCAGAAAATGATTCAGGAACAGCTTTACACCCACGCAGCTCTAATCGCGTCCCCACGAAAGGCTGCAGATAGCGGAGAATTCTCAGCACTTTCCACAATGAGTAGTCTTAAGACTTTTGTTACCGCACTGGCCGGATATGTAGCGACTGAGGCTGCACGGCACTGAGGCTGCACGGCTTGGTTGAGATACCTCTCCAATTTGGCTAGCCAAGCGTTGGTTACAGGCTGGCAGAGTGCCGAACAATCTCAGCCTCCGGCAGAGGAACGCGCAATCGAGCCACGGTGCCGCTCCCATTGCGACGGGCTTTCCATTCAATCGTGCCACCAATAATGTCAGCCCGATAGCGCATATTGAGCAAACCGTGGGAGCCCTCTCGGGACGGGTTCGCCGGCATCCCCTTGCCATCGTCAATCACCTTAACCTCTAAATAACCATCCTCCGTCACAGAAAGGGTGCAATCGACACGGGTCGCCTCCGCATGCTTGACCACATTGTTCAACGCCTCCTGCACAATGCGGAATAGCGTACTCTGGGCCAGAGGCTCTAAAGCATTCAGCTCCCCGCGAGTGCGATCGTCAAAGCGCGCCAGCAACGGACGGGTCGATCGCTGGGCCGCTCGCTCCAACAAACTGCGTAACGCCGAGCCCAAATTAAACGCCCGCATTGCCGTCGGCTGCAGGTCCTCCACAATGCCGCGCAACTCGGTAATCGTCTCTCGCAACTGCTGACTCCAAGCCGCGATCGCCTGCTGCTGTTGCATCGGGTCGGGTTGAGCCTGCGAGGCCAACTGCTGCATTTGCCGCGACATTGCTCCCAAATCGGCAATACTCTGATCGTGCAGATCCGCCGCCAGCCGGCGACTTTCAGCCTCCCGTCCCTCACTCAATCCCCGCATCGCAGCCGTGAGCGCATCCCGCATCCGAGCTTGTTCCGAAAACTGCGTCCGCTGCACCGCGACAGCCGTCATATCGGCGATCGCCTCCACCAACTCCAATTCTGCCGCCGCAAACGTATGGCCCCGCTCTCGACTCGCCTCAAACTCCGTTTCGCGTATGGGGGAAGAAACCGTCGTGCAGATGACCCCCAACACGTCGTCCGCAATCTCTACCGGGACGGCCATCAACGATCGAATGCCCAATCGCACTAAGTTTTGTCGGGCTTGGGGAGCGATGGGATAAGTTTGAATATCGTCAATGAGTAAACTCTCGTGACGGCTGTAGCAGGTGAGCAACAACAGCCAGCTCAAATCTGAGGCCACTTCACTCGTGGGCTGAGCTTCACAGCCATCGCGGCGAAAGGATTGAGCCGATTGAAATTGGGCCGGAACCATCTCTGGGGAAGTATCGACACTCAGAACCAAGTGAGAGGCATGCAACTTTTCATCAATTTGCTGCTGCAGGGCTTCGGAAGAGAGTTGGGCTAACTGCGAGGTCTGCTGAGAAGACAGCGTAATAAAATCGCAGCAATCTAGATGCAGGGCGTCGGCACAGCCCTCCAGGGCAATGGCAATAATCTCTTGCACCTGATGGGTGCCCGTCAGCCTTTGAGCGAGTTGTCGCAGTAGCGTTTCGCGGCGGGCGAGACGGCGGGTTTGTTGGTGGAGCTGCGCTTGCTTGAGGGCAATGCCCGCCTGTTCGGCAACGGCGATCGCCAGGGAGAATTTTTCGGGGGCAAACGACTGCTCCGATCGCCGCGCCACTAAGACAATCGTGCCCAACAGTTCGCCATCTTGCACGAGGGGCAATAGAGCAGTGCTGTTGGCCAACTGCAGTTGAAAAAACTGGCATTCTGCCGGTCGAATGCGGTCGAGATCGCCCACTTTCAGCAAGACTGGATAGCCATTGGCGAGGGTGTCGTAGATCTGGATATCGGAGGGATCGCGATCGCCCTCCTCTCGAGCGGGAAAAACCATCATGTCGCGATAGAGCTGAATGTGGCAATCTTCCAGTTCTAGAGCAGTGGCCAAAGCAACCTCAATCGACTTCAGGACTTGATTGGGATCGAGGGAGTTGCGGATATCGGCGCTGATTTCATTGAGCAGCGCTTCGCGGCGGGCCTGTTGCTCGGTTTTGGCATAGAGATGGGATTGGGTAATCGCGATCGCTAACTGTTCTGCCACCGCCTTCAGCAGTTGGCAATCGGAGTCCGTCCAGTCGCAGGGGATGCCCCCTTCCTCTGGACTATCTGCCCGCTCCGAGGCTTGCAATTGCAACTCCTGCACGTAATCCAAGCGGCAGCGATGGACGCTCAAAATGCCGTAATAGGACTGGCCTAAATTCAGCCCAACCAGCATCAGAGATTGCACCCCCGCATCGTGCAGCAACTGCGCATTCTCGGCATCCATCTCATCCAGCGACAGCCATACCTGCAGGGCAATTCGCTGATTTTGCTGGAGCAATGCTTTGGCTAGCACTTGCTCCCGATCTGCGGCCGGACGACCCAACCACGAATCGACGTAGGGCTGAGCAAAAGCGTGGCGATAGACCAGTTGCTCTGCATGCGGATCGCAGTATAAAAACTGAACTCGACAAGCCTGCAGTGCCTGTCCGATCGCTTCTACTGCTGCTTGCAAAATGTCATCCAGATTGAGAGAGGCACGAATGCTGTCAATAATCCGGTACAGCAGTGCCTGACGCTCTGCCTGCTGGCGCAGTTGAAACGATTGCCGAGCAGCGGCAAGGGCACTGGCCGTATGGGTGCAGATAAACTGCAAGACTTCTAAAAAGGTTGGGGCTAGGGGCTGACGGCTGAAAACTGCCACACATCCTGCCAATTGAGAGCCCCAATAAATGGGATAGCTGGCAAACCCCACTAGATTCTCGGCCTCAATCCAGTCGGGGCTCTGAATCCAGGGCTCTCGGTGCAGTTGGTTGCTCAGCTTGGGTGCGCGATCGCGCACCAGTTCCCCCAAAGGAGTTTTATCGGGGGCGAGTGTTCGCAGGGCTGCCTGGGCCGGACTGATTAACCCTGCTTGTGCTTTGAGGTGCAGTGCTCCACCTGCAGGGTCGTAAAACCACACCAGTGCCGATGCCAGTTCCAATCGTTCCACCAAGCCCTGGGCCAACAGGCGAGCAATCTCTTCGGGATTATCCTGCACCTGCAGCTCGCGGGTGACGGGATCGCGGCAAACGCTCAGGCTCTCCACAATCGCGTTGGCGGCTTGCAACTGCTCTAGCAGTCTTTGGGGGTGAGGGTCGGGAGCAGTAGCAGTCACGGGTTCGGAGGGGCGATCGGCTGCCTTTAATGTATTGCAACTTTAGGCATTGACGGCCATCTGTCTCGGTGGGAACCTCGATAAAATTCTATGGAGTGCCAATCCGTTTACCTCGCATAAGCAAAAAACCACTAGACCCAGGCGATCGCAAAACTCCCACACAGATGCCGCTTTGTACTGACATGAGGCTGTCTGGATAGCCACGAACCAGACAACAATCGAGTTCCGGCAGATCGATGCCCGCCGCCAATGCCGATGTCGTGAGATGGAGATCTCCACTTAGCCCGTATTGCGCATTCCGGCAGCGATGCCATTGATGGTTAGCAGTGCGCCGCGCAGCAACTCGGGACGACTGTAGCGAGAGCGGCTACCGGGTTGGCGGTGCTGGCGCAGGCGCTTGAGTAGCGAGACTTGTAAGAAGCCTAAGGGCACGATCGAGCCATTCCGCAGGCGCACGGAGGTCTGCAAAGAGGGATCGCCATCCAGCAGCGTGCCCCGTTCGGCGATCGCCAGCACCAGATCGCGCGTGCGGGCCATTTCAGCGGCAATGCGATCGAATAATTGTTCGTTTGTCTTGCGATGTTTCTCAGACCCTAGCTCGCGCATGTAGTGGCGGGCAATTTGCATGTCTACCTTAGCCAGCGTCATCTCCACCTTCGCAATAGCTGTTTTGAAGAAAGGCCAGTTGCGGTAGAGACTGCGCAGGTAGGCCAGGTTTTCTGCGGGATTTTCGTCCACGTAGGAAGCCATTGCCGTGCCGACGCCGTACCAAGAGGGCAGCAGGAATCGGCTTTGGGTCCAGCTAAAGACCCAAGGAATGGCTCGCAAGCCATCCAAGTCTTTTTTCTTACTATTGCGACGGGTGGGGCGGGAGCTGATTTGCAGTAGGCTAATTTCTTCAATCGGGGTGGCTTCTAAAAAGAACTCTAAAAAGCCGGGGGTCTCGTAGACGAGGGAACGGTATTCCTGGCGCGATCGCGTCGCCAAGTCCTCCATGAGCTGCAACCAATCGGCAGATTTATCCGCATTGGTGAGCAATAAACTGGACTGAATCACAGCGCTAGTCACCGTCTCCAGGTTGTAAACCGCTGCCTCCAACAGAGAATATTTGGACGCCAGCACTTCCCCTTGCTCGGTGATTTTAATCCGACCGCCAATGCTGCGACCGGGCTGGGCCAAAATTGCTTCGTAGGCAGGACCGCCGCCGCGACCCACCGAGCCGCCGCGACCGTGAAAAATCCGCAGCACGATACCGTACTGTTCTGCCACCTTTTGCAGCGCTACCTGAGCCTTGTAAATTTCCCAGTTGCTGCTCAAAAAGCCAGAATCTTTATTGCTGTCGGAATAGCCCAGCATCACCTCCTGTAAATCTCCGAGCGATCGCAAATACTCGCGATAGAAGGGCAACTGAAACATTTCCTCCATCACTGCAGGAGCCCGTTTGAGATCGTCCACCGTTTCAAATAGAGGCACGACCGCAAGACTGCCGGAGGCGGCAATCGGATCGTAGAGTCCTGCTTCTTTAGCTAAGAGCAACACTTCCAGCATGTCGCTACTGCAGCGGTTCATACTGATGATATAGGTATGGCAAAGGGGGCGGCCGAATTCCTGCTGCAACAAACGGATCGTTCGGAAGGTTTCGATGACCTCAATCGTTTTGGCGGACACAAAAGAGCCATCTGGCTCGGGGGGGGTCGGCGCAGCTTTACGATTGGAGCGGGTGGCGGGAACTGCTGGCACTGCCGGTAGCTCGGAAGGGATGATGGGGCGGCGAGTTTGGAGTTCTCGCACCAGCCACTCCGTTTTTTCCTGCTCCGATAGCTCGGCATAAGAACGCGGCAAAATGCGCAAGTAATCGAACACTTCGGTGAAGGTTTTCTCGTGGACGCGGCTGTCTTGGCGCACGTCCAGCCGAGCCAGGTAGAAGCCAAACACCTCCACTTGAGCAATCAATTGTTCGAGTTGGCGACAGCGGATCTGGCTGCCTTTCAAACTCTTTTGAATCAGATCGAGATCCCCCAGAAACTCATCGGCATTCGCGTAGCCTTGAGAGGGGGCTACATGACGCTGTAATGGATCGGGATGGCGCAATTGCTCGTTGCGATCGCGAGTCAACTCCAATTTGCGCTGCATGTAGCTGAGCTTGAGGCGATAGGGTTCCTGCCGAAACTTGAGCGAGAGGGATTCGTACACATCGGGGAATTGGCTTTGGTCCTGTTCGAGCGCCGTTAAGAGTTCGCTATCGACATCGCTCCAATGCAACGACAGGCTGAGGGCGCGCACGAGTTGTTTGACGGACTGAATGTATTTATTCAGGACCAAATTGCGTTGATAGCAAGCGGTTTGCCAACTGACTTCGGGGGTAACAGAAGGGTTGCCGTCGCGGTCTGCCCCCACCCAAGAACCGAAGCTGCAGAAATTGACTCTAGGAGCCTCTGTCTCGGGGAACGACACTTGTAGATTTTGGGATAGACGCTCGTGCAATAAGGGAATGGCGTTGAATAACACCTGCTCGAAGTAGTGCAGCGTATAGTCCACTTCGTCTAGAACCGTAGGCTTGAACTGATGCAGCTCGTCAGTCCGCCACCACAGCGAAATTTCCTCCTGCAGTTGCTGGCGCAACACATCTGCTTCCCATCCCACCGGGTCTTTGAGGCGATCGAGCGCATCTAACAATTGGGAGAGTGTCCGCTGCTTTTCGCGGATGGTGTGCCGCACGATTTCGGTGGGGTGGGCGGTAAAGACCAAGCGGATATCGAGGGCATCTAGCAGCGACTGCAACTGCTCGGCAGACACCTGCTGGGATTGAAGGTAAGGGAATAGAATGCCGAATCGCTCTTGTTTGCTTGCCTTGCGAGGGGATGGCACAGTCGAGTTCACCCCTTCTCGTTCTGCCCGCACGGCTTTGTCGTAACGCTGCTCGATGATATTGATCAGTTGAAAAAAGAGAGCAAAGGCGCGAACAGCCTGAATCGCTTCCTTCAGGTCGAGATGTTCCACAATTTCGAGCACTTCTGCTGCCGGATACTCGAGCGCCTGTCCTTCTGGCGAACACATCAGGCGCAATTGCTTGAGCAGAGCGACGAGTTGAGGACCGCACTCCTGCTGCAGTACGCTCTCCCACAATTCTTCGATTAACGACAGCCGCTGAGCGAGCAATGGATCGTCCGAGACAAATGTGGGGGCTGGAGTGTCTTTCAGGTCGATGTCGGATACCGCAGAATGGGGGGCAGAACTCATCGGATAGATCGGCTCCAGCTCGAACTTACTCCCACAATTCTACGGCTCGATCCTTCATAGGGCGCAGAACTGCTCGATATTGTTCACGATCGCGAAACAGGCTTACTGCGAGAGGGGCAAACCTGGGGTCGGAATCAGCGCGTTGGGGGAGGATTGCCGAGCGGGGTCCGCAATCTCAGAGTCTGCTTTGAGATGTTCGAGGCTGGCAAAGACCTGTCGGAGGAGGCGATCGCAGCCCAATTGCGTCACTGCCGAGAGCATCAAAACCTCGCCACCGCTGGCCGCTTGCAATGCCTGTTGTTTGTCGGCTAACTCCTCTGGGGCGATCGCATCCACTTTGTTCAAGGCCACAATCTGGAGTTTGTCGGGCAGACCGCGATCGTAGGCAGATAGCTCTGCCTGAATTGCCTCGTAACTGGCGACGGGATCGGGCTCGCTGCCATCCACTAAATGAACCAGCAGGCGGGTGCGCTCGATATGGCGCAGAAATTCGTAACCCAAGCCCACCCCCTCGTGGGCTCCCTCAATCAAACCGGGGATATCCGCAAACACTACCCCGTCCCCAGAGGGACGGCGCACGACACCTAAATTGGGCACCAATGTGGTGAAGGGATAGTTGGCGACTTTGGGGCGAGCGGAGGAGAGGGCAGAGATCAGAGTCGATTTTCCAGCATTGGGCAAGCCAATAATGCCCACCTCGGCAATCAGCTTCAGTTCCAGTTGCAGGCGGCGTTCTTCCCCCGGCTTGCCGAGGGTCATTTTTTCGGGAGCACGATTGCGGTTACTCAAAAAATGAGCGTTGCCCAAACCGTTTGCCCCGCCTTTGGCCACGCACAACTGCTGCCCCGGCTCAGTCAAATCGCCTAGGAATTCCTCTGTATCGGCATCGAACACGATCGTGCCGCAGGGGACGCGAATCAGGGCGTCATTGCCGCTGCGTCCGGTTTTGTTACTCGGGCCGCCCTTTGCTCCAGGCTCGGCAGCATACAACCGCTTGAACTGAAAGTCGAGTAGGGTTTGTAGGTTGGCATCAGCCACCAAGATGGCCGAGCCTCCCTTGCCGCCGTTCCCTCCAGAAGGCCCCCCTGCAGGCACATATTTTTCGCGACGAAATGCCACCATCCCGTCGCCGCCATCTCCAGCTTTGACTGCTACGGTGGCTCGGTCGATAAATTGCACGGGGGACTCCTACAGTTCGCGAATACCGGTATAGACTCGCTGAGCCGGTCCCGTCATGTGGATGCGATCGCCGTCGCGGTCCCAGCGAATCTCGAGGTTGCCGCCGGGGAGCTCGACGATCGCCCGATCGTCAGATTTCCCTAACAGAACGGCGGCGATGAGGGTGGCGCAAGCCCCCGTACCGCAGGCAAGGGTGATGCCCGCTCCCCGCTCCCAAACCCGCATGCGCAGGCGATCGCGCCCCAACACCTGCACAAACTCGGTGTTAACCCGTTCGGGAAAGGCGGGATGGTGCTCGAATTGGGGACCGAGCTGTGCGAGGGGAATGGCCGCTACGTCCTCAACAAAGGCGATGCAGTGGGGGTTGCCCATGCTGACTGCTGTCACTTGCCAGGTGCGATCGGCAACCGTGAGGGGAACATCTACCACTTGAGATTCCCCTGCTGCCAAGGTAGTGGGAATCTGGGCCGCCGCAAGCACGGGCGCGCCCATATCGACACGAATCAGATTGCCCTCCACAAACTGGGGCACGATCCGACCGGCCAGCGTGTGAATTTGATAGGCTCCCTCGCGAACTGGCTCGCCCAAATCCTGCAGGAATTGAGCCATGCAGCGAATGCCATTGCCGCACATTTGGGGTTCCGACCCATCGCTGTTATAAATGCGCATGCTGAAATCTGCCCCAGCAGTGCCGGGAAGGGCAAAAATGACCCCATCGGCACCGATGCCAAAGCGGCGATCGCACCATTGCATCGCTTGCTCGGGTGTCAACAGAGGCTCGGCCCGATCGCGGTTGTCGAGCAAAATAAAATCGTTACCGAGACCGTGATATTTCACGAATGGCAGTTGCGCCATCAATCCCTCGCAAATCGCCTGAAGTTCTAGCGTAACTCCTACTGCTCGACTGCGCTTGGCGATCTGGTGGAAACCAATCAGTATATTGACAACGTAAATACAGACAAGCTAGCCTCACCGCTATGGACGTAGAATTTGTTTTGAACGGAATCACTTTCGTTTAGGACGAACAAAAAGCTCGCCACAATCCTGAAAAGCACGACGGGGTGACGTTTCCACAGGCGGCTGAAGCATTTTTTGACCCTTTCCTCATTGTGGTCGATACCAGTCGCAATCGAGCACAACGGGATGCTGCGATCGGTCTGGACCGAAGGTGGAGCCTTTTATTTGTGGTTCACATGAAAATCGAGCGCGATCGCATTCGGATTATTTCAGCTCGCAAAGCCACTCGAACGGAGCGACAGCAATATGAAGCCTAAAGCATTAAAAAAGAGATTGGCTAAAAACCGCCCCATGACAGCGATTACCATTCGGATGCCAGAAGACGTCATCGAAGATCTGAAGAAGATGGCACCACTGTTGGGCTTCTCCGGCTATCAACCCTTGATCCGGGCCTATGTCGGTCAAGGTCTCCGAGAAGATTTGGAGCGATTTGAAGATAGCAATCTATCCGCCCTTGTCGAGGAACTGAAGAAAAGGGGAGTCAACCCCGAGCTAGTTGAAGAAGCTTTACGCGAAGTCGCCGCTTCCCGTTGACTTCATCGTCGTAATTCTGCCTCCTGCGCTGCCAGCCAAAATACAGATCGAGGGGCATGCTCAGATTGGCTCCTTCTCGGGCAGCTCCTCAAAGGGCTCTAAAGGTTCGCCAGCAGCGGTCTCTTCACTATCTTCGTAGGTCTCGTCATATTCGTCGCTATACTCCTCGTCTTCTCCATCGGCAGCAGCGTAAATCTCCGCATCTTCCTCGTAGATCTCTTCCTCTTCGGCTAGCTCTTCCTCTTCCTCGTATTCATCGTCGTATTCCTCTTCGTATTCTTCCTCGTAGTAAGCCTCTTCTTCCTCCACACTCTCAGCTGCACTGGGCAGGATGGGAGTTTCCGCCAGCATTTCCCAAGGGGGACGACCGACGCCGAACAGTTTTGTCAGGATACTGGTGGAAACCTCGATCAGGCGGGTTTCGGCTTCATCTGCAGCAATAATATCCCCACCCACAGAGACAATTTCGCTCGCCTGCATGGCGTAAGTATTGACTATGAACCCTGGCAGCAGGGGCAGGCCGAGGGCCGACAGGTGAATGTTAGCGATATCTCCTGTTTCGGGGTCGAAGGTGAAGTCTTTGACACTGCCCAGTCGCGTCCCCGTTTCGGTGACCACTTTGCTGCCGATCGCCTTGACCAGATCGCTCAAATCGTAGTCTTCAAATACGGCTTCAGTATCAATCAAGATGGCATCTTTACCCAATCGCACGCGCTCGCCCAAGGCCATCGTGCGGGAGAGGCTGGAGAAAGGACTTTCTCTCACGCTCAAAGCCACCACTTGCTGCTGTTCTAGGTCCACCCAGACATCGCTGACTAGGCCCACCTGTGCGGCAGTGCTTTGGTCAATAACTGGAGTCCCTAAAAGTTGAAAGCGACTGCGAGGTTCCAAAGCCGTCGTCATGACACGTACCTAATCTCGACTGCAATCAAAGGTAAAGCAAAATCAGGGTCAAGGGAAGCCGCCGCGATTTGGGAGTGACTGGAATCGCAGCGAGGATCGAAAGCTTTTAGGTGAATGTCTTCGATCGCCTTTCAGCTTTTGAAATAGATGGAGCAGTAGGGCAGAATTAAGTCTAAATATTGGGATTTGCGCGATCTTTGGGTCAAACCCTTTGCTGTCCCGGGCTTTATGCCATCGATTGAACTTTTTATGGAGACTCGATGGTGGCTCGACAGATTGGAGAACTGGGTTTGAACTGCCCTCTGCTGGGGGAGTTGCTATTAGAGTTCGAGCTGATAGTCGAGTCCCAATTAGTCGAGGCTTTGCAAGCGTCGCAGCGCAGCGATCGCCGCTTGGGAACCGTGCTAATAGAGCTCGGCTACGTGACGGAGGAGGCGATCGCCAACTCCCTGCAAAAGCAACAAGAGATGTGTAACGGCCCGCAGTTATTGGGCCAGTTGCTGCTCCGACACCACCAGGTCACCCAAGAGCAGCTCCAAGCCGCGCTGCACGAATCAAAGCAGTCCGGGCAGCTTTTGGGGGAGGTGCTGGTGGCCCGAGGAATCTTAGCTGAAGAAGATGTTCGAGACCGCTTGCTAGAGCAATTTTGGCGGGCGAAGGGGTTTTGGGTGATTGCTTGAGGGCGATCGCCCGCAGACAGCATTCTCTCTGCCACAGCTAACCGGAGATGGGGACCTATTGCGACTAGACTAGTTGCAGGTCATTTTGGCACGCGAGCAGTTGAGGCATACCCTTGACCGAAAACCGTCCCCTGACTCCCACCGTCGAAGCACGAGCGGAGCTGCGGCAACTGGTGCGCCAGCAGTTGGAAATGCTGCTGGAAGAGGGCAATTTGCAGGGGGCGAAATCCCTGCTCGTTCCCGTGCGGCCTGCCGATATCGCCGACGCGATTGAAGGGCTGTCAGAAGCTAAACAGCAAGCGATCGCCTTTCGCCTGCTTTCCAAAGATGAAGCGATCGAAGTTTACGAGCAACTGGACTCCACCGTACAGCAGACGCTGATTGAAGACTTCAAGCGGCAGGAAGTGCTCGACATTGTAGACAAGATGTCTCCCGACGATCGGGCCCGCCTGTTTGACGAGCTGCCCGCGAAGGTGATTGCCCGCATTGTGGGCCAACTGAGCCCTAGCGAGCGCCAAGCGACCGCCCTCCTATTGGGCTACGAACCCAACACCGCAGGGCGCATCATGACGCCCGAATACGTATCGCTGAAGGAAGCCTTCACGGTGACGCAAGCGATCGACCGCATTCGCAGCCTCGCCAGCGAAACCGAAACGGTCTACTACCTCTACGTCACTGACGCGGCCCGCCGCCTGACGGGCATCTTGTCTCTGCGGGACTTGGTGACGGCCTATCCCAACCAAACTATTGGGGATGTCATGACCCGCGATGTCATCTCTGTCTCCACCGACACCGACCAGGAGGAGGTGGCCCGCATTATCCAACGCTACGATTTCATTGCCATGCCCGTGGTCGATGCCGAGCACCGCCTCGTGGGCATCATCACCGTCGATGACATCATCGACATTCTGGAAGAAGAAACCACCGAAGACATCTACACCTTGGGGGGGGTCCAGTCTGGCCGCGAAGATTACTTCCAAACCAATCTCTGGGTGGTGGCCCGCCGCCGCGTGGTCTGGCTCTTGGTTTTACTCGTCACCAATAGCATCACCGGCAGTATCATCAACAGCCAACAGGATCTCCTACAGCAAGCGATCGTCTTGGCCTCGTTTATTCCCCTGTTAACCGGTACGGGAGGTAATGTTGGGGCGCAGTCTTCGACGGTGGTGATTCGCGGCCTCAACACAGAAGAGTTGCAGTCTAAAGGCACCCTGACGATTATTGTGCGCGAGTTGATGGCCGGGGCGCTGTTGGGGTTGATGCTGGGATCGATGGCGATGCTGTGGGCGATCGTCATGCAGCAGGATATTTCGATCGCGCTAGCGGTGGGGATTAGCTTGCTGAGCATTTCCACCCTAGCGTCGGTGGCGGGGTCGGGGCTGCCGTTTTTGTTCCAGTACCTGGGCTTCGATCCCGCTTTGATGTCAGCTCCGTTTATTACGACGGTGACGGATGTGGTGGGGGTGTTGATTTACTTTGCGGTGGCACGGGCGATTTTGGGGATTTAGGACGATCGCCTGTCTCAACAGCGCTACAACTTATTTTGAACCGCCGCTGCCCGCTTCTCTGCCTCGGCAAACACCCGCTCCGCGTCCGTCAGCATCTCCCCTGGCGATTTCTCCAAGACCTGAGTGGATAGACCCACCCGACCGCGCGCCTCGTCGATACTAATGATGACCGCCTTGACCGGCTGCCCCACCTGGAACACCGCCTCAATATCCCTCACAAATCCCTGGCTGACCTCTTTAATATGCAGCAATCCGGTGGTGCCCTCGAAGTTAATGAACGCGCCAAAATTCTTTACGGCAGCAACGGTCCCATCCACCAACTGCCCCACCGAGAAGTCTTGCGTCACCATCGATCGCCGAGCCAACTTTTCCGATAGCACCAACTTATTGGTCTCGGGATTCACCTCCAAATACGCCAAGGTCAGCGTCTCCCCCACCAACGCATCCATCGCATCTGGCTGGGAAAGGTGCGATCGCGGTACAAACCCCCGCAATCCATCCAACTTCACTAACGCCCCACCGCGATTGAGCCCCGTCACCGTTGCCTGCACAATTTCCCCATTGGCCTGCGCCTCCTGCAACCGCTCCCAAGCCCGCTGCATCTCTAGGCGACGAATCGACAGGGTAATCTGCCCGTCCTCATCCTGCCCGCGCACCACCAAAAAGTCGCGCTCCTCGCCCACCTCAAGGATTTTATCCAGCCCGTCAATGCGCTGTAGCGACGCCTCCCGCAAAGGCAATACCCCCGCCGACTTCCCACCAATATCGATCGTGGCCCGATCGCGATCGACCACAGCCACTTTTCCAGTCACCACTTGCCCCACTTCAAATGAGTAGTCGTACTCTTCTAGGGCCTTGGCAAAGTCTTCAGAGGAAAACATTCGAAACAATCGCAAATAACGGCACAGACAGCAATCTAGCGCAATTCTCGAATCGAGAGCGGCAACCCTACAAAATTTACCAAAACCCCTGCCCCCCAGCACAGTTTCTCCACACCCTCTTAAACTAAAGGGGAACTGAGCGCGGACCTGTTTTTCTATGCCCAAGCCGAGAGTGAATCTTACCTGGCCGTTGGAAGCCTTTTTGGGAGATGTTTTGGTCTGTACGCTGGAGGGGGAGCATCTCGATACGGTGACAGATGTGAAGGTGGCTCCGGCAGCCAAGGGGGTTAAAACAACGATTGGCGATCCCTACGGTCGCTTGGGGCAGCCCCCCCAACAGACTGCCGAAGCTTTGACGATTACCTTCGAGGTAGACTACAGCACCTACCCTGGCGAGAAGCGGGTTGAGTTGATTTCGGCGGAAGGAAACAGCGATCCCATTCCGTTCACCATCATGATGTAACCAGTCGTCGTTGGGCAGAGGGGCCAGTCCCCGTTCGATTGCACCGATCTGGCTTGCCGTTGGGTTGGACCGACCCGGGTGGCGATCGCACTTGAAGTTTGACCATCGACAGGCGAAGTTCGAGATTGATGGAGAGCGATCGCAAGTTTTTTCAACGATTTTTTGTAAATTAGTAACAGTTGTTAAAGTTACTAGCCGTCGAGGCACCGACAATGGCAAAGTTATTTCCCCAAAGCGATTGCGCCCATTCTTCCCTGCATGGGTCCGTTCGGATGCTGGCATGGACCTCGCTTGGAGGTGTTGGGATGGCGATCGCGGCACTGACCGCGAGTGCGTTGCCGACAGAAGCAGTGCGACCGCCGCTATCGCAGTTATATCGAGCCCAGGTGCTGCGGGTGGTGGATGGCGATACTGTGGTAGTGAAATTTGTGGATGACGGCAGTCCCAATCCGGGCAGCGTACCCACCCATCGGTTGGTCGAACTCGATATTGCCGGAGTCGATTTGCCCCTAGAAGCGCAAATGCAGTGGAGTTACTTCTCCGGTCAGTACCTGCAGGATCGGATTAATCGTCAAACGGTTTATGTCGAGCTAATCGAACCGCCCAGTCTAGATGACAGCATTTTTCCGGCTTATCTCTGGCAGGGCAATACTTTGATTAATGAGGAAGTGTTAATTTTCGGTCACGCCATTCAAGAAACCGAGCCCATCGACACGAAGTATCTCAACGAGCTGCTAGCGGCAGAAGAAGTAGCTCAAAAACAGGGTCGCGGTATTTGGAATTGGTACAGCCCACTCCCTAAAACCCCCGCGCAATTTCGCGAGCAGCAGGGCGAGAGCCTTTAAAGGTTGATGGACTAGCGATCGCCCCATTGCACCAAAAACAAGTGCAGCGCCCTTGCGCCGCACTTGCTAATCTCATACCCCCAAGGGGGTTCGAACCCCTGTCGCCTCCGTGAAAGGGAGGTGTCCTAGGCCTCTAGACGATGGGGGCCTAAGCATTGACCTGCGGGCTTCCTGCCGCTTGACCTCATTCATCCTAAAGGGGCGGATCTTCGCTTGTCAACTACGTCACGAAATTTTTCTATACAGACTGAGTATTGTGCGGCAATGGTGCGCTTGCCCCTGGTGCTGACAGGTACTCACGACGGCGGAGAGTCGGCATCGAACGGTTCGATATAATCGTAAGGCTCGATATGGATGGTTGCCCGCACATCCCCATACTTGTCTTGCAGGGCCAACTCCACCTGTTCTGAAATCCTGTGGGCTGACTCCACATCCAAAGGTTCTACAACTAAGTGCATCTCCACAAAGACGCGCTGCCCCACAATGCCCCGAGACGAAATTGCGTGACAGTCGATCGTCCCTTCCACATCCATTGCAACCTTGTAGATGGATTCGGGAGCGATCGCGACGCGATCGGTTAACACCGGTATATTTTCCTGCAGCACTTCCCAAGCACTCCACACCACCAACACCGCTACTGGAAAAGCCAAAACAGTATCTAACCACAACCAGCCCTGCTGCACCCCCCACAACCCCAGCAAGACGGCGATCGTAATCCCCACGTCGCTCGTAGTGTGGCGGGCATCCGCCAGCAGTAACGGGCTGCGGAGCACTTTCCCCCGCCAGCGTTCGTAGACCGTAACGCCAATATTGACTAGTAACACCCCAACCATTAGCTTGAAGGTCAAAGCGTCCACCGATAATTCCAGGCCGCTCTCGGGATCGAGCCAGCGACTCAAGGCCGATTGCACAATTTCTAAGCAGGCTATCCCCAGAAAAGCGGCAATGAACAATGCCCCAATCGACTCAAATTTGGCATGACCGTAAGGATGGTCCCAATCGGGCTTGGGATCTGCCAGCCGCATGGCCACTAAGCCGAGAATATTGCTGGCGCTGTCGGCAACTGAATGGAGGGCATCGGCCATGAGGCTGAGGGAGCCCGTGGTTATGCTCAGGACGACCTTCGTCGCAAACACGGCTAGGTTGAGCAGTAATGTAATCAGTAGCACCCGCTGTACGCCCCTCTGTCGAAGTTGAGCGTCAGTTGGAATAGAGATGGATTGAGTCGTTTCTGCGCTCACACTCTCAAATCTGAATTCTGCTAGCGATGGTGATTGCCAGCAATTGGGGGACGTAAATACAAGTCACTGAGCCTTTGACCAGCTGGCAGTTTGGCCGGTTCGCCGGGACGAGTGGGATAGGAGTGAGTGGGGAATACAGTATGCGGCAGCAGTTGCTTGCTGACATTGTACTGCAGTGAGTTGGGCACTGCAGTGAGTTGGTACTGCAGTGAGTTGGGCACTGCAGTGGGTTAGTTTTGCGAGATGCGGCGATCGCCTCAACTGCTCAAACAAAGTACCTCCTCAATTGAGGAGGTACTGTAATTGGGGAATAGAGCTCCGCTAGCAGGCTTTGCCCCTAGTGACCTCGATATTTCATGGTGTATTTGGCAGCCTGAAGGGGATTCCGTTTCACTTGTTTGCGAATAGCAAACTCGCGGCCGTGGAATTGACCGTTCAAGACTTCGTTAGTCGATTCAGCGGTAGGGGGGGCGTAGTCGAACCGACTGCCAAGAAATTGCAGATTCATGACGATTGAAAACCTCTAATTAAGTAGCATCGAACAAACATCGAGCGAGTGGGAGTTGGCTTCACTAACCTGAAGAAAGTAGCTCGGGAAGACAACCTAGCTTTCGACTTTCAAAAGCTAGGTTGATGGTTTTAGCGCCGCAGGCAAGCCGCAGTACAACCCCTCCCAAACTTCAAAGCTACGTTCTTAAAAGCTCAGGTTTAGTGGCCCCGAAACCGCATTTTGAAAGGGCTGCGAAGGACATTGCGCTTGACTTGCTTGCGAATGCGAAAGTCGTGGCCGCGAAACTTACCGGCTAAGACTTCATCTGTTGTAGGGGCCTGCGGGGGAACGTAATCCGCATGATGGCCGCGATATAAAATATCCATGTTCAATTCGCCTCCAGTAATCCGAACGTGTGGATGTTGTGTGTGACATGTGTAAGAACGTCACAAGAGGCGCGTTCCTTCGGGGGTGTCAATCCCTACTTCCGTCTTTTCTCACCGCTTGATTGGGGCTAGGAAAAGATGAACGATTTATTTCTGTATTCATTGTTACCGTTTTTTGGCTTGTTGTCAAGTGGATTCGTTGGCCGCTTGTTCTCGGGATGTGGAGGAGCGCTGCCAATCGGAACAGAGGCGATCGCCCGGACCACTGGGGTGGAGGGCACAGACCAATTGCGGTTTGTTGGCGTAGTAGCGACAAGATCGACAGATTGGTTGGGTTCCGAGAGCTAATTGAGGGCCAAAGGCGATCGCCGCTGGAGGGCCTTTAATATGAGTGCGCAGGCGAGCATAGCGAGCAATGCAGTGGCGGCGGTAGATGGCTTGTCTGCGCAGGCGACTGGTGGCGCTGCGGACATAGGATTGGGCAGGTGCTTGAAGGTCTGGTGCAGGGGGCATGGAGAATCCTCCCATACAGTTTTTAGATTGCATCGCGCGATCTCAAATCTCGGTTGGGGTGCCCGCAATCACGGTGACGCAGTGACGCATTTATATCGTCGTTAGAAGATATTGTCGCTAGAAGCTTAGCGATCGCTACAGCTAATCTGAAGAGTGAGGCATCCTTTGGAATTGACTGCATGGCTATCTTTAGCGTATCTCCAAACTACCGTCCGATACGATAGCCTGCTGACATGAAAATCTGAGGGTGTTTACTGATTTTAGATTGCCAAAATGCTCGATTTGTGTATTCAAACCCTGCGTATCTCCTTGTGTTTGTGTCAGATCCCGGAGTTGCTTCCATCAGCGCCTAAAGGCTGAAACCCTTATAGGGGAAAGTATTGTAGGGATGTTTATCTAGATCGCGACCTAGATTTCAAGTCGAGTCGAATTTTCCCAGGAACTAAAATCCGGCCTGGAATGTCTATTGTTAGGAACGAGGTCGTGGGGATCGGAGATTCTACACGCATTAGTGTCCTTGCAAGTTGCCGGGTTTGATTGACTGCCGGACTGAGAGAACTGGGAAGTATCCCTGGGAAATTTTTCAGATGAACTTCAGGGCACCTTGAGTTGTATTCTCCATCCTTGATATCGGGGCAATCGCGCCTTTACGACTAGCCACTTGTAACTATTCTTCTGGAGACTCAACTGTGAAAGTCCAACATTTTGCTCTCATTGCTGTTGCTGCTGTTCTGAGTGTCGGTGCTCCCGTTCCTCAAGGCTTTAACTTGGCCTCCAACTCCGGCACCGCGATCGCCGGTCCATGCGCCAGTCCCTGTGCCAGTCCCTGTGCCAGCCCCTGCGCCAGCCCCTGTGCGAGCCCCTGCGCCAGCCCTTGTGCGAGCCCCTGCGCCAGCCCCTGTGCGAGCCCCTGCGCCAGCCCTTGTGCGAGTCCCTGTGCGAGTCCCTGCGCTAGTCCTTGTGCGAGCCCCTGCGCCAGCCCTTGTGCGAGTCCCTGCGCTAGTCCTTGTGCGAGCCCCTGCGCCAGCCCTTGTGCGAGTCCCTGCGCTAGTCCTTGTGCGAGTCCCTGCGCTAGTCCTTGTGCCAGCCCCTGCGCAAATCCCTGTGCTAGCTAGCAATGACTGACCTTGGAGCGCGCTCCTAGTAGTGTTCGCGCTCCATTTCCTATGGCAGGCTGCGCCAGCTAACCTGCTGTAGCTGGCAAATCATCACTCTTTATTCTGGAGACTCAACTCGTGAAAGTTCAACATTTTGCTCTCATTGGCATTGCCGCTGCCCTGACTGTTGGTGTCGGTGTTACGGCTCCTCGGGTGGGCAATTTTTTTGCCTCCAATACGGCTAATTCTGGAGCGGCGATCGCTGCTCCCTGCGCCAGTCCTTGTGCGAGTCCTTGCGCAAACCCCTGTGCAAATCCCTGTGCAAATCCCTGCGCTAGCAGCTCGGCAGCAGCGACGGACAGTACTGACTACAACTTGGCAGTTCAGGAAATCGATGGCCAGAACGTGATCGAACTGACTCAAGTGTCCTGTCAGTTCTTGGAAAGTGAAGGGGTGAACTTGGGTTTTGAATCTCAGTCTGCCGATGACTGTAAAGAAATTAATGCTTCCACAAAGGACGATCGCACTCTGCAGGCGCTGACGTTACCTGCAGGTGAATATACCTTCCGAGTCACCAACAAAGGTGTGCCCTACCAGCTAGGCTTTTGGCTGCGCGGGGCGGGGCTCAGCAGAGCCGTCCTACCCAGTGTGTCTGGCGGCGGCCTATTTGACGGTCAAACAAAAGATTACACTGTCGAGCTGCGACCGGGTCGATATGTCTATAGCTGCCCCCTCAATCCGACTTTGGACTATGAATTGGTAGTGGAAGGCTAGACATTCACTCAGCCAAAATAACCAGTTGCATTGCGAACGAGGGTCTCTTGCGTACATTGCGAGAGACCCTTTAGGATCGACAGAATCCTACCAGCTAAGTGTCCACAAACGGTTGCGCTGTCTTTGAATATTGTCTACATATTGTCTACCGACCTCTCCCCATGCAACCGATCGCCTCAGATGGCCAAACCAGTCCCTTAGGAGCAAGCGTTTATCCCAATGGAGTCAACTTCTGCATTTTTTCTCAACATGCCGAAGCTATAGAATTACTCCTCTTCGATCGCCCCGACGATCCTCACCCCAGCCAAACCATACGGCTCGATCCGAAAGCCAACAATACCTATCATTACTGGCATATCTTCGTTCCCGGCATCGCCGCCGGACAGGTCTATGCTTACCGAGCCTACGGTCCTTTTGAACCCGAGCTCGGCCATCGGTTTGACAGTCAAAAAGTCTTGCTCGATCCCTATGCCAAAGCCATTGTGGGGCTCGATCGCTACAGCCGCGCCGCCGCCAGCCAGCCTGGAGATAATTGCCCCCAATCGCTACGAGGCGCGGTCGTCAACCCTAAAGACTACGACTGGGAAGGCGATCGCCATCCCCGCACCCCCTACTCCACCACAATCGTCTATGAAATGCACGTCGGGGGCTTTACCCGCACCCCCAACTCCGGGCTCCCCCCCGAACTGCGGGGGACCTTTGCCGGCCTCAAAGAGAAAATTCCCTATCTCAAAAATCTGGGCATCACCGCTGTAGAACTCTTGCCCATCCATGCCTTCGACCCCGCCGATGCCCGACCGGGATTGGCGAACTACTGGGGCTACAGCACGATTGGTTTCTTTGCTCCTCAACCCCATTACAGCAGCGATCGCGATCCCCTCGGCCCCGTCAACGAATTTCGCGATCTGGTCAAGGCCCTTCACCGCGCTGGCATTGAAGTGATTTTGGATGTGGTCTTCAACCACACCAGCGAAGGCGACAGTCGCGGCCCCACCCTTTCCTTTCGAGGGTTAGACAACCAGGTTTATTACATTTTGGATCGAGATAATCCAGCCCACTACTGCGACTTTAGCGGCTGCGGTAACACCCTCAAGGGCAACCATCCGATTGTTATCAGGATGATTCTCGATTGCTTGCGTTACTGGGTGTTGGAAATGCATGTGGATGGATTTCGCTTCGATTTGGCCTCTGCTTTAGCCCGCGATATTTACGGTCACCCCATCGGTGCGAGGAGGGGGACATCGAGTCTGTTATGGGCGATCGAATCCGACCCGGTGTTGGCAGGGACCAAACTGATTGCCGAGGCTTGGGATGCGGCAGGGCTGTATAGCGTCGGTCAGTTTGTGGAATTGGCCGATTGGTTTGCGGAATGGAACGGTCCGTTTCGGGATGACGTGCGCCGGTTTGTCAAAGGGGATGCGGGCATGGTGCCGAGATTGGCCGATCGCATTCTGGGCAGCCCGGATATCTATGCCCGCGAGGATACCGATATCAACCGCAGTGTCAACTTCATCACCTGTCACGATGGCTTTACCCTGCACGACTTGGTGGCTTACAACATCAAACACAACTCAGCCAACGGCGAAGACAACCGAGATGGGGCCAACGACAACTACAGTTGGAATTGCGGTGTAGAGGGGGAGACTGAAGACCCCCAGGTGAAAGCCTTACGGCTGCAGCAAATCAAAAATCTCCTCACGATTCTGTTTATGTCGCAGGGCACCCCGATGCTGTGGATGGGAGATGAGGTGAGTCGCACGCAGTGGGGGAATAACAATGCCTATTGCCAAGACAACGCGCTGAGTTGGTTTGATTGGGATGCGATCGAGCGCGAGTTCGATTTGTGGTGTTTTGTGCGGCGGCTGATTGACTTTACCCAAAGGCTGTCACTATTTTCCCAAGAAACCCGGTTGGAAGTGGCTTACGTGAGTCGAAACCCCCACCTGTGTTGGCACGGGGTGAAGTTGGGACAACCCGATTGGTCGGAGCAATCTCGCAGCTTGGCGTTTTCGCTGCGCCATCCCGAAGCCGATGAATTTCTGCACGTCATCTTCAATGCGTTTTGGCAGCCCCTAGAGTTCGAGTTACCGCCTTTGGGGCACGGGGAGCGTTGGTATCGGCTCGTGGACACAGCCCTGCCCCTGCCGCAGACGTTTTGCGAGTTGGATGCGTCAGACCCCGTTAAGGCAGATACCTATCGAGTAGAGGGGCGATCGTCGGTGGTGCTCATGGTGGATGCCGAGGACAGCACGGGATGATTCTGCAACGGGCAAGGACAAAGACGATAGGATTGTAAAGATCTTTCCTCGAGTCTGTCGCGGTCATGACCGACGTTCCCGTCTCCCGTATCCGCAATTTTTCCATCATCGCCCACATCGATCACGGCAAATCCACCCTGGCCGATCGCCTCCTGCTGGCCACAGAGGCCATCTCCGAACGGGATATGAAAGACCAGTTTCTCGACACGATGGACATCGAGCGAGAGCGGGGCATCACCATCAAGCTGCAGGCTGCTCGCTTGAACTACACTGCCAAAGATGGTCGAGACTACATTCTCAATCTGATCGATACCCCCGGTCACGTGGACTTCACCTACGAAGTGTCGCGATCGCTGGCCGCCTGCGAAGGAGCCCTCCTCGTTGTCGATGCCTCGCAAGGGGTGGAGGCCCAGACGCTCGCGAACGTGTATTTGGCGATCGAAAACGACCTAGAAATTATCCCCGTCCTCAACAAGATCGATCTCCCCGGCGCAGACCCCGATCGCGTCATCGCTGAAATTGAAGAAATTGTCGGCCTCGACTGCACCGACGCCATTTACGCCTCCGCCAAAGAAGGCATTGGCATTGACGAGATCTTAGAGGCGATCGTCAAACGCATCCCGCCCCCCCAAGACACCGTCAACGACGCGCTCCAAGCCCTCATCTTCGATAGCTACTACGATCCCTATCGCGGCGTCATCGTCTATTTCCGAGTCATGGCCGGGGTGCTCGACGCCAAAGAAAAAGTCCATTTCATGGCCTCCGGTCGCGATTTCGAGTTAGACGAATTGGGTGTTCTCACCCCAAAGGAGAAACAAGTTGGCGATCTGCACGCCGGAGAAGTGGGCTACCTCAGCGCCGCCATCAAGACCGTCGAAGATGCCCGCGTCGGCGATACCATCACCCTGGCGACTGCTAAAGCCTCCAAGCCCCTACCGGGCTACGTTGAAGCCAAGCCAATGGTATTCTGCGGCCTGTTTCCCACCTCCACCGACCAATTTCCCGAATTGCGGGAAGCCCTCGAAAAACTCAAGCTCAACGACGCCGCCCTGCAATACGAACCGGAAACCTCGGGAGCAATGGGCTTTGGCTTCCGTTGCGGTTTCCTCGGCCTGCTCCATATGGAAATCGTGCAGGAGCGTCTGGAGCGGGAGTACGATCTGGACTTGATCGTCACCGCCCCGTCAGTCATCTATCGAGTCACCCTCAACGACGAATCGGTGGTCGAAATCGACAACCCCACCCAACTGCCTGCCCCCAACGAACGACTCAAAATTGAAGAGCCAATCGTGAAAGTAGAAATCATCATCCCCGAAGAGTTTGTGGGGGCGATGATGGAGTTGTGCGAAACGCGGCGCGGCGAGTTTAAAGATATGCGCTATTTGGCTCAGGGCCGCACCACTCTGGTGTATGAATTGCCGCTGGCGGAAGTGGTGACCGACTTTTTCGATCGGCTCAAATCGCGATCGCGCGGCTACGCCAGCATGGACTATCACCTGCACGGCTACCAAGAGGACAAGCTCGTCCGCCTCGACGTGCTGATTAACGGCGAGATTGTCGATGCCCTCTCCTGCATCGTCCACACCGATAAAGCCTATTACGTCGGTAAAGCCTTAGTGAGCAAACTGCGGGAACTGATTCCCCGCCATCAGTTTGTCGTCCCCATCCAAGCGGCGATCGGTTCCAAGATCGTCGCCCGCGAGACGATTCCAGCTCTGCGCAAGAACGTGTTGGCCAAGTGTTACGGCGGCGATGTCTCTCGCAAGCGCAAGCTACTGGAGAAGCAGAAAGCGGGTAAAAAGCGGATGAAATCGGTGGGCACGGTGGACGTTCCCCAATCGGCATTCATGGCCATTTTGTCGTTGGACGACTCGAAGTAAATCCCCAACATCGCCTTAGAGGCGGCGCTCCATCAGTGGATTGCCCCGTTCGACAGCGCCGTTTTTCTTGAATCCTTGCCGACCGTAGATCCCCTCTAAAGTACTCCGACCCATACCTGGTGCTTCTGGGTCGACCCCCAATTTGGCTTTACGGTAACCTTGCTGTTGACCAGCCGAGGTAGCAGCAGAAATCAGAGATTTAGAAACGCCCTGTTGCCGATGGCCGGGGTCTACCCGGAGAGAGGCGATTTCCATTTTTTGGGTCTCTGCCGAACCTTTAATTTTGACTCGTCCAACTTGTTGTTTGGTATCGCTGGAGATGGCTGCAATCTCTTGATAGCCATTGTCACTCGGTTTAGGGGAAGCGATGCTGTATTGTCTCGGGCCTGTGTCTTGCTGGGCTCGGACAGGGGTTGTTTGGGGAGATTGTAGCGGTACTTGCGATTGTAGCGGTATTTGCGTTAGATCCATGCGGGTGCGAGAGGTTGGCGGAGGGACGCTCGCGGTCGATCTCTCTGGCTCGCGATGGGTCGCTGTTCGCTGGAAAATACTCTGGGTGAGTGGAGATGGACGCTCCAGTCGATTGGGGTTGCGGGTGGCCTTCTGATGGGGCATGGGTGCTGTCCTGCCAGTGGAACGCAAAGCCTATGCAAGGGTAGTGATGGAATGATTGCGACAGGTCGATTGGACTGCTAGGTCCGAGCGGCTTTGAGGCCCAAACGATCGGCTTCCCGCTCTAGGGCAGGGTTATCATTCAGCGGCAAGCCGTTAATCTGGGATGTGGGTTTGACGCGGCCTCGGCGCTGTTGCACGACATGGGCGAGTTCGTGACCGAGGAGGGCTTGCCCCGAAGAGGTTTGAGGTTTGAATTGGCCGGGGGCAAAGTGAATTTGATTGCCTTGAGTGTAGGCGATCGCATTGAGCGATTTAGCTTGCGGTCCTTCATGGACTTTGACATCCGCAAAGCTGGTGTTGAAAGATTTTTCCATCTTGGTGCGGAGCGAAGCGGGAATCGATTGACCGCTAGTGCCACTGGGAGGTGGGGACAAACGATTCTGGTGAGCTGATGTTACTGCCTGAATAGGCTGACGCTTGATATGGGCAGCGGGAGGCATCAGCGGCACCTGGGTGAGGTCTGCCTGAAAGCTGGATGCTCTGGCGGGGATGGGGTTGAGAGAGTCAGTTGTTCGAACAGAGGTTCGGGGGAACAGTTCTCGATTCGATCGCGATTGTCTGGGGGGTCGCTCGGGCTGGTTTACTCGCTGGTGCGGCATTGTCGCTGCCTCCCCATTTAGCTTCAATATCTTACTCTTATTATTGCGGGCAACCCAGTGTGTTGCATAGCATTCGCTCTCCGTCAGCCCGCCAAACTAAGCTCCTCCCGTCAGGATCTGCATCTTTGTCAATCATCACAAAATCCTCCTGTCGTGCATATCCTAAAACCTCAGTTTCACACGGCTCAAATCAGCCTAGGGCTAAAATAATTGGCTAATTAATATGCTAAATTCTGGCAAGATGGGGCTGGTCAGGTCATCATCTGCGTGCAGGGAAAGGACTAATTTTAAGATACCGCGATCGCGACGATAGACTTCTACTTTTTGCTGTTTGCGATCGGCGATCCAATATTCCAGAACACCATAACTCGAATATAGCTTCAGCTTCACTTCCCTATCTCGTCGCTCATTTTTCTCGCCGGGGGACAAGATTTCTACGACTAGTTCTGGAGCCGCAATGAGATGGCCAGCCTTATCGAGCATGCTTGCAAGTCGCTCGTGGCTAGCCCAAACCACATCTGGAATAACGCTATCTGCCTCTGAGAAGACTAGGCCGGGGTTCACAGCTGCTTCGCCTAAGCCACTCTGTATCGACCAGCCCTCTAGGGCCATACCAATCCTGACGGAGACGTTTTGGTGTTTCCAGTGGGGAGCCCTGGTCACAAACAATTCTCCATCAATAACTTCGTAGCGTCGTCCGTCGTCTGGTAATAGTTCGAGATCGGTAACTGTCCAGCGGACATCCGTACTGGAAGTGGTCATGGCTGTAGTGTCTCGAGGTATCAACCCAGTACAAGGCTAGCGCAGATTGATTGATTGGGTGGATGCGATCGCACTACATGTCAGAGTTCCATCAACAGTATGGGTCAGTTATCCCGGCGTTTAAAATCGGCAAGTTACGAGAGGATGGCAGACTCCGCCAGCGCCGTTCTCAGTATCCCGTTGCTAAAACCTGCGCAGCGGTCGAGATTACGCCTGGGAATAATGGAGATAGAATCGCTTGATGCCCCTGATAGAACTGCCCTTCATAAAACCCATCCACCCATTGCAGTACGGTGACCTGCTGGGCCATTGGATCGAACATCTAATAGAACGAAATAGCTCTGGGTAAGGCTCTATGGTGATAGTTTAGTCTATAGCCATGATGTCAATGTCACTTTAAACGAAGACCTTTCCCTTAGAAAACAGCTTGAGCATTTACCAGAGTGAGAGCTATGGAGCGACTTGAAGCCAATCGAAAAGCATATCGAGCACAGAATGGTGCCAAACGTAGTCAAGGAAGGTTCCGTCATCTTGCGGTTCTAACGTCACCAGAGCCAGAGGGTAGATCTTCAGTAGCCCCGACATCATGTTGGAACGGCAACTTTGTTGACGTTCCCGTACATGGAAATAATATTCAGCCAATTCAGCCCAAAGTGACTGTTGGTGCGATCGAAGAACGTCAGACACAGTTTGATATCCACAGCAATCAGCAGAGAGAACGAGACAGTAGCATAGACGTCAGCGAGGCAAAGATCCATAGCGATATGCAGACAGACGTGATGAGTTGTGCAATCCAAATGTCTTCGGAGTCGGAGTACGAGCCCTCAGAAGATGACGCTCCCAGCGGCTATATGGATCCATCCGACTATTACGATGAGTTCGGTGGCAGCAATCACAGCAATCTAGATAGAAAGGTCTGGGTAACGCGAGACTCTACATACAACTCGCCAGCACTGTGGTGGCAGAATCCGCATGAGGAAACAATCCTTAAGCTTAAAGGAACTCGTTCGAAAGATATCATTGCGCTGGGGGGAGACGATACTGGCTATACTTGGCACCACTGCACTGACTATGCGTCAGGTAAATGTACAATGCAGCAAGTACCCACTACTGAACATGGCAGTTGGGGTCATGTAGGCGGCGCACGATATGCTGGCTATGGCGAAGATGGATGAGGTAGAGCTGCTGACAACAAGTCCCCAGAATGGGGGATTTAGGGGGCGAATGCAGTGGTTAACAGCGTTAATGAGAGGGACTAAAAGGTGCCCCATTAAAACTACAGGTTTCTGACTAAATTCGGTTTATAACCAGGGAGGATTGGTAAAGTAAATGGTTGGCTTAGGTCTACGCAAACTTACTATATGAGTGACGAGATCGTCCAGATTCATCTCTACAACCGTAGGATGTGGCCACAAGGTGAGTATCTTTTGTTGCCCGTCTTTCATGCCAAGGGAGAGCGCTGTGTGGTCGAGCCAGCGATTGAAAAAGACAACACAACCGCTTGGAATTTCCCCCTCTGTCCACTTTTGTTGCGTTGAGACTCCCAACTCGGGCTCGATGACTTGGCAGAACCCTTGAAATGCATAGTTTAAAGCGTTTTTCTGATGAGTTTTCATCTGCAGTATTGGTATGCTTCCAAAACCGCCATACCTTATCGCTAGAGGCGTGGCTGTAGTAGTTAATATTTTGTTGTATACAGTCTTCGCCTTTTGACTTGCCAGCTTGAACAGAGTCTGCAAATATTCTCGATCGATCGCTCCAGCTCGATAGGCCACATAAAACACGAATTCCCAGCAACTCATGATCGCTGCCTCTCCGGGATCCACATCTTTAAACACTAACTTTAGAAAGTCGTTAGACTCTGCCGTTCCTTGACAAATTTGCAATAACACTGTGGCCAATTCCGCCAGATCGGTTGGGAGAAATCCTTGCCATTGGAGCTTCCCAGTCAGCGTGCCCCCGGCTGCTTCCAACTTTTCGACCGCTTCCCCCTCGATCGCCTCAATCGGTTTTTCCTCCATGCGCTGCACCGCCTGGAGCGAAGGAGTCTCTTCTTCTAGCGTGCTATCCTGTGCTGCAATCGGCTGCACAGACTGCTGCACAGGGATTTTCGTCATGTCGAGGTTAAAGCGAGGTAGCCCGACTTGCGCTGATGACTCGCCCCGCTTTTTGTTAGCTGCTTCTAGGCTAGAGCGCAGGGCAGCCTGCTGGAAGAAGCGCCCCTTCTCGTGCGAATCGTTGTGTCTATGGGCATCAGCTACCGCTACTCGTTTCTGGCTCATGGCGCTTTACTGTTAGTCCGCTAAACATTTTCCCTAGGGGGTGGGAAATTTGTTTGCAGCCGTTCTTTTGGCTCTATCTGCCGCTCGCACTAATGGGCAGAATTCGCGATTGAGGCACTTGAACTACGCTTGATGCGATTCATGGCTTGTGTCAATTTTTGAGCAAAGGCTGTCTCTGCTGCCTTGCTGTACGCCAACAAAACATGGAATGGGATGGGCTGCTCTTCTCCTGCTGCTGTCTCACTTCTCCGTTCTTTCCATTCTTCACAGGCTGCGATCGCGATACTCAGAAAAATTTCAAAACTGCGACTATCCTCCTCACCTAAAAGAAGTTCTGCCCGATCGACTATTAACAGATATGCATTGCCTTCATTCCACCGCAAATCGGTGATGCACTCATCAAATGAATTCCAGTTGCCGCCGAAATAGTTGGGAAACTTTAGGGCTGTGGCAACGGCGTTAAAAAATCCAACTTTTGTTTGGCTCTCTGCTCCTTGTATCTTCACAATGACAGCGTTCCCTTGCTGCTCTGAAAGATTTCTTTGCATTTCGTCTATCTCGACCGGTTCGATTTGAGCAACGTGGAGCGCGTCTGACTCAGGGTCAAATAGAGCCTCCCAAAACTCTGGATCTTCTGAAATTTTGTCTCGATGCTTCCAGGTTTTCATAATAGCAAATTCCATAAGATTCACTAGATAAAAGAGACTAGTCCAAGCAAGCTCTTTGTGGATGATGACTTGGCGCTACACTTGCCAGATTAAATCTCAATCGCTTGATTCAGAGAACGATTTCTGTATATACATCTCCATGATCCCAATAGAAGTAGCGGCCATCGGGCGTAATGATTAGTCTTCCTGCTACGTTAGGCTTCTCAAATTCTGCAATTGATATTTTGGCGCACTTCACACCTTCACCACCGCCTAGGTCATTATCACGATCTATGAACGGACTATAATAATAATTTTTACCATTAATTACGCCTACCCTGATTCTACTCGGACCACTCCTTGCCATAGTCATTCCATGAGTTTTATGCTCTTTTACTAATGCAATTGCTTCTGGTGGTACTTTCTCCTCCTGCTTCTCTTCCACTTCCATGCGCTGAATCAAGGTCTGGTTGAAATGCACAGGGTTTAATCCATCTTGGCGTACGTTTTTGGGGGCAGCCTGACTCGTGTCCTGCTCGATCGTCTTCCCTACTGATAGATGCCTCTGTTTGGCCCTGGGCAAAGTTGATAGCGTCGCTTGTTGGATCGGTAACGGACTGAAGTCGTAGTGGAGTTGCGAAGGGGTGAAGGGCTGGATCGTATCCTGGCCTGGAACGGCAGGCGCAGCGGAAGCACGGCGGAAGGAACTCATCTCCTGCGGCTTGCGTTCAAAGAGTTGGCAGGATCGCTTGACTTGCTGGCGGGTCATGGGTCAAGTCCTAGGCAGCTAATTTGGAAAACCTGATACAATTATCGACGTTTTTTGCGTTTGTGAGTGCGATCGCATATGTATGTAAGTATTTTAGTGACTCGGTCAGAATGCCAATCTATAGGGCAGGCCACGTCCATCCTACAAAAAATCCGTATTCCACTAGCTTCTCACTACCCAACCGATCGCCGCTCGCTAAACACTCATCCCCCCGATCGCCTCAACCCCTTCTCCCGCAGCAGGTTATCCATCCACACTGCTGCTCGATCGGATAGCGGCGGCACCGGGTCGCGGGAGTAGTCCATCACCACCTCATATCCGGCCCGCTCGTAAACCTGACTCAACAACACCCGTAGATCCACCACCGGTTCCCGATCCGACGCTCTCAACGGTAATGGAAACGTTGGGATTGCCTCCGACAAATCGAACCGATACAACTCGGCACGGGGACGCTCCTCGCTGCGACTCACCAATATGCGGTAGTCTCTGGGGCTGCCATCCCCCAGCACTGGCATCGCCTCGCCCCCCCGCAACAGATCGATCTCCACTAAATGGGTCCGGCTACCTAACACCGCCTGCCGTTTGCTTTCATAGGTTTCCCGTCCCTTCCCCGATCGCTTATTCGTCGGCGAAAGGACTTCAATCGCAGCGATAACAGCCTGAGTTGCTGTCTCGCGCACTTCTAAATAACCCTCGCGGAATTCCACTGGCATCGGTACCGTCACCATCAGAGGCGCAGAGGGCGGTTCCGCCAGTGCGACTGGCGATTTCTCTACCTTGGGAGCGCTGCCCGCCCGTTCCACTGTCACATCCGGTATTCCCACCAACAGCGCCTCGTCCCCACTCATCCGATACACCCGTTTCTCGATCGCCACTCGATACTTCGGCAGCAATTGAGGATTCAGTGACTCGGCCAGAATGCCAATCAACAAATGATGCACTTCCGGCCAATAATCTGGATGTTCCAAATAAGGATTCATTCCTGGAAATGGGTCAGACATGGCCTTTACAGAACAGAAATAGGTAAACACTCTTGCAGCGATCTCAACCGATTTCAATAAGCTACTTTAGCTGCGCTGTTTTGACGAGCTCGTGAAATCGGTCTTTAGCAGCCATTCTCCTAGGATAAACAATGCTCCACAATCCTAAAGCCTATCGTTCCAGCTCAAGCAACACTGGAGCTTCCCACCGAAAATCCCCTTCATAAATTGGGAGATCTAGCTTGCGGAACTCAGCGCGGGCGGCAGTCAAAATGTGGGGCATCCCGACTGATGCGTTCTCCTGAGCCGCCAGGAAAGCGGCATTAATCGCAATATTGTGGATGCTGCCCCCCGTCAAATTCATCCGCCCCAGACGATCGTAAGCCAACACGTCCACTGGCGTCTGCGGCGGAAACACTTTCTGCCACATTTGTTGGCGCGACTCCAACGACGGAAACGGAAAGTCAATCACGAATCGCAGCCGTCGCAGAAATGCACTATCCATCGATTTCTTCAGATTGGTAGCAAGGATAGCAAGGCCCCGATAAGCCTCAATCCGCTGCAACAGATAGTTCACCTCGATATTGGCATAGCGATCGTGACTGTCCTTCACCTCACTGCGCTTGCCAAACAAGGCATCCGCCTCATCAAAAAACAGAATCGCCCCTCCATCCTCCGCCGCATCAAATAGCCGCCGCAGATTCTTCTCCGTTTCCCCAATGTACTTACTCACCACCGCCGACAGATCGATCCGGTACAGATTCAGCCGCAACTCATTAGCAATCACCTCCGCCGCCATCGTTTTCCCCGTTCCACTTTCCCCTGCAAACAACGCATTCACCCCCAACCCTCGGTTCATGCGATCGCGAAACCCCCAATCGTCATACACCCTGCTGCGATGCCGCACCTGCGCCGCAATCTGCCGCAGCAACGAAGTTTCAGCCTCCGGCAACACAATGTCATTCCACGTTGCTTTAGTATCGAGCCGCTGAGCCAGCGCATCCAAACGGGGACGAGTGCGGACTAAGCAAGCTGCCCAAAGGCGATCGCGCAACAACTCCCCCTGAGATTTCGATGGCTGTTTGGCTGTTTTCCGATCCGGTGCTAAGCCCATTTCCGCCTCAGTTGTTGCCGCAATCTCCCGAATATCAGCCAGAGTCAAATTAAATTGACTGGCCAACAACGCCCCACCCTCTTCCTTCGTGCGACCCAACACCTGTTTCCAGGCATACAACTGTTCGTCTGGCTTGGGCTTAGCCACTTCAAACGACAGCGTCGAACGCTCCAGCAACCCGCTTTGCTCCCTCACATCCAGGAAAAACAAACCTTGCGTACTGTCCAGAAAGTAATGCAGGGCAGCAGCAGGGTTATTGGCAGAATTGCCACCCTCCATCACCTGCCCATCCAGATACAACGCCGCCGGAAACAATTGCACCTCCCGCTGCCAGAGGCAAACCAAAGTTTCCAACTCGGACGCTTGGCTGGGTAATAGCTCCACCCGCATTCGGTACAGCGGAATATCAAACCGATCTGCCACCGACAGCGCCACCCCCTGTTTGCTGGCGCGATCGCTGCCCAATAGTTGAATCATCGGCAAGGATCGCCTGTGGGTTACGGTTTGTAGCGGGTGCGCGATCGCCTCCACCACCTGCTGCTGCGAAGCTGCCAGCGAACGATAGGAAGACTCCTCCGACTCTGGGATTGGCAACGGCGCTAACAGTGAATTCAGGCGATCGTCCAGATAATTCAAACCCTTGAGGTAGTTGACGATCCGCTCGTCCACTTTAAGGGGACTGACTGTCAAAGGCTGAACGCCCGACTGATGAATTTCGATCAATCGCCACGACCGCAACGGTCGCTCGGGCGACACCACATCCCAAGCCGGGTTATGGAACAGACCAAACGCCAGCGCAAAAGTTGGATACGGCTGAGAATCCCCCTGAACTTTGGCACAAAGACTAGCGATTTCCGTATCCAGTTCCATCGCTGCACAGAGCAATAACAAGGACAGCTCAAACCGCGTCAATCCAAAGATAGAACTCAGTGCGATCGCCGCCGGAGCTGGCTTCATCGCTTCCACGTCCAACAGCTTCGCTTCTGCCTTGGCAGTCTCCTCCTCGGTCACCGTCGTGTCTGCGCTCGCGTGCTGGAGCCGTAGCCGCAACCAGGCGATCGCTGCTGCTAGGTAACTGGCGTTTCCCGCCTGCCATGCCGCCAAATCAGTCATGACACCGCTGCCTGAATCCTGTTCCTAGTATTGCCGCAATCGACCTCGCCCCGAGTTCAACTCACCAACTGTAACGTTACGCTGTGATGGCAACCGTTTGGTTAGCGGCAAACTCTGGCGGACGAGCTGTGAAATCTACGGGAATACTATCGACCCCATCCACCCGCAACCGCACCACATAAACACCGGGACGGACATCCGGTATCTGAACGCGCAAAGTTGTTGGCTGCGTCCCATCGGGGGCGGGCTCGATCTCCAACACCGGAATACCGCGATCGCCAAATAGCAGCAGCACCTCCCGCTCGGGTTGAATCTGGGGCACGCAGGTCAGCGTCAGGGTCAGGGAACCGACAGGGGCTGTGAGAGGGGCCACAGTCAGCACTTGGGGCGCGATCGCCAGCGGTAACGCATCCGTAGACCAACTGCCCCGATCTCGCGGCATCGTTAGAGACAGGGTGTAAAATCCAGCGAGCCATTGGATTGCAGCCTGAGGCGAATCAACCAGATTGGGCAGTTGCACCCGCAGCTCCGATTCCGTCCGCTCCGGCAAGGGAGTCAAGACAATCGGCTCCGATAAGCGGGGATGGCTCAACCGTACCGCAATCTCCGGGCGATCGAGATCGCTACCGCGAATCGTTAGGGTATTCCCCCACTGCGCACTGCGCTGGCGATTGGGTAAGCTTACCTCCTGCAACCTGGGACCCCCAATCCCCACCTGGGCGCTCGCCCCGCGCTCTTCGGGCAGGCGCGGCAGCACTGGCAGGGCCAGATCCAACGATAGCCTGCTGTCAATCAACACCACCGATACCTGATAGGCCACTGAAGCCCGATACTGTGCCTGAAACACCCGCCACACTTGTGACATCTCTTCAAACGTGAGGGATTGGGGAGTAATGGTAATGCGTTCAACTTGTTGGTGCAGATCGCTCTTAGGTAGCTCGGTCGCAGTCGCCGCCTCAATTTCAGTCGGATCGAGATAGGGATGGTCGTGCAAAATGCTCATGACCCGCCCCAGTAAGCGATGGCTCTTCACCTCGCTATCGTTCTCGCCATAGGCTGCGATTAAGAAATAGAGATCCAGCCCCAAGGGCGGTTTTTCCGTTGTACCCCGCTTGGCCTGTACGGGCTTGGGTATGTTTCCCCACGCGACGTTGGGGGCTGTGTGGTACAGGAACAGATTGACCTGATTCCCTTCGGAATTACTACGGGCTTTGTCCAAGGGCAAGGCAGTAATGCGACCACTGCCTAACTCATCCCGAATGCCCAGAAAGATCGGGTTTTGCAGGGTAGTTGTGACAGCTGCGAGCGCTAACGAGTTGCTCATGCGCGATAGTAGCAGGCATTCATAAAATTAGACTTATACTATCTACCTATAAAAACTCAAGCTTTCGCAATATAGGTTTAATTCGTTACATCTCATTCCTTTCTGGAGTTTTAAGAAATGGGATTCAGCAGCCCTCTGTGGGTAGCCAGTCGAAAGTGACTCAGCCCATTGTGGAGACTGAGTTCTAGCAATTATTGAGGAGCCCGACCCTGTTTAAACCGCGCTGGGCAGAGCCCAGCTCCCGTCTGCCTCGGGAATCCACGCTAAGCTAGGCGTACCGCCAGAGCAAGAGTGATGGTTACTGCGCAAGACCCTCAAGCCCCTGCAAGCTTGAGTCTCCCATTGGGAGAGCTATACAGCGACGAGCCGCCGATGGAAAGCGATGCCCACTTGCGCCAAATGCTTTTGCTGATTAGCTGTTTAGATTGGCTCTGGCAAGACCGAGATGATTATTTTGCCTCTGGCAATCTGACGATATATTTCAGTCCCAAACAAATTAAATCCAGAGACTTTAGAGGACCAGACTTCTTTGTTGTCTTGGGAACGGAGCGGCGATCTCGCAAAAGTTGGGTGGTGTGGGAGGAAGAGGGCAAATACCCCAATGCGATCGTCGAGATTTTGTCGGAGAGCACAGCTCAAGTCGATCGCGAAACGAAAAAGCAACTCTATCAAGATACGTTTCGCACGCCGGAATATTTCTGGTTTGACCCAAACACGCTGGAGTTCGCAGGCTTCATATTAATTGGTGGCACTTACGAGACCATCTCTGCTAATGAAGCAGGCCAGCTTTGGAGCCGCCAGCTCGATTTATACCTAGGTATTCATGAGTCTCAATTGCGTTTTTTCACCCCAGACGGGCAATTAGTCCCCACACCAGAGGAGGATGCTAAGCTAGCTCGGCAGAGAAGCGATCGCCTCGCTGAAAAGCTCAGGGAGTTGGGAGTTGACCCGGATACGGTTTGATGGGTGCGATCTCTACAGCAGAAATGAGATGGTTCAAAATTCTGAGATCTAATCGACGATCGCTTTTCAACATGCTCGAGCGCAGCAATAAGCTCAGTGGCACTATGAATTAAACCGCATCCATGTTGAGAGCTGGAGTTTTCAGGCGTTGCACTCGGCCCCCTAAATCCCCCACCAGTGGGGGACTTGTGAGAGGCTATTGGCTTCGTTCTACAACTTTAATGACCGCTGATTCGCCGGTTCGTCTTCCCCGTCTCCAAACCCCAGCTAGCACTGTCGCCAAGTCCCCCAGAATGGGGGATTTAGGGGGCGAATGCAGCGATCGACAGCGCTAGTGAGAGGGACTAATCGATGTCTTATCAAAACTACGGATTTCAGACTAGACTCGGTTTATGACTCCTGGAAAGAGTTTGCACAGTTGTTGGCCTAATTTCTTAGGCGCAGCAGGTTATGGCTTCATTTCCAGAGTCTATTCATGCAAGAGATCTACTTCTATTTTCTTCATGCGAAGTACTACCGAATAAGTTCGTTTGTAGACATCAATACAGACATAAACTAATGCATCAAAGTATGATTTGGATTTCTTGGTAAGCTTCATACACATCTTCCTCGCTTGATGTTTGGCTTGTTCAAGCAGATGCTTGACTTTGCTCACCGCACTTCCTTTTACACCATAGGGTTAACCTACGGAGAGCGAACGCACTGCGATCTTTGCTTGAAGTCATTCGCCTTAGGTTAACGTAGTGAAAGATGTTGCACCACTTTCCTCGATCGCAATGAGGATGTTAATCATTGGTATGGAGTGGAGCAGTGGAAAGGGGAGAGAAACCGTTATGGTTCAGGCACCGGTAGCGCGCCCGATGACTTTTGAGGCTTTCCTGGAGTGGTATCCAGACGATGGCCGCAGGTATGAATTGATTGAGGGGGTTGTGGTTGAGATGTTACCAACTGGTCCACATGAGAATATCGGTGGATTTTTGGGAGCAGAACTCAACTTTGAAATTCGGCGAAGCAAATTGCCCTATTCAATTCCTCGTACCTGCCTAATTAAGCCTCAGGCAGAAGGCTCGGGCTACATGCCAGATGTCGTAGTACTGAATCGCGAGTTATTGAAGCAAGAACCTTGCTGGCCAGCGGCTTCGGTGATTCAGTACGGTGCAACGTCTCCACTGGTCATTGAGGTGGTTAGTACCCACTGGCGAGATGATTGCGGTCATAAATTTGTAGAATATGAAGCCATGGGCATTGCAGAGTATTGGCTGGTTGATTTCCGTGCCCTAGGTGCAGTGCGCCACATTGGTCAACCCAAGCAGCCGACTATTACAATCTGTCAGCTTGAAAGTGAAGAGTATCAAATGCGGCGATTTGTGGTGGGGGAAAAGCTGATTTCTGGAGTATTTCCCCATTTGGATTTGACCGCAGATGCGGTATTTGCTGCTGCAGGTTCATGTTAACTATCTGATTCAGTCCCTCCAGATCTTGCCAGCTTCTCACAACCGAGCGCTGCTCTGCAAACACTCATTTCCCCGATCTCTCCATTCCCTTCTCCCGCAGCATGGCATCCCTCCACTCCGCCGATCGCTCGGACAGCGGCGGCACCGGATCGCGGGAGTAGACGTTGAGGAGGAGTTGCTAAACGATCCTGACGGTCCGATCTTGCTTCTATTCTCGCGGAGAATTCGGGGTAATGTTTGATTGCGTATTCTGTTTTTGCTGTCTCGCCCATTGACGTAGAGTTTGTTCTGCCTGAATCTCATCTATCTCAGCTTCAGCTAGAAATTCATACAGCTTTGCTTTTGGTACGAACGGAAAAGTCGGGCTGGTTTCAACCTCTTGGTAGCGATCGCCGTCCCGTTGGTAGATACACCAAACTTGGCCCTGATAGCGCCAGAACTCAGATATGCCTATAGCAGCATAAAGAGATAACTTATCAATATCGGTATGGGTAATATCCACTTCCACTACAAGGTCTGGCGGTGGATCTCGGTTTAGGTCAATCTTCTTGCCAGCAACTTTAGACTGGGTTTGGATGTAGTAAGCTTTATCAGGTTCTGCTCCTCGGTCTAAATCTTCTCGATCCAGTGTGGTCGATCCCAAGCTTTTAATTTTTTGCCCCAGTTCTGACACTAAAAAATAAATGAAACGACCGATGAGCTCGCTATAGAATTCATGCTCTTCCAGGGGCATGGTTATCTCCAAGGTGCCGCGATCGTAAATTAGCCGTGCCGAGCGCCGAGCGCCTACTGCGTGCAAAATCTGTTGATAGGCTTGCCAACTCAGGGAGCGAAAAATGACGCGCTGCTCTCCGATAGACTGTGTTGGTTTGAAAGATGGTTGGACAATGACCATAAAAGACGGCACCGAGCTGAATTTGGGGTCGTTTCGACCCTTATTATAGAGTGGATTTCTGTTCTGTCACTTTCCAGCAGTAAACATACATCTTGCTGATAGAATTGTGACTTTAAAACCTGAGTTTGATGGTGCTGCATTGCCCTCACCCCCAGCCCCTCTCCCAATTTTGGGAGAGGGGAGCAACAGCCTCAAACCCGCAATCTACCGTTTGGTTCCCCTTCCGCCAAAATTACGGCTGACGCCACGCTTCGCGAGGGGAAAGAGGTTAGGGGATGGGGCTAGGCACCTCTATCGAGATACGTTCGGAATGACTATGGGCTTTGTCTGAGCGGCTCATAAAATGGGTGGTTGAAGGAATTGGCTAGTTGCAGCCGCCAGCGCCGCGATCGCCACCCCTAGGCTCGATAATAACCCCAGCCGAAACCACCGTTGTTGCTGTCTGAGAATCTCAATTTCTGCTTTCAGATCCTCGACATTGCCCGCAATATTTCCCGATTCAACTCTGGTTTCCAGATCCGAGATTAATGATTGCAAACTAACGATGGATTGAGTGTTGTAGCGTAGTGCTTCTGGCAATTGCTCTTTGAGACGAGAAAACTCGGAGCTCAACTCTAGCAGCGATCGCGCCACTTCCTCTCGATCGGCTGCCTCCGACTTGCTGGCAATCGCCGCCTGCAGACCGCTCATATCCATTTGGAGTCGCTCGATCGCCGCTCCCTGTTGCTCGACCTTCGTATTGAAGCTATTGCCCATTTGAGCGAGCTCCTCCCGTGTGGAGGCAATCGCCGCAGTATCGTGCTGGATACCGCGATCGAGCGTTTCGAGTTGTTCTTCCAACCGCGAGAGTTGTGACTGCAATTGGGCGATCGCTTCGCCTGTCACTCCATCCTCTTTAGCGTCGTTCGCGGCCTGTTTCTGCTCTAAAACTTCCAGCCGTTCCTGCAAGCTGACAAGGGATTGAGTGTTGTACCGAATGGCTTCGGGCAGTTGTTGCTCTAGAGGCGTGACGGTCGATTGCAACCCGTAAATCGAGGTTGACAGTTGCTCTAGCTGTGCCTCAATCTCCGAGGGTTGGCTGAGTCTTTGCTGGAGAGCATCGAGATCGGATCGCAATCGAGCAATATCTGCAGGGGCGCTCGCGGCTTGAGGCTCCTCTCGCTGCTGCAATTGTGCGAATTCGGCGCGCAGTTGGACGAGTGCTTCTCGGGTATCAGCAAGGTCGCTCAGGTGTTGGCTGAGTTCTGCAACTTGCCGCTCTAAAATGACAACGGCTTCAGTGTTGAATTGAATGGCGTCGGGAGCTTCTCCGACAATTTCAGTCATTCTGGCTTGAAGAGTAGCCACTTCTGTCTGTAAACCTGTCAAGCTAGACCAGCGATCGGAGGCGTCTCGCAGAGCGTCGAGATCTGTTCTTAATTGGGCGAAATCGGCCTGCAAAGTGGCGATCGCATCGCTTCGAGCCGCTTCCAGTTGTGCTGAGGGTTGTTGCTCCTTCTCCCCAGCTCGCGCGATCGCAGGCACTTCCGATCCAGACACCTCTGCGGTTGGGGAACTGCTTTCAGGTGTCTGAGGGGTAAAGGGTTGAGTCGTTGAGGCTTGCTTTTGTTTGCGGGAACTCCGACGTCTAGCCACCACTCTGCTCCATGCTCGGACAGATCTTAATTTGGGCACATCATAGCGCTTTTGTGATTTTGCTTACCATAATGGATCGACCGTTCTCGACCGCTGCCTTTGACTCACAGCTTGGGCAATTCGGCATTGGGTATGAGTGACTAAAGTTTCCTCGAGATCTTATCCTTAATCTGGGGACTACCGATGCGGTTAAAGTAGGTCTAACTCTCGATGTCAGCAATGGACCCGTTGAGGGGCTAAACAACCGCCTAAAAATGCTGAAGCGACAGATGTTTGGCCGGACTGGGCTAGATCTTTTGGCCAAACGCTTCATCTTGAAAAGATAATTTTATACCTGTTGAGTGCTTATCCTGGAGAATATTTTTAGATCGCCTAAAGCGGACAAGAGCCCGAAGTTGGCGTTATTTTGCACCCGTGACAGCATGGGACACCCGAGCTCAAATGATAACCTCTGCAAACGCGATCGATTTAATAAGCTCAAACCCTTTCTATGTAGGACTTTGCTGCAGAAGGATACAATTAACTTATCGACATCCTCACCCTCTGTCCCCCGTTCATCAAGCAATTTCTGTTGAAAGGACTCCAACTATGACCACTACTCTGCAAGATCGAATCCAAACTGCGACTGAAGAGGCTCGTGCCATTTGCGAAGAGCTGGGCTCCGACTCTCCCAAGTGTCGTGCTGCTTGGGATGCGGTGGAAGAGCTGACGGCTGAAGCGAGCCATCAGAAGGCGACCCCAAAGAAATCGCCCTTGGAAGTGTATTGCGACGAAAATCCCGATGCAAGCGAGTGCCTGATTTACGACGACTAACGGCTGACAAAACGCTGATGCCCATACAAAACCGGTTCGCAAGCCACAATCGACCTGCAAACCGGTTCTGTATCTTCTCGGACTGGAAGAACTAAACACCAACTCGGTCAGTTTCTCCAACGGAGTTGGATACTGCCAGTGCCTTTGCGAAACAGAGACACTGGCAAGATCGACCCGATCGCCGAACTGGATTTTAGCTGACGAACTCGAAGCCTTTACTGAAGTCAGAGATCCGCTTGTTTTGGAATACAGCAATCAGATCGTCTGCGTCACTGAGAGCGCCCGAACCATCGGCATCTAGGAACAAGTCAGTTGTCTTAAACCCACTGCCAGTGACCAACAGATAGTCACTTGCCTCGCCGACTAGCTCAACGACATCTTTATTTTTGTTGAAGAGGATCAACGTAGCGAAACCATCGCCTTCATAGAAGACGGAGCCTTTTTCACCGAGGATAATGGTGTCACTTCCAATTCCTCCCCGGATCTTGTCAAAGTCATTGGCACCCAATTGACTGCCAACCCCTTTGATCAAATCGTTGCCGACGCCACCGAGCAGATAGTCATCGCCATCGCCGCCCAGTAATCTGTCTTCGCCGAAATTGCCCTTCAGGGTGTCATCGCCATCGCCGCCGAGCAGGACATCGTCGCCGAATTTACCCCTGATGGAGTCGTCACCCAGACCGCCGAGCAGGTAATCATCGCCAGCCCGACCCTCAATTCTGTCATTACCGGCGTCACCAAAGATTAAGTCATTGGTTATAAAACTCCCGGAAAGCCTGTCATCCCCAGCGCCACCGGTGATGGTGTTCTCAATTGGGTTGATGAAGGCGTCATCGGTGACGAAGAAGCGGCCATCAGTGATATTGTCTGCAATGACACTAGCCAAGGAAGTTTCAGACAGATCTGGAGCTAGAACGTCTAAGTGGGCTTGCTCTCCTTCATCCAGGAAGAAGAAGCGATCGCCATCCCGCAGGCGCACAAACTGGTCGGTCAGAATCGCATCGAATGTCGGGCCGAGCAACTGATTGCCGCCAGCCGTTAACTCAGAGATTCCCCCAATCCAAAGATCGATTTGACCGACAGAGTCATAGGCTGCCTCGAACAGAGCTCGCACTTCTGCAGAGAAAGGCAGATCGTCGAAACTCTCGATAGGGGCGTCGGGGAAAAGCTGGTTGTACACCTCGGTATAGCTGGGCAGACCGACTTCGCGACCGCGAGCAATGTTGACCGAAGCCAAGTCAAGCCCGCCGGTAGCCCCCGGGAAGAGGAAGTTGCGCACCCCGTCAACAATCATGTTGTCGAGTTCTTCAGCCGTCTGCAAGGTCAGACCCGTCAGCAACGAATCCACACCGTCAGCATTAATCTCGAACGGATTGAAGAAGGATGCAGCGAGAGTGGCACTTGAAACCCCCTCTCCGTCCACCCGAAGTAGGGTGTCGGTCAGCAGAGTGTGGCCCAAGCGGAAAACAGCATTCGCGAACTCTTGGCTGACACTCGGATCGACAGTTGGGTCATAGCCTTCGTAGCTATCCAGCAGGTTTTCGCCAATCAATAGAGGCAAGAATTCCTGATAGGTAATCAACTGAAGTTGAGCTCCAATCACCTTGCGGGTCGACTGGTACAAGAATTCATCTAAGGCTTCTTCGCCCACTAAATCAGTACTGGCGAGAAACTCGTCGTATTTCTCTGCCAACGCTGCTTCGCCCGCATCCAACCGCTCTGCCAGTTCTCCAGCGAAGCGATTGTGTTCGCGCACGAATAAGGTGTGGACCGCCGTTAAGCCGGTTTGCTCGTTGGCACGAATATCGCCAGCAACGAAAAGAATCTCATCTGGAAAACCAAGGGCATTGGCATTGGCAATGGGGTTATCGGCATCGTTTAATGGCAAAAAGACTTCGCCATCCGGCCCCGCAGATGTAGCCAGCAGCCCGCCAGACCCAGCACGCAAGGCTTCCGCCCGCTCGTCTTCAGAGCCGTATACGTTCGAACCGTCAATAAAATGAGTGATTTCGTTAATGTTTTCGCGCGGAGTCGTTTCTCCGGTGCCTTCTGCTGCCGGCACTCGAATAAACGGCAGTTCCGTAATCCCGTCTTGGACGAACGGATCGCTGAGATCGTCTTGGGGCACGGGAATGGGCGTGAAGTCTTCTGCGGGGCTGGCACCGCTAGCCTCATTCAAATCGAGATCGTGGTCGAGAAACTGTCCCCACTGCCACAGCCAGTTGCTGGCACTGAGGAAATTGGGGATCGAACCTTCCTGTTCGACAACAATATTACTGATGGTGCGGGGATTGGGCAGGGTAGAGCTATCAAATTCTCCACCGCGCGGGACACTAATGCCATCTTCGAAGGCGGGGTCAAACAGCCGAATTAATTCAGTCTCAGCCTCACCCAAGGTAGGGTTGGCAATGTTGTTGCCAAGGCCATTAATGGTACGAAATTCACCCATTGTGTCGTTCTCTCTTTTCAAAAAAGACAATAGCCGCATGTGAGAAGTACGAATACTACTCATAATTGGTGATGTAGCCAAAGACTCTGCCACCTTCGTCAGAAGCAGGCTGCAGGAGTCATCGATTGAAGCAAAGACTTGATACTTGCTTGAGATTGGTTTCAAGGCTCAGCTTTAGCCGCCAATCTCATCTCTCAAAGCTACAGTGCCCTCCACAGTCCCAACATTTTTCCTCCAAATCACGAGGTTTGACCCTCGTCTCTCTTGCTAAGCAAGAAGGTTCACGGCGCTACCAAGCTATTGCCAGTCTACGAGCCGCCGTCGTACAGAGCGAACCTATACACTCCACCAACTATGAGGCGAAGCAAAGGTTCTTCAGGATTATACCCGCCAAACGAAGAAGCAAGGCAACCATAAGACATTTAGCAGGCAATCAGTAATTGAATAAGGCACTTATCAGGCAAAGCCTTCAAAACCTCAGCCAACCGAAATCATGCTACTTAGTATTTACACTTAAATTGTGACCTTTGCAAGAAAGTTCACATAGAGTAAAGCTCCTTGACACAATCTTGAATTTTAAGCGCCCGCCGATGCTTGGGGTTGACGATTACATTTTTCTGAATTAGGGATTATAAGTTTATCTCCACAGCTGTCTTCAGATTCTACACAAAGTCACTGTCAGGGCATCTGAGGCTATTCATAACCTGCTAATAACCTCCTTGACATTGCATATCTTTACGGCTATGGAGTTACTACATCGCTATAGATCGGAAGTCTTAGCCACAGTACAATCCTTGTTGGCTCTGCATTTCAGAGGTTACGTCATCATATCTTAAGAATTGGATAAGACTATATTTACGTTTTCTTAAAAGGAACTCGATTTGGTAATGCACCTAATACTTACGTATCGTACATTTTTGCCGATCTGGCAAAGAATTTGTTGTTTATTCTCCGAGCTGTTAAATTGAGTTTTTAGTCCTTTTAGGATTTTCTGATAGAGATTAATTCTTTCTAGTTTTTTGAGGCTTTAATTGGATTAAATTTTTAGATTGTATTTTTGGAAAGTCTATCTTCTGTCTGTAATCTTTGGAGTCTAGATATTTTGAGATCGGTTGATTATTTTGCGATCTTCTCAATCGTTGCTGTAATTGAGTGAGATCGCCTCCCCCGCCAAAGCCAAGCCAGTCAGGGATTGTGGGTGGGGAAGGGTAGTGATTGGGCTGGATGGCAAGGCTCAGTGCCAACAACTATTTATACAGGTTGAAGTAGATTTTTTCGTCGGTGGTTATCCAGGAGCAAACTCGAATACATTTATAAAATTAAATCGAGATCGCGAGTGCCGAATTGTCTTGCCGAGAACAAAAACCTGTACTTATCCCAAGACAGCCGTAAAAAAACAACCGCGAGACATTAGAGAGAATGGAGCTCTCGTTAGATCTCGCGGCCCAATCTTGAAGCACTCAAAAACCGATCCTTAAAGGATCCTCGGAATGCTCGATTTATAAAGTTTCTGCGATCGCCCGCACTTGCGGGCAACGTTGCCTTAACCAGAGCGGTTTTGGCGGCGGCGCAAAACCGCTCCACCACTCAAGGCAAAGAGAGTGCCGACAATCGTGATGGGTTCGGGCACTCCTCAAGCTTCAGCCGTCAAGAAGGCATTCGACTGAATGCTGGTGATGCCGGTGTTGCGCAGAAGCACATTCGATAGCGTGGTGTTTTGGGCGTAGAAGGCGAGCAGATCGCCGAAAGCACCCGTGTATTGGTCGCCGTTCAGGTAGAAAAAGCGATCGCCATCCCGCAGGCGAGAGAACTGGTCGGCCAAGATGAAGCCGAAGGTTTCGCCAAATAAGCCACCTTGAGGTTTATTGGCGTCATATTGAACGAGGCTGTCATTTAACTCACAAGCCTATCGCGGCCCCTCGTGCGAGCAACTGTACAGGCAGGGCTCTCTCAGATAATTGCTTCTGCTTATCCTGCCCATTAGATTGTTACATAATGCAAACTTAGTCTAAGAAATATAATTGAAGCATTGAGGTGACTTCAACACTTAGAAATTTGCTGGAAACCCGAGATGACGACAGAAAGCGCGATCGCAACCCCTCAGACGGCAGACGGGCAGGCTCTGGAGCAACAACAGTCCACGAGTTTTTTCTGCGGTTGTCCCATTGCCAGCAACGAGATCGACAGTCCTGAAGAGCTGATGGGTTATCTCGACTAGTCTGGCTGACATCAGTTCTGCGGATTTAGCGGGTGCAGTTGTCGCAGGTGCCACAGGGGCGATCGCCGCAATAGCCTAGCGCTTTAGACACCACCTGCCAGCGACAGTGACGGGTGGTCGCCAACTGTTCTACCGCTCCGCTCAATGCAACTCTAGTGGGATGGGATTGGCGAGCTGGGGGTGACTGCAGCCGAAAGGAGAATGGATCGTCCCATTCCAAGTGCCCCGAGCGGTGGAGTTGAGCCAGCGCTAGCTTGGCTGCCGGACCGTGTTTGGAGATCGCTGCTTCGTATTGACCCCGCTCGGGCAAACGGGTGCGTAGCCTCTCAGCCTGACGTTCTAGGGTTGTGCCTTGCTGGCGAAAGTACTGTTGTAGTTGGCGATCGCCCCCATCGAGCAATCCCGTCGGCTCCGATGCCAGCATCAAGGCCGTGGCAGGTTTTCCATCCCGTCCGGCTCGACCCACTTCCTGAACGTAATCGGCGATTGTGGGTGGCGGCTGAAAGTGGGCGATCCAGCGGACTGCCGGTCGGTCGATGCCCATCCCAAACGCATTTGTGCAGACTAAAAATGGGCGATCGCCATTCAACCATTCCCGTTCTAAGCGACGACGTTCCTCAGTGCCCAGTCCGCCGTGATAAGCCGCTGCAAACAAGCCTCGTTTCGCCAGTTTTTGCACCAGCTCGCCACAGGTAGCCCGCGTGCGAGCGTACACCAATCCTGCTGTTCCCTGCTGTTGCTGAATAAATTTGGCCAGTTGTTGCAAGCGTCCTGCCGGGGTCCAAGCATAGCGCACCTGCAGGCGAATATTGGTGCGCTCCGGACTAGCTCGCACTACGAGCGGATCCCTTAGGTGCAACACTCGCCGCAAGAGCTGCTGGGTGTCGCGATCGGCAGTGGCGGTAAAGGCTGCGAGGGGAAACGAGCGCGAGAGTCCGCGACGAACGGCCCCCAGGCGCATAAAGTCGGGTCGAAACGATGTCCCCCAAGCTGCTACGGTGTGGGCTTCATCGATAATGGCCCCGGCGATCGCGATCTGCCCCTGCTGCAACCTCGACCACATCGGCGGACTGAGCAGAGTTTCGGGAGAGAGGTACAGCAGGCGCAATTGTCCTGCATCCAACTGTCGCAGTACCTGTCGCCGTTCCTGTGGAGGTAATTGGCTATGCAGGGCTGCTGCCGACAACCGCCGCTGGCGCAGTTGCCCGACTTGGTCTTCCATCAAGGCAACAAGCGGGGAGATAACCAATGTCGTGCCCGTTTGGAGAATGGCTGGCAGTTGAAAGCAGAGGGATTTGCCAAACCCTGTGGGCAAGATGACGAGTGCATCTCTCCCCTCTAAGAGCGAGTGGATGACTTCTGCCTGGGGCGATCGCAGGCGATCGTATCCCCAGTGGCGTTGCAGCACTGTCAGCAATTCAGCAGGCAGGCGCATGTTCGACCATTGTCCTTGAATTTCGACAGATGACTGCGACACCGCGCGATCGCCCTTAGTGGCCAAACCCGAGATAGGTAAAGCCCGCCGCTTCTAATTGGGCTTTGTTCAAGACATTGCGACCGTCAACCATCACCTTCTGAGCCATCAGTTCCCCCAGCTTGGCGTAATCGGCATCGAGGAAATCCTGCCAATCGGTCACTAGCACGAGTGCATCGCAACCATCGGCCAATCGCTCTAAGTCCGTTTCCACCACCACGCCGGCTAACCCTTGACTACTGCCAGATTGAGATAGCAGCGGGTCGAAGGCTTTAACTTTGGCCCCCAGGTGGTTGAGTTGGGCGATCGCATCGAGGGATGGCGCATCTCGCATGTCATCGGTGTTGGGTTTGAATGTGAGTCCCAGCAAGCCAATGGTTTTACCCTTCAAAATTTTGAGCTGCTGTTGCAGTTTCTCGATCGCGAGGTGGCGCTGCTTGCGATTGACACTGACTGTGGATTTCAGTAACTCGGCTTCATACCCATAGTCTGCCGCTGTATGTACGAGAGCTGACACGTCTTTCGGGAAGCAAGAACCTCCCCAGCCCAAACCCGCTTGCAAGAACTTACTGCCAATGCGGGAGTCTAGGCCAATCCCTTTCGCCACTTCTACGACATCGGCACCGACGCGATCGCAAATATTGGCAATCTCGTTGATAAAGCTAATTTTCGTGGCGAGATAGGCATTGGAGGCGTACTTCACCATCTCGGCAGAACTGAGATCGGTAATTGCAACCGGCACGGGCGGTAGAGACTTATCTTCGGCATAGCTGCGATCGACGATCGGGGCATAGAGCTCTTGCATCAGCTCGATCGCCTTCTCGCTATTGCCCCCCAAGACAATCCGATCGGGATTGAGGGTATCGTAAACTGCCGATCCCTCCCGCAAAAATTCGGGGTTGCTCACCACTTCAAATTGAGGGGCGGGCAGAGCATCGGGAATGCCGCCTGCCGTCACCCCCACGAGTGATTTTTGGCTTTCGGCCATGCCCTCCAACACGATCATGCGCACCCAATCGCCGGAGCCAATCGGCACGGTAGATTTGTTGACAATCACTTTGAAATCGCCATTGAGATGGGAGCCAATGCCGCGAGCCACAGCCTCGACGTAACGGGTATCGCTTTCTCCCGTGGGCAAGGCTGGGGTGCCGACTGCGATAAACAGAATTTCGCCGTGGTTGACTCCAGCCTCTAAATCGGTGGTGAACTGAATCCGTCCGTCCGCCAGCGTTGTTTCGATCAGCTCTGTCAGGCCCGGTTCGTGAATGGGGGACTGACCCGATTGCATGAGTTTGACTTTGGCTTCGTTATTGTCTACGCAGATGACATCGTGACCGATGTGGGCCAGACACACCCCCGTCACTAAGCCGACATATCCCGTTCCAATGACGCAAACTCGCATGTGTAATGCTCCTCTCCTAAATTTGTGAGTTTATATTAGTGATTCATGCAGTCGATATTGTTCGAGCAATTTAGCGGTGAAGCGATCGCCTCAGATTGAGAGCGATCGCAACTGAGCTCAATGTTCTTTAAGAAGCAGCTACGAGCGGACTAACTCCTTCAATGCGCTGCTGAAAATCCTCGACAGTTCGCTTTAACCCTTCAGCTAGCGGCACGGTCGGGGACCAGCCCAAGCGAGCTTTGGCCAAACTGATATCGGGCTGGCGGCGGCGAGGATCGTCTTGGGGCAAGGGCTTAAATTGAATCGCAGCTTCGGGATTGACCATTGCCTGAATTTTCTGAGCGAGCTCCAGAATGGTGTATTCGTCTGGATTGCCCAAATTGACCGGCCCCAAACAATCTCCTTCCATCAGTTTCATCAGGCCGTCTACCAAGTCGGAGACAAAGCAGAAACTGCGGGTTTGGGAACCATCGCCATAGACGGTGAGGGGGATGCCGCGCAGTGCCTGCACGGCGAAGTTGCTAACCACGCGACCGTCATTTTCCAGCATGCGAGGGCCGTAGGTATTGAAGATGCGGGCCACCCGAATATCGACGTTATTTTGACGGTGATAGTCGAATGCTAAGGTTTCTGCGACTCGCTTGCCTTCGTCATAGCAACTGCGAATGCCAATGGTGTTGACATTGCCCCGATAGGTTTCGGGCTGGGGATGCACTTCGGGATCGCCGTAGACTTCGGAGGTGGAGGCCAATAAAAAGCGGGCTTTAACCCGCTTGGCCAAGCCCAGCATATTGAGCGTCCCCATGACATTGGTCTTGATGGTTTTGACGGGATTGTACTGGTAGTGAACGGGGGAGGCAGGGCAGGCGAGGTGGTAAATGCGATCGACTTCTAGGCGAATGGGCTCGGTGATGTCGTGGCGCACTAGCTCGAAATTGTGGTTGTCGAGCCAGTGGACCAGATTGTGTTTGCGGCCTGTAAAGAAGTTGTCGAGACAAATCACCTCGTGGCCCTCTGCCATCAGGCGATCGATCAGGTGAGAGCCAATAAATCCGGCACCGCCTGTGACCAAAATCCGCTTCGAACTGTTGCTCATATGCTTGTAGGTGGCGTGGACGGTCGAGAAACTGAACTGCAAGTTGCAAAATTGACGATCGAGGGAAGCCCGATCAATGCATTATAAGTGTTCCCACGACTATATTATTAATTGAACGAAAAGTCTTGTATATAGATATACGTCGATGGCCGGGAAGAGAGGCTTCAAACGCTGGAGGCTGCGACGTCACCGCGATTCAGTCGCAGAGTTGATTGAAGCCTTTCAGGAGTCTGCGATGTGGTCCACAGCCGTCGCTGCGGTCGTAATACTGATGGAGTCGTTGCCGAGCGGTATGCAGGAGCGACTTGTGGAGCTATATAGATTGTCAAGAGCAAGCGGCACTGCGATGAATGGCTAGGATTGATGGCCGACTTTCGATAGACATAGACACAGTTATCTTGGCGATCGCAAGCTAGCAACCCCCAATTTCACCCACAAAATTAAAGGTCATCAGAAGCTTAACGCCCCAAATCAGCGGCGGCAACTATAGCAGTCATAAATCAGTCCGTAAACGCTGAGGGATTTGAAACCCAGTGCTGACAAGGATCTGTATTTACAATTGATTTAGGGATCGCTATATCTTTTTTACCAGTAGTGACTCTCAACCGTCCGCTGCATTTGAATTGTTAGCTTTTTACGATAGGCTAGACTCAATGAAATATTCTTGAAGGAAACACAGATTTCCTGTGTACAAGCCAACGCTGTTAGCCCAAGCTTGATTGTTAGAATCAAGGAGTACGATCGTATCCTTGAAGATCGCTATCTAAAGACCATATGAAAACACGATAATTAGGCGTTTTTATTCTCATTTTTTCCCACTCTTTCTTTATGGATAAATCTCCCATACTTACCTTACGCATGGCTTCATCAGGAAAATCACTTAGCCATTCCTCGACTTCTTCTACACTAGGTAGTTGCATGATTTGCCAAGGGGCTTCGCCTCTCATGGCTTTTTGTACTTGCTCAGTAAATAACCGAGCAAATTTGCGTCGGTAGCCACCATCCGCCAAGTGGGCAATATGATTACCGGTTTCATATACAGCAGCCATAGGTAGGAGAAGATTTGTATCTTCCTCAATTAACGTTGTCAATTTTTCAACTACTTCATTATGCTTACTACTCATACCAGGAATCTGTAAAATTTCACAAAATATAGATGTATCAACAATTGCGACTGCTTTCATTCCCCCGATTCTCCTACCGTAGCGAGAGAAGCCAGCCACTCCATTGCCTTCTTTTTTTTCTGTTCTGTTCCAGGATGCTGTTTAACAAAACGTTCTAATAGTCCACGGGTCATGAGGTGCCCGACAGAACCCTGAGCAATAAGCTCGGGGTAGTCAGGAATATCCTGCAATCTAATTAACTGACTTGAGCCATCTTGCGGACTTCGATAACAAAAAACAGTTTCAGGAACGGCTTCATTAGGCAAGGCATCAAGAAGTGCGGGATTATGGCTACTAATTAAAACCCGTAGGTCACGACTCTTTGCAATACTAGAAATTCGCTCTAACAAATCAGCTGCTCTGCTGGGGTGTACACCGTTATCAATTTCTTCAATAACAACTAAACTTTGCTCGGGTGCAGAAAGCATTGCTGCCGCAACAGAGAGCACGCGTAAAGTTCCATCTGAAAGTATGGAAGCATCGTAGGTAGTAGATGTACCCCCAAACGTTTCAGTTAGCTTTAGCATAACCTCATCACGAGGTGTTTCTATGAAGTCGATATCTTCAATATCTTGCTCAGGCAAACTTTGAACGAAATTCAAAACCGACCTTTTGACATCCGGTTTAAGACACAAGTCATAGATTACTCCTGAAAGGTTCTCGCCATGTTCTTTGAGTATTTTATCGGCTTTATGACTATAAGAGCGCATTAAACTGGGTTCTGGCTCGAGAAATACAATACTACTTAACCATCGAACATATTGTTCAACCACCTTAGGAATTATTTTTCGACTTTTGGTGTTCTCTGGACGGAAACGAATATCACTCAAAAGTTGTGTGAAAATTGCCATATGGCTACTGCATACTATGCTGGGTTTTTTCCCACCTCTGGCGAAATTATTATAGGTAACGAATACATCGCTTCCAGCTCCTTGAGGTTCACTAGTAATCTCGTATAGAGGAACTATTGAAGTGGGACTGATAATTTTTTCTTTGGTGACGTGAAGATCTTTATCTTTTCCAAGACTTAAATCAATTGAGAAATCTTTCCACTCTTGCTCTGTTGTTACGCAAGAAATTCCAAAAGTTTTGGAGCCTTGATAGCCAAGATTCTCTACTCCCCCCCTAAAAATCGTCTCATCTTGCCTATAAGTTTCACCTAAAAAGCTAAGTCGTTCTCCCTCAGCAATTCTTGCCAGTAAGCGTAGGGCTTCAATCACATTACTTTTTCCTGAAGCATTAGCTCCAATGAGGACTGTCAACCGTCCAAGTTGCAAAGTGCCCGATCTATAGCTCTTGAAATTTCTTAATTCGATTTGAGTAAGCACCTAATGTACTCCGTTTCGGCTTAACTAAGCGACTACAAACTCGATCGGCCCGACCATAAGCTACATTATACTGCTGCAAACCTGTAGCTGCTCCTACAATACCTCCCCAAATACCGATGACTGCCAGTCTGCTGAATCTCTAACTTGATTGAGATACGACCACATTAATTGAGTATGTCTTAACCAAAGATTGCAAAAAGGATATCTGGTTCTTTGCCAGCTAACTATTTAATAGACGGACTTATTCCACATAATACTTTTGAGGAAGGTGATTAGAGAGAAATATTCCGTATAATATCCCGATTTAAGTGATTAGCGCGACAAATTATCTGCATAATATCCCTTAGATGGGTGTTGAGACGGAAACTTTCAGTGAATTTCTGGTCTGAAAGTGGCGTTTTGTCCGCCTAATATGCCGGAAAAGCTAATTAGCCGGACTGGATCGGGCTGTTGCCTATGCCACCCTCTCCCAAAAAACTATTGGATCGAGTCAGAGACTCAGGGGGATTGCAGCTATTCCGTATCAAATGTACTTGACACAATAGTTTTAGTATGAGTTCGAATGGATGATGTCATCTCATCCAGGCTGAATTGCTATGTCTAAAGGGTTTGCACCATCCCCTCCATCTGTCTGTTCGACTCAGAGCAAGTCATTCAAATCCACTATTCTCGAGGAAATCAAGAGCTTAGATGACCCCCGAAAGAAGCGAAAACCGAACCATCTGCTGGTAGATATCGTCGCCATTGGCATCTTGGCAACCTTGGCTGGAGCTGACGATATGGTGGCGGTCGCCACCTACGGACAAGAGGAACATGAGTGGCTAGCGACCTTTTTAGAGTTGCCTCACGGCATCCCCTCACACGATACCTTCTCTAGGGTGTTTGCCCTGATTGAGCCGACACAATTTCATCGTTTTTTCTTGCGCTGGATAGAGCATCTGACATCTAAGCTGGAGATTAAGTTGATTCACCTCGATGGCAAGACCTCTCGTGGTTCCTACGACCGAGAGAGTGGTCTCAAAGCCTTGCATACGGTGAGTGCCTGGGCCTCTGAGCATCATCTGGTCTTGGCTCAACAGCGGGTGGAGGACAAATCCAATGAGATTACCGCGCTCCCTAAACTCTTGAAGCTATTGGACATTAAGGGAACGATTATCACCATTGATGCCATGGGGACCCAAACCGCCATTGCCAAGCAAATTATCGAAGCGGGGGGCAACTATATCCTGGCGCTTAAAGGTAACCAAGGGAACCTGTCTAAGGGAGTCGAAACATTCTTCAAGCAGGCGCTCGAGAGTCAGTGGGAGGGAATTGACTACAGTTATGATGACGGCAATAACGCAGGCCATTATCGAATTGAATACCGTCAGGTGTGGGCAGTCCCGATTAGTCAAGTCCCGCATCTGGCGAAGGGTAAGAAATGGAAGGGGTTAAAGACGATTGTGATGGTGCGACGCAAACAGACTCTCTGGAATGAGGAGACGGACCAATTGTCCTATTACATTAGCAGTTTGGAGGCCGATGCCGCCTTGCATGCTCATTCGATTCGGTTCCATTGGAGTATAGAGAATAGTTTGCATTGGGTCTTGGATGTGACCTTCAAGGAAGATCGAAGCCGGATCCGCATGGGGCATGGGCCGGAGAATATGGCCTTGCTACGACGATTATGTGTCAACTTAATCAAACGCCATCCGTCCAAAGAAAGTATCAAGACAAAACGCTTTCGCGCCGCGCTTAGTCATGATTTCCTCATCGATTTACTGGCAATCGGCGGGAAATAATCGTCGATACTATCCGAATCTACGTCCGTGAGGTGATGGGTGGTATTATTTTTAGTTCACACAGATTCTATGAGTAATAGAGTCTATTTTTGCCTATCTTATGCTCATAAAAATGCCCACTAATACCGTTATTAATTTATATCTAAGAGCACTTACCCTGCCATTGTTTACCTGTTATCTACGCCTTTTTGTCAAGTACGATTTATACTAAATAGCTGCAATTTATTAAATGTCAACCATCCTGGCCGGTCGGCGTCAATCATTCTGACCGGTTACTGTAACGCGCAGTAAGCGGATGATGGTCGCATCAGCCAAGAAGTGCTCGGTGAGAGCAGTGGCGTCAGCCATCCTGTCGAGTTGCGATCGCCAAAAATGCAAACCTCGATGGCCTACTGTGGCTGGGAACTCTCAGTTGGAATCGCAGTGTTTGTCGCGCTATTCAAACAGCGATCGGTGAAAGCAGTGGCGTCAAGCATCCTGCCGGGTTGCGCTCGCTAAGAATGCGAGTCTCGACGGCCTACTATGGCTGGGAACTCTCAGTGGGAATCGCGATGTTTGTCGCGCTATCCAAACAGCGATCGGTGAAAGCAGTGGCGTCAACTATCCTGCCGGGTTGCGCTCGCCAAGAGAGTGAGTCTCAACGGCCTTCTGTCGCCGGAAACTTTCAGTTTGAATCTCGATAATGGTGGCGTGATGCACGAGGCGATCGACCGCCGCAACCGTCATGGTGGTGTCGGCAAAAATAGAATCCCAAGCACTGAAGGGATGATTGGAAGTGATGGCCAAACTGCGCCGTTCGTAGCGATGGGAGATCAGCTCGAAGAGTACCGACGTTTCGGCCTCCGAGCGTTTGACGTAACCAATATCGTCAAGCACCAGCAACTCGAACTTATCGAGAGCCAGCAGCTGAGTCGGCAGTGAAAGCTCAAGCTTAGCCTGCTGCAACTGCTGCACCAGAGTGGTAGCACTGACGAACTTCACCCGAGCGCCTAGCTCAATCAGGGATGTGAATTCCGGAAACTATGGCCGGAAAAATTCCGGAAATTATGGCCGGTCGAATGAGCTGTAGTGGAGCGAGCTAATTCCAAAATGGAAAAAAGCTCAACCCAAGACAGGGCAAGATGTTCACCCGACTGGAGCGATACATGGCACAAAAACTCAGACAAACGGGGGCGACTCAGAAAGCGACCCGTGACTTGACCGGAATCAGCGAGCGAACGATTCGCCGCATCGAGCAAGAACCAGCCGTCAGCGATACTGAGGAGAAGAATTTCCGGAAATCGAGAAAGGTGGGCCGTCCCAGCCGAATGGAGCCTTACGAAAACTTGATTAGAGAGTGGTTGAAGGAACCCAGATACCCCGAAGACGGCCCTCTCAAGAGCATTGAAGTGTACACCCGCTTGAAGGCCAAAGGCTACAGCGGCGGCAAAAGCGCCGTGTACGATGCGGTACGGCGTCTGCGCCCCAGTGAGCCACCCACCCCCATCGTGCGATTCGAAGGACTGCCGGGAGAGTTTTCTCAACACGACTTCGGACAGCGTCGAGTCACCTTTGAGGATGGCAGCCGCCATGTCATCCGATTTTTTGCCTCTCGCCTGAAATACTCTCGCACCATTGACGTGCAACTGGCGGACAACGAGCAGCAGGAAACGGTGGTGCGCTGCTTGCTGGGAGCCTTCGAGCGCTTTGGTGGCGTGCCGCTCAAGTGCGTGTTTGACAACCTCAGTGCCGCCGTCAATGGCCGCATCAAACAAGCGGAGGGGGAGGTGGAAGTCATCTGGACACAACGGTTTAGCCAGTTGGTGATGGACTGTGGGTTTATCCCGGTGGCCTGCTGGCCCTATCGCCCGCAACAGAAAGGCTCGGTGGAAAATCTGGTGGGCTTCGTCAAAGGCAATTTCTTCTGCGGACGAAAGTTGCGTGACTGGGCGGATGTAGCCGAGCAACTGAGTGGCTGGCTGGACTATGTCAACCACGAGCGGGTCTGCGATGCCACCCAAGAGATTCCCGCCCAGCGCTTGCTAAGAGAGTCTCTGAGGCCCTGTGCCCACAAGGCTGAAACCTATGCCTTTAAAGTCACGGCAGTGGTGCGACCAACGGCTCGGGTCCATTACCGGGGCTTGGAGTACTCCGTGCCTGCACAAGCGATCGGGCAATCAGTCACCCTGCATCTGCAGCAGCAGAGGGTGCAGGTGTACTTGGGCGAGCGCTTACTGGCGACTCATCCTCGCTTTCCGGAAAATGGTCGCTCCAGCGTTCTGGGGGAGCATGCCGAGCAACTGTTTGGCTTTCGACGGGGGAAGCCTTACGCGCAGCGACAGCTATTGCTGGATTTGGACCCCTTGGTGGAGCCCTATCTCACGGAGCTAGTCCACCGACGACCCAACGCTTGGGAAGCTGATATCGACAAAATCTACCAACTCTACCGTCAACTGGGTCAGGCGGAACTGTTGGCAGCGATCGCCTTGGCCAGCGAGGAGCGCTGCTTCGGTAGCGAGTACCTCGTCGAGATCGCTCAGACTGCCGCTCCAGCAGACCTGCTGCCCATCGCTCAAGCCTCTGGGGGGACAAAATGACTGACGCTACCACTACATTGCCGCTGTTGCTCAAACGCTTGAAGCTCACCCGCCTCGAACGGCTGTTGCCCGAGCTGGTGCCGTTGGCCGAGCAAGAGGGATGGTCTTATCCCACTTTCTTAGAGCGCTTGCTCTCCGAGGAGGTGGCTCAGCGCAGCGAAGCCCGCATTGCTCAGCAGGTGGCGCGGGCTAAGTTCCCCTTCCAGGCCACGATTGAGACGTTTGACTTCACGTTCCGCAGCGAGCTCAAACGTCAAATGCTCGGGCGCTTTCTGGGGCCCGAGTTAGTCAGCGACAACCGCAGCCTCATCTTGGAGGGGCCTCCCGGCACTGGAAAGACACATCTGTGTATTTCGATGGCCTATAAAGCGAGCCAGAACGGCTTTGTGGCTCGCTTTACCACGGCAGCCGCTCTGATTAACGAGCTGCGCATTGCCAGCGACCTCAACGAGACTCTTAAAAGCTACGTCAACCCTCATGTGCTCGTGATTGATGAGATGGGCTATCTCGGCTATGGGCCAGGGGCGGCCGATATTCTCTTCCAGGTAGTGGATCGGCGCTACCACAAGGGAAAGCCGATTCTGTTTACCACCAACAAGCCTCTACGTCAGTGGGGGCGGGTCTTGCACGACCCCGAGTTGGCTCGGGCCATCATCGATCGCACCCTGCATCAGGGGGAGTACATCAAGTTGTCCGGCTCCTCTTATCGCTTGCGCGGTCGCAAGCTCGATCTCGACCAGACTGCTCACCCTGAGCCGACCCAGACGACTCAGTCGTTGGCTTGAGGGGGAGGTGTAATGCTTGACTTTTGCAAGGAGGTTAGACGATGTTAAAAAGCGGCCATAATTTCCGGAATTTTTCCGGCCATAGTTTCCGGAATTCACAGTAGAGCCGCTCTCCACGCTCAAATTAAATTGAAGTGGCGACTCTGCCTGATTGCCACTGGGGTCGATAAAGTTGAGCAGACTGTGCCCCACATAACAGTATAGGTTGACATCTCTGTGGGGAATGGCACTGAAATAAGACCAGCTCAGAGGCTGAACCCCTTGGAAATGCGTGGCTAGTGATGCCAGATTACTCCTTAACTCAGTGCCATTCATCTCTGTGGGCGGTGCCTACCCTACCCATGTCTCCTGAATTCCTTGCTGTGAAAAGGGTGTAGGACATGTCACGACTGCTTGCAAGCAGCTTCCAAACCACATTTAGCCAGAAAGCCGTAGTTTTATCAATGTCGCTACAGTACTTTCAGAGTAATGGTTTCAGCCTCTAGAGGCTACCTCCAGAAAACTCCAGGTCTCTACGGGAGCGGGGTTTAGGGATTAATTTCTAGCTCTTCTATACCTTCAAAAGTCCACCCCTGTTCTTCAATTCTCTGTTTCAGCTTAGCTTTGAAATCAGGCATGACTTCATTCTCAGACTGTTCAAAATACTCAAAAATCTTCATTAAATTCAAGCTTGCTTCTCGTAGCCATGGCATTTCCTGAACTAATGCAAGGAGCTTTGAAAATGATCTTTGTAAAAAACCTGATTTTGCCAAATAATATGAGTGCTGAACTCTAAAGTATGGATTATCATAAAACTCGGCTTCAGCCAATTTCCAGAAATCCCAGATCTGAGCAGGATCACTCAGGTTTTCACCAATTCGTAAAGCAAAAATAGGAGAAGGAATGACTCCTTTTTCTATCATGAAAAAATCTGAAAATATCTCAAATACCGAGTTACTGTTTGAGCTGGCAACGCCAGAGATCAGCTCCTTATAGATAGCATTCGCTTCATCATAATAGTTGCAGAGAAAATAAGCATCTGCAAGGATAACCTGAAAACGGAAATTTTCTGGGTTAGCTTGAGACGATCTTTGTGCCCATTGAAGGGCATCTTTATAGTAGGTTAAAGCTATGAGAGTTTTCGCCAAAGCAGCACAAGATTCTGTCCAGTCTTCATCATGAATATTTTCTTTGATAGAATTCTCAAGAATATTAAGAGCTTCAAGAGGATTTCGATTTGCAGTCAAATAGTTGGCCGTTTGCCAAGGTTTCATGTGCTGTGCAAGTAAACCATTCAAGACTTCAAACATGAGGCTACGTCGATCCCATAAAGACTCAATTCCCTGCCACTCTTTAAAAATTTCTGGAATAGCTATATGGGGCTTTGCTAGCTTGTGAGTTTTAGGATGCTTCAACTTTAGACTAAACGATTTAAATCCGACAACAATTTTGAACCTTTCAACAGCCTGCATCCATTCTCGATCAAATTCCTCCCTTTTATCTTTGATCTTTCTTCTAAATCCTTTGGAATTATTCATGGGAATCACAAGAACCTTTTTTCTTACTTCATAGAGCTATAGTTGCTGCAATTTCATTATAGCAATAGAATCTTCTATAAAACTTTCGATCCATTCCCAAATAGACTGAAATCTTTGTTTTACATCTCCATTATCATTTATGGCAAAAACAGGTGAATCTTCTCCATCTTCAGTCAAGATGAATTCATCATTCGATCCATATCTAGAGCATATAAGGAAGATATTCTTAGACAAGCCGGTCTCTTCTATTTCATCTTGAATAAGATTTAAAAAATCTTCATTTAATTTTATAATTTGGTCAATGTAGAAGTCAAATTCATATCGATCTACAAGTTTACCAGCTCTTCGTCCAAGCAATTCCATGATTTGCTTGTATGAAGTTGGAAGTTGTCCATATTTCTCTTCAATTTGGATGAGTTCTTGAGGACTGCATCCAACCAATTGATATTCTTGGGCTATACCTCTTGAAATTAATTTTTCTTTCAAGTCGTTAATGTTATTAATCATTTATATGTCGCTCGATCATCGGCGCGGTAGTTGAACCACTTCTATTATAAGATTCGGTCTGAGGTTTTGGAATTCAGGAATCGCACTTCCCGAGCATGAAGGGCAGGAGAGTCGATTGACAATTAAACGAATACTACCAGTACTCTCTGGCGTTGTCTCAAGTAAAACTTGCTCTAAGATTCTGACTTCAGCATCAGAAAATCGATTCCGACCATTGACATCAATAGTTGGAAGCTGTCTCTGAGATTCTGGAAGTAGCGGGGAAAAGGATGGTAAGTCTGATTCACCAGAGAATCCTCCAACTGTAAAGACTCTTCCATCTACATCTACATCAGCAAAGCCAACTGTCCTTATCGTTTCGGAAATACTTCCTTGAACACGCTGCGAGAAACGTTCTCTAGACCTTCTTGGTAGTTGCTGGGAGACGCTTTCAAGTTGCTGTCTGATCTGTTCCAGCCGTACTGCATCATTATCAGTAACAACTGTCGAAAAAGAGGGCGTGTTGGCCGACCGTGAAGGTGGAAGTAGCCTTGATGGGTCTGTGATAGGAACTGCACCATTATCTGGAAAGTTATTTCGACGCCCCGGAACTAAGGGTGGCGGAAAAAAGTCCCCAGTATCTGGGCCGAGAGTGCTCGTTCGAGGGCCATCGGGAAAGGAGCGAAAAATATTGTCTGGCGCTGCCCCGGCAGTAATAATCTCAGCCAGTCCCTCGACAGCGGCTGAAGCACCTGCACTGGTTCGCTCTTCCGTGGTTAAGACTCTACCGGTGGCGAAATCGGTGCCAAAGATAAATTCTGACAGATTAGTTCCCAACTGGAGAGCACCTCCAATAGCCGCTCTGCGGCGGAGTTGGCGGGGCGTTAAACCATTGACTGGAGTCGAGAGATTTTGTTGGGCTCTCTGCTCCTCTCGGGCGATCGCCTCATCCACCTCATCCAAGCGACGACCGATATTATTCAAAGTCGTCCCGAGGGCTACCACACCGAGAATGGTGGCTGCTACTGGTAGTGCTGCTGGGGCTAGTGCTGTAAACCCTGCGATCGCTATCCCCACAGCAGCTCCAGTGACAACGCCACCGGTAACCACTTCTCGTACAAACTGGTCTGGGTTAATTGGCTGGGGCTCAGTTAAAGGAGCTGTTTCAGGAGTAGTCGAAGGTTGGATTCCAGCAACATCTGGTCCATCGGTGCCATTCACAGCATCGGGAGACACCACAAAGGGGCCGACTCGGCGACGAGGATCGCGGGGACGATTGGGGCGGGGATCCCGAGGTGGTAGGGGCTCTTCTGGCTCGTTGATTTCTGCTTCCGGCTCGTCGACCGCAGGCTCGGGCGTCGGGGTTTCCGTTTTGACGGAGTCAGCATCTGAGGGGGAAGCCGCAGGGTTGGATGGAGCTCGGGAGGGTAGATCGTCCTGAGTGATGACGATATCGGCTTCGCTGTCCGTTGGCAGCGCGGCGGGAGTTGCTGGGGCTTGACCCGAGGACAGATCGGTTGAGGTGGGGAAGACCTGGGGAGGATTTTCGAGCAGTTCCTGCAGTAGGTTGGCGGTGACGGGAGCGACGGCACGCTCTCCGGTGGCGATCGCATTGGCGCTCTCTATCAGTGCTTCAACGGTCGGTTGGGGAATTGCATTCGATGGCGGGGCGGGGTCGAAGGGTTCTGCGTTATCAATCGGTATGAACTCGCCTAAATTATTGGGGTCGGAGTCCACAAATTGATTTTGATTAGTGTTTACTTCGAATTGAGGGTTATCGGATGTTACCTGAGCGGCATTCAAATTTAGCTCGCTCTGTGCCTGCGGCAATCCTTCAAAAAAGATGGCATTAGAGGGGATATCAATGTCCCCTTCACGACTGAATCGACTGCGACCGCGAAAAGGGTTGCTCTGAATCGGGCTGGGCAGAGGTGAAAAGAGGGGCATCGTACTTTGTGTAGAGAGCTCGTCTTCCTCGTCACTCGGGGTGAGATTCGGCTGACTGCCGATCGCCTGGTTACCACTGGGGTCGATAAAGTTGAGCGGGCTGTTGCCTACATAGCGGTATAAGTTGACATCTCCGGCAGCAAAACCAATCGGGTCTTGGCTGATAAATTGGCCGGTGGAGGGATCCAGATAGCGAGCTCGGAAGTAATACAGCCCCGTTTGCTCGTCAAACTCCCGTCCCGTAAAGCTGAATCGGAAGTTAACGCTGGGGTCGGTCTCGCTCGTGATGTTGCCGAAACTGTCAAACGTGAGGTGATTGACGTTCGCCCCCGTCGAGTCAACCACATCCCGCACGGTGCCTTGATGGTCGCTCAGCGCATACAGAACGTTGCCCGTGTTGTCTTCTTGGGCGATCGCGCGATCGATAAACGGACTGTGAAGGGATCTTTGCGTAACTGCACCGCTCTCGTCAGTCACCAGGGCAATGTTGATGCCGTTGTACAAATAGCGTTCGGTTTGCCCGTTCGCGGTGCGCCCAATGCGGCGATTGATCGCGTCGTAGGTGTATTCCGCTTGCCCAGTCTCGTTGCCCGTACTGTCTAGTGTTACGGCAGAAGTGAGGCGATCGCGATGGTCGTATGCGTACTGAGTGATTTCCCCCGTCACCTTATCGGTGCGTTGGACGCGATTGCCTTCCGCGTCGTAGGTGAAGCTATAAGTTTGAAGCTATCTTGATGACTTGCATACCCTCAGTTGTCCAGTCATTCTTCTGAATTGTTTGCTTGAGCTGAGCTTGAAGCTCTGGATTGAATTCACTGCCAAGCTGGTTGAAGTGTTCGAACAGGATCATCAGATTCATACTTGCCTCGCGCAGCCACGGCATTTCCTGCACCAAAGCATAAAGCTTAGCAAAACATTCTTTTAGAAATCCCATTTCAGCCAAATAATAAGCATGCTGCATGCGGAAAAATGGACTGTCATAAAATTCATCTTCAGCCAACATCCAAAACTCTTTGTATTGTTGGACACCGGTTAATTTATTTGCAATCTGTAGTGCGAGAATAGGTGATGGAACAGCTCCTGTTTCTCGAGAGAAAAAATTGGAAAATATTTCCGTGACTGGCTCAGTGAATGAACTAGGTACAGTGGCCACGCATTTCTGATAAATTTCACCGGCCTCATTGTCATAGCCACAGAATGAGTAGGCATCAGCTAATAGGACTTGAAAGTATGAGTTCTGTGGAGCTGCTTGAGACGCCCTCTGAGCCCACTCTAGAGATTCTTCGTAATATGTCAATGCCATCAACGTTTTGGCTAATGCAGCACAATGAGGAGCGTAGTCATCTTCAGTCAAGTCATCTCTTGTAACTTTCTGCAATATAGACAAGGCATTTACTGGCCTACGATCTTCAGTCAAATAGTTGGCTATTTGCCAAGGCTTGAGGTGATGTCGAGCCATTTGATAGATGGCTGTATAAAATAAACTTCGACGATCCCATAGGGATTGAATTGTTTTCCACTCTTCAAAACATGTTGGTAGTGCTTCATGAGGCTGTAGAGGGAAGCTAGTGACGGGATGAGAAAGGTTAAATTTAAGCGATCTCATTCCAGTTATCACTCTGAACCGATGAACAGTGTTATCCCAATCTTGGTCAAACTGTTGTCCTATAGTGCTTGATTGAGGGCCTGCAGCTCGCCGCTCGGTTTCAGGTCCTTCAGAATAATTAGAGTTACTCATTAAAAAAATCCTGTAACCTCAATCCTTGTGCATAAGCCTTCATATTTTACTTCATCTCACCAGGCAACTATGTCAAGTAAGCTCAATCCACCAAAAAGCGTCGATCAATATTCAAGTCACTGCACAAGTCTAATATGTTTTTACCATCTAGCGTCCGCTTCCCTTCCTGCCATCGCGCCTTTAACAACTCTATTAGCCTTGGTTGGTTGAAATTTTTGAGCTTCATTAGAAAATATTTTTCATCTATTTCTACATACCTTAGAAAGCTTATAATTTCTTGGCACAATATTTCTTTGGTATGTTTTAATAACAGCAAATCAATCAATGCATTGCTTGCTATTTTTAATAGGATAGAGTTATCAATTTCTTTTATTTCTTTTATTAGTAGTAGTAAGGTTCTATTTGAATTTAATTCATCTTTGAACTGTAAATCCTTGATTTTCTGAATATATTTTGAATGTATCCGATCTTGGTAGACCTTTGGAATTGTATCAATTCTTTCAAGTAGATATTCTGAAAGCTTGTCAGCTATCTTGAACCCATCACAGTCCTCGTATTCAACTCTATATACCTTTGGATTATTTGAGTGACAATAAAAATAATCAAACTCTCCATCCTCATAATTAGAAATAAAGAAGACATTATTTCTGATACCTAGATTACCTTCACATCCTTCTGACAGCTGTTCAATTGCATATTCAGTCAGAAATGTTAATGATGGCCATAAAGTGAGCGTACTATACTTTAAGAATCCTGTTGAACTTTTTCCAAATACTGATAGAAATTCTTTATAGATAAGTGGAAGCTTGAGGCTGTATCTATCTTCCAGGCTTCCAATTTCTCTGTTGTTGAGTCCGTAGACTGTTCCAAACTCATATATTCCTTTTTGAATCAGTAGATCTAGCTTTGCACTTAAGCTAGATGTAAAATTTGAGATCATGATTGAGCTCCATGGCATCTTGCCTGCCTAGTGCGTCTGTTTTTTTTAATGAAGAAATCTTATAAGGAGTCACTCATATCTGATGGGATGATTTTGTACACTAGGGTGAAGAGTTATTTGTCTTTGAGACTAATCGAGACCAACCGTCCCTTCCCTAGGGAATACTTGTACTCTTCCGTTAAATCGTCTAGTCAACTCCTCACTAGCAGCCTGACATACTGGGCAAACTGGGCGCTCAGAGACTACCCTAATTGTAGCAGTATCGAAGGGCGTTTCTTGTAATACCCTGGATAGACCTTCAAATGCAATTCTCTCAGAATCCCTTGCTCGATTGTTTCCATTCCTCGGATCGGGGAAAAATGCTCTACCTGGTCTGTTAGGTAGTTCTACCATTCCATCTGTCAAGAATCTGTCTGAAAGTGGAACTACTGAGTTTCTTTGCGAGCTAGTTATTGTAAAGTTTCCGACTGTCTGGCCATCAATCTCAAGAGATACAACGGATATATTTCGCTCGGGCCGAACGGGGCTTCCTGCCGTATCTAGCTGGTTTCTGAGGCTGTTGAAAAAGTCATCGATCTGCTGTTGATTGCCATCGAATACCTGATCGAATCTGGCATTATCAATCGAACCTTGAATTTCTTCTGCAATCCTGCCTGGGAATTGATCGATGACATCTTGAATATTACGACTGGTGGGAGAGAGGTCGCCCGCATTTCTGCGCCCTGGGACTAGCGGAAAAATCCCTTCAGCAGCATCGTCAAGAGCTGACTCGGATGCCACCTCTCGTGAATTACTCAAGCGTATGGGTCCAGAATTGCGACTGTTAGCAGTGAATGTCCGAACCACTTCATCAGCCGTAGTGATGAGACCAACCACCTCAGTGGCGGTACTCAAAACACCAGTCCCCAAGTCTTCGCTACGCTGCTGAGTGGACAGCGTTGCACCCGTGACGAAATCTCGACCCGTCACGCCTTGAATCAGTTGAGTGACACCAGTGATATCACCCACGGCACCCGTGAAAACTCTAAGCTGAGTTTCGACTTCAGAACGACCCAAGGGGCCGACCAGAGTCGAGCCATCGACAACACTCTGGCTTCTGCCTAGACTGGCGGCCTGTTGAGAGCGCCGTCTGAGGCTAAACCCAAACACTGCCACAGCCAATGTGACTCCCACAACCGCAGCAGTAACGGGTGCTGCAGCTAAGGCTAAACCACCAACGATCGCGCCTGTAACGAGTGCTTGGGAACTGTTGTTGAATGCATCAATAGCCGTGAGAGGAGCGATCGGGTTGGGAGTGGAGTCAAACAGTGGAGAGGAAGCAAGGCTGTCAGTATTTCCAGGAGTAGAGGAGGTTGTGGATTGGATTCCAGCAACATCTGGTCCATCGGTGCCATTCACAGCATCGGGAGACACCACAAAGGGGCCGACTCGGCGACGAGGATCGCGGGGACGATTGGGGCGGGGATCCCGAGGTGGTAGGGGCTCTTCTGGCTCGTTGATTTCTGCTTCCGGCTCGTCGACCGCAGGCTCGGGCACGGGGTTGTGCTCGCTATTGGACAGCTCGGTGCCTTGATTGGGAGAGGGAGCGCGCGGGGGTAGATCGTCCTGCGTGATGATGATATCGGCCCCTTCGTCAATGATTGGCTCGGGAGTTAGAGTGGGCTGTTCGGGAGCTTCGGCAATCGGCGGTTCGGGGGCTTCAGCGCTTGGTGATACAGAAGTCCTCTCATCAAAAGACACAGGCTCGGGGTTGACTGGGCTGAATTCCGTTGCTCTCAGCTCGGCGATCTCTCGAGCTCTCGCAAGTGTCTGGTTAATGGTTGTTTCGGGAAGGGATGTCTTACTACCTTCAGCGATCTCGTTGGAGCGATCGCGTAGCTCGTTAATAGTTGCTTGGGGAATAGTAGAGCCGCTCTCCACGCTCAAATTAAATTGAAGTGGCGACTCTGCCTGATTGCCACTGGGGTCGATAAAGTTGAGCGGACTGTTCCCCACATAGCGATATAAGTTGGCATCTCCAGCAGCAAAGCCAATCGGGTCTTGGCTGATAAATTGACCGGTGGATGGGTCGAGATATCTGGCGCGGAAGTAATACAGTCCCGTTTCCTCATCAAACTCTCGTCCCGTAAAGCTGAAGCGGAATTCAACGCTGGCATCGCTCTGGCTGGTGATGTTGCCGAAGCTGTCAAATGTGAGGTGGTTGACTACCGTGCCAGTAGAGTCGGCTATATCCCGTACCGTGTTTTGATGGTCGCTCAGAGCATACAGAACATTGCCCGCCCCATCCTCTTGCGCCACGACCCGGTCGATCGATGTGCTGTGGAGGAAGCGTTGGGTTATGTCACCGCTCTCGTCCGTCACCAGGGCAATCTCGCTGCCGTCGTACAGATACCGTTCGGTTTGCCCGTCTACAGTGCGCCCAATGCGGCGATCGAGGGCATCGTAGGCATACTCTGCGCGTCCAATCTCGGTGCCGCTACTGTCGAGGGTGATGGCAGAGGTGAGGCGATTGCGATGGTCGTATGCGTATTGGGTAGCTTCGCCTGTCGCCTTGTCAGTCCGTTGGGTGCGATTGCCCTCCGCGTCGTAAGCGTAGGTGAAGTTCTCGTCTTCTAAAAGCTGATTGTTGGGACCAACGATATTACCGGTATTGGTGCGGTTACCGGTGGCATCGAAGCTGAAAGATTCGTCAGTTTGGAAGTCGAAGTTGCCTTCGAGTTGTTGGCCGCTGGCATCGTAGCTGAAGCTGCTGAGACCATCGAGCGATTCGATCTCGGTGATGCGATTGGTAGCGTCGAAGCTGTAGCGATAGTTGGCTATCGGGGTTCCGCCTGCATCAGTGTGAGCGATTTCAGTCAGACGACCTGCCGCATCGAAGCTGTGGGTGGTGGCGATCGCCACTTGCGTCCCCGCTAAGTCGTTGAAAGTTTCAACGCCAATCAGTTGGCTGGCGGCATCGTAGGTATAACTGACACGCTTGTCGCTGACCGCTGCCCCTGTTTGCGTAATATCAATGACGCGATCGAGTGAGTCGTAGGTAAAGCGTTCGACACCAGTTTCGACTGCGTCAATACTGTCGGTGACACTGAGGCGATTGCCGACGGCGTCGTAGGTGTAGTCGAGGGTAAAGGTGGGGATTCCGGCAGTACCGGTATTGTCGCTGCGGGTGAGGCGCCCAGCGGCGTCGTAGCGGTAGGTATAGCTGGAATCAAAGTCGCTGATGCCTATCAGTTGGCTGGCGGCATCGTAGGTGTAGTCGATTTGCTCGACAGCTGTGCCTGCATCGTCTAAGAAGCGTTCTTGCGTGAGGCGATCGAGGCTGTCGTAGCTGTAAGCGGTTTGGCGACCGTTGCGATCCACCAGACTGGTCAAATTACCGACTTCGTCATAGTTGTAGCTGCGGCTGTCACCCAACTGGTTGGTTTCGCGCACCAGCAGATCGCGGACGTCATACTCATAGGTAGTGGTATTGCCAGATGCGTCGGTGATGGATGCGAGAGTGCCGACGGCAGTGTAAGTGGAGGTAGTAGTAAACCCGAGTGGGTCAATCGTGGCGATCTCTCGATTGAGCTCGTCGTAAACAAAGCGGGTGGTATTGCCCAAAGCATCGGCTTGCGAGGTCAAGTTGCCGACCGCATCGTAGCCGAACAGCGTCGAGTTACCTAAAGCATCAGTGATGCGTGTTTGGCGATCGAGCGCATCGTAGCCAAAGCGAGTGGTGCGCCCCAATTCATCGGTAAAAGCAGTCAGATTGCCGATGGCGTCGTAGGTAAAGTTGACACTATCGCCCAAGGCATTGGTGGTCTGCACCAAGCGATCGAGCTCGTCATAGTTCGAAGTCGTAACGCGCCCCAACTCGTCCGTGAAGACGGTCAGATTGCCGACAGCATCGTAGGTGAAGTTGATGCTGTCTCCCAAGGCATTGGTGGTTTGGGTAAGGCGGTTGAGTTCGTCGTATTCCGAAGTCGTGACTCGCCCCAAAGCATCTTCTATCGTGCTGAGGTTGCCGACAGCGTCGTAGCTCAACAGGGTGGAGTTGCCGAGAGCATCAGTGATGCGAGTTTGGCGATCGAGAGCGTCATAGCCGAAGCTGGTAGTTCGCCCTAACTCGTCGGTAAAGGCAGTCAGATTGCCGATGGCGTCGTAGGTAAAGTTGACACTATCGCCCAAGGCATTGGTGGTCTGCACCAAGCGATCGAGCTCGTCATAGTTCGAGGTGGTGACCCGCCCGAGCTCGTCAGTAAAACTACTCAGGTTACCTACTGCGTCGTAGGTAAAGTTGATGCTGTCTCCCAAGGCATTAGTAGTTTGAGTCAAACGGCCGAGTTCGTCATACTCCGAAGTCGTAACGCGCCCCAACTCGTCCGTGAAGACGGTCAGATTGCCGACAGCATCGTAGGTGAAGTTGATGCTGTCTCCCAAGGCATTGGTAGTTTGAACTAGACGGTCGAGCTCGTCATATTGCGAGGTAGTAACCCGACCGAGCTCGTCGGTAAAAGCAGTCAGATTGCCGATGGCGTCGTAGGTGAAGTTGACACTATCGCCCAAGGCATTGGTGGTCTGCACCAAGCGATCGAGCTCGTCATAGTTCGAGGTGGTGACCCGCCCGAGCTCGTCAGTAAAACTACTCAGGTTACCCACTGCGTCGTAGGTAAAGTTGATGCTGTCTCCCAAGGCATTAGTAGTTTGAGTCAAACGGCCGAGTTCGTCATACTCCGAAGTCGTAACGCGCCCCAACTCGTCCGTGAAGACGGTCAGATTGCCGACAGCATCGTAGGTGAAGTTGATGCTGTCTCCCAAGGCATTGGTAGTTTGAACTAGACGGTCGAGCTCGTCATATTGCGAGGTAGTAACCCGACCGAGCTCGTCGGTGAAGGCAGTCAGATTGCTTGCAGCATCGTAGGTGAAGTTGATGCTGTCTCCCAAGGCATTGGTGGTTTGGGTAAGGCGATTGAGTTCGTCGTACTCGGAAGTGGTGATGCGACCGAGCTCGTCGGTAAAGGCAGTCAGATTGCTTGCAGCATCGTAGGTGAAGTTGATGCTGTCGCCCAAAGCATTGGTAGTCTGGGCGAGGCGGTTGAGCTCGTCGTATTGCGAGGTAGTAACCCGACCGAGCTCGTCGGTGAAGGTAGTCAGATTGCTTGCAGCATCGTAGGTAAAGTTGACGCTATCGCCCAAGGCATTGGTGGTTTGGGTAAGGCGGTTGAGTTCGTCGTACTCTGAGGTGGTGATGCGCCCCAGCTCATCTTGGAAAGCAGTCAAATTACCCGCAGCATCGTAGGTGAAGTTGACACTATCGCCCAAGGCATTAGTGGTTTGGGTGATGCGGCTGAGCTCGTCGTACTCGGAAGTGGTGGTGCGCCCCAATTCATCAGTGAAAGCGGTCAAATTGCTTGCAGCATCGTAGGTGAAGTTGACACTGTCGCCCAAGGCATTGGTGGTTTGGGTAAGGCGATTGAGTTCGTCATATTGCGAGGTAGTAACCCGTCCCAGCTCATCAGTGAAAGCAGTCAGATTACTTGCAGCGTCATAGGTGAAGTTGATACTGTCTCCCAAGGCATTGGTAGTTTGAACTAGGCGGTCGAGCTCGTCATATTGCGAGGTAGTAACCCGCCCTAGCTCATCAGTGAAGGCAGTCAGATTGCTTGCAGCATCGTAGGTGAAGTTGACACTATCGCCCAAGGCATTGGTGGTTTGGGTAAGACGATTGAGTTCGTCATATTGTGAGGTAGTAACCCGTCCCAGCTCATCAGTGAAGGCAGTCAGATTACTTGCAGCGTCATAGGTGAAGTTGATGCTGTCCCCTAAAGCATTAGTAGTTTGAACTAGGCGATCGAGTTCGTCATACTCTGAGGTCGTAACGCGCCCCAACTCATCCTGAAAGGCGGTCAGATTTCCCGCAGCATCGTAGGTAAAGCTGAGATTATTACCCAGAACATCAGTGGTTTGAGCCAAGCGATTGAGATTGTCGAACGCAAGCGCCGTCACCCGACCGAGCTCGTCCTCAACTGCCGTCAAATTGCCAACCGCGTCATAGCTCAAGCTCACACTGTCGCCCAAGGCATTGGTGGTTGCCACCAAGCGATTGAGCTCGTCATAGCGAAGGCTGCTCGCACGCCCCAGCGCATCCACAACCTCAATTAGGTTGCCTTCGGTGTCGTAACTCAGACGATTAGTTTCCCCCAACGCGTTCGTGACTTCAGTCAAACGATTCAGCTCGTCGTAGACCGAAGTCGTAATACGCCCTAGCTCATCTTCAATTGCGATCTGGTTGCTAACGCCGTCGTAGGTATAGCGAATCGTTCCTCCCAACGCATCAGTGCTGCTGGAGAGGCGATCGCGACTGTCATAACTAAATTCAGTGATGCGCCCTAATTCATCTTCAATAATGGCGAGATTACTGTTTTCGTCATAGGAATAACGAATCGAATTCCCCTGCGCATCTGTTTGCAACTCCAGTCGATTGAGAGCGTCATAACTAAACGTGCTGACTCGGCCGAGGGCATCTTCAGTGCCAATCAGATTGCCATTGGCATCGAAGCTAGCCCGCGAAGAATTATTCAGCGGATCGATCTGCTCTACTTGGCGATTGAGGGCGTCATAGCGAATCTGTGTGACGCGACTCAGCTCGTCTTCAATCGCAATTAAGTTGCCCACGCCATCGTAAGTTAGTTGCGAGGATTTCAAATTGGCATCGATAGTGCGGATGAGGCGATCGCGATTGTCATATTCAAACTGAGTGGTCAGTCCGCGCTCGTCAGTCGAGCTAATCAGATTTCCAACTGGATCGTATTCAAATGACTGCTGGTTGCTGAACGGATCGAGTTGTGCGATCTGGCGATCGAGCTCGTCATAGGTAAATTCAAATCGAACGCCATTACGATCGGTAGTGGCAATTAGGTTATCGACGAGATCGTATTCATAGGTAATCGTATTTCCTGCCGCATCGCGAGTCGAAATCAGGCGATCGCGAGCATCGTATTGGTAATTCGTGGAATTACCGCGGGCATCTGTAACTTGAACTAAGTTATCATCGCGATCGTAGAGAAATTGGCTGCGACTGCCATCCGGTTCGATTGTTTCGATGCGACGATTTCGGCTGTCATAAACATGCTGGGTAACATTGCCTCTAAAATCTGTTTCGGCAATTAAGTTCCCGCTGGAGTCGTATTCAAACGTGAAGCGATCGCCGTTGGCATTAACGATCGCTGTTTGGCGATCGCGCTCGTCATATTCGTAGCGGGTCAGGTTGCTATTAGCATCAGTCTCGGCAATCAAATTGCCAGACTCGTCATAGGTAAAGGTTGCTACTGGAGAAAGCAGCGGTCCATCGCCATCGGGATCGGCATCAGTCTGTCGAATCAAGCGATTGAGTTCGTCGTAGACAAATTCAGTACGATTGCCGTTCTCATCAATGAGTGCAGAGACATTACCGGTAAAGTCTGAATATTCATAGCGAATTGTGGCTTCATCCACAGTACCGACTGCAAAGGTAGTGGCAATCAAGCGCCCAAATTCGTCATAGTCGTTGTCTGTGACGCGACCCAGAGCATCGGTTTCTATATCGACCAATCCCAGTTCGGTATAGGTGAACTGGGTTACAACATCGTCGGTTTCGCCAGAGGTGCGATCGTCTTGGCCCACAACCTGCCGCGCTACCAATACATTGCCCGTAGCAGGATCGAGTTCGAAGAACGTGTCGCGCCCCAACTCATCGGTAGAGCGAGTCAGCTGATTGAATACAGGGTCGTACTCAAACGTTTGTCTGGCCGATTCAATCGTTTCGCTGGGTTGGATGACCCGACCGTTGCGCTGAATAACAATCCCGTCCTCGATCGGATTGAATCCGACCAAATCGTCTGCCCCATCGCCATTCAAATCCGCCAGCGAGATATCGATAATGCGTCGGTCAGTGACGAATTCACTGCCAAATTGATTGCTGGCAAACTGCCCCGCGCCATCAGTGCGGAATACAAATAGCTCCCCTGGTGCCAATGCAGGCAAACCCAACTCAAACGTGGCGATCGCCACATCGAGATTGCCATCGCGATCGACATCGCCAATTGCTAAGTCGGTGACAAAAGCCGCTGTTGGAATCGTTTGGAAAGCATTCGGGCTGAAGTTACCAGCCCCATCGCCCAGCCAGAGCGAAAGGCGGCGGGAGGTAGTGCCGGTTGAGAGCCCAGAGACATCGGGGAAATCTGCAACCACTAAAGTGGCCAAGTCGAGCAAGCCATCATTATCGAAATCTGCTAGCGCGAACTCGACGAGATTGGACACCTGCGAGGCATCAGGGGCAGCGAAAAAGGTATTGTCAGCCGTAAACGAGCCATCGCCATCGCCCAAAGCAATGGAGATATCGGTCCTCGAAGAATAGATAAGGTCGGCGTCGCCGTCGAGATCGATATCGCCCAACTGAATCTGCCTTGCCGTTTCGAGAAGCTCGAAGTCGCCCAATTGAGCGAGTCGGCCATCAGGCTGTCTGGAGAAGGTCAAGACACGCTGTTCGCGCTCGAAATCGAGTGTATAGCCACTTCCATAGCCGCCGCCATAGCCACCACCCGAAGCAGGTACTTGAATCGTGCGCTCGCTCTCAACGCTCAGCGCGATATCGAGCCTGCCATTGCTATCGAGATCGCCGACGGCAATGTCCGTCAAGTCAAAGGTGGTATTGGGTGCAGATAGAGCAACGCTATCTTCGAGTGCAAACTCGCCTGTACCGTCCCCCAGCAGAATAGACAAACTGGCCTCGGCAGCATTGACTGCAACTAGGTCTAGGAGTCCATCGCCGTCAAAATCTCCTAAGGTAAGTACAGATGCAGCGAATCCAGTTTCTGAGAACACTTCGCGGTCAAAGTCGGCTCTGCCGTTACCAAACTGGACAGAAATCCCAGTATCTGTGCTGGCCACAATATCGATGTTGCCATCATCATTGATATCGGCAGTCACCGGAGCCCGAGGAATGTCAATCCCATTGTTGAAGAGATTTTCGGTGGGTAAGAAGTCGAACTGACCGGGTTCCGATGCTTCTACCCGTAGAGCGTCACCAAGCTCAAAATCGCGAATCTCGGTCAGATTGCCACGCTCGTCAAAGACAAAATTCGTGGTGAATCCTCTCGCATCAGTGGATGCTGTGACTTGATTTTGAGCGTTCAAAACAAAGGCGTTATCCGAACCCAATCGATCTTGAAGACTCTCGGGTTGCCCGGAGCGGTCGAGGCCGATGGCCGTAACATTGCCGCTCGCATCGGCATAGTTAGCAACAGCATCGACATCTGGAAGGAGCTCGGGTGCAGAATCGGGACTACTGGTGAGCTCGGGTCGGAATAGACCCTGTTGAGCACTACTGATTTGGATGGTGGAGCCATCTTTGCGCAGTGCCCCCGTCACCCGACCGGCAAAATCGTAGTAGGTTTCCTCGCGATTATCGAGCTGGTCGACTTCAGCCGTTAAGTTGCGATCTCGGTCGTATTCAAAGCTGCGGCTACTGCCATCGGGGTCGGTGATTCGAGTGAGGTTGCCAAACTCGTCATGCTCTAGCTGCGTGATGCGACCAGCGGGGTCAGTAATGGCGTCGATACGTCCGTCTATGCCATAAGTAAAGGTAGTTTCCAGTCCCACTGGATCGAAAATCGCCTGCAACTGCCCCGACTCGTTGTAAACATATTGAGTCTGGTTGCCATTGCGATCGGTGATGGAGAGTAATTGATTACTCGTATTAAAGCGATGAACGGTGCCATCCGGAGCTGTGCGTTGGAAAGTACCGTCAGCCAGCCGCTCGAGGATGGAGAAGTCTCCAGCAGGGGATTGATAGGCTTCCCCCTCGCCACTCGCAGCATCGAACACCAGCTCGCTACCATTGCCATCGATCAGTAGCAAAGAACCATCGGCATTCTCGACGATCTCTTGCAAGCCCTGCAGGCCCCAGCCAGCGCCAAAGAAGCTCGCGACACTGTTGACCACAATCAGCTCGCCCGATTGTGAATCGAGGCTACCCGTAAAGCGACCGCGCCTGCGGCTGACCAGGCCGCTATCTATGGTGTAGGAATATTGGCCAGAGGCAAGGTCGAGATCGCTGAGATCGGCTTGCAAAGCGCCTCTAATCCGATTGAGACTGTTATTGGTTCTGCGCCAAAAATGGAACCCAGCTTCAAGCCCTTCTCCACCGGAGGAGCCAGGGACAACATAGTTTAAACCATTGAGATCGAGGGTGAGTCTACCGGCCAAGAATTGTTCGCGGGTCACCACTCGATTAGATGTATTGTTCCGACCGAAGTAGACAATGGGCGATGGATTGGCTCGCTCCGAGTCGTAGGTCAGTTGAAGGCTGCGCTCTACTCCCACCGACAAGTAGCTGACTAAGTCGTGAGTTTCTGTCAGCCGACCGGAAAAGGCATCGGTCGAAGAGGTCGCGGGTAGAGGACATGGGTGTTCTTCCCCAGCTACATCGTGGTTGAGGGGAATTAATGCTAAGGGGGTGGCAAACTCTCGCGCGGCAAAACCGTGCCAACTACTGGTGCGAATACCCCCTTCAATGGTTTCGATGACCGAGCCATCGTCGCTGACCCGTCCCGTCCCCACAATGATAAACTCGCCCGTATTCGGATCGATGGAGTGCAGATCGAGTAACTCTCCAGGTTCATATCCTGCTCGATTGGGCAAAGTGAGCGCGGCGGGAGTCTCAAACACCAGCTCGGCAGGCTGAATCGTCACCACCAAATCCGGCAGCAAGCCCTCCGGTAGAGCAGCAGGAGTCAATTCGGGTGGCACCTCAGTAATGCTCAAACTGCCTGCGAAATCCTGAAACTGGCCGCTCTCGTCCACCACCTTGAGCGAGTTCGCACTCACCTCAACCGCTGCCCCCGGAATCGCCTCCGTGGTGACGAGAACATCCACAGCCGGATCGATCGCCTGACCGTTCGCAAGATCGATCGGGGGCAGATAAATCGGTCGAGTAATGACGTTGTTCACTCCAGCGATCGCCTCTTGCCCCAGAAGTAGGGGCAATTGTTCGGCAATGAAGGGAAAAGTTCCTTCTACTGAATCGCCATGTACCTGCAGAATCTCGTCCCCCTGCAATTCCCCAAGCAATTCGATGGCGAACGACCCATCCGCACTCGTAAACGTTTCAGCATTGCCCAACGTCACCCGTACCCCCTCCAGGCGCAGTTGATCCCCCGTCACCGGATCGGCTTCGGTGCTGGCCACCGTGCCCGAAAAACGAGTGGTGGTAACCGGGTCGGCCACCACATTGAGCGTCACTTGCTGACGAACCTCAGCGCCGCCATCGGTGGCCACCAACGTGAAGCTGTAACTGCCAATCTCATCCAGTTGAGGCCGGAACACCAGACGGCCATTGCCCTCCAACGTGCCCGCAGGCAGAGGACCATCCGCCTGAATTCGGAAGGTGACCGTATCCCCATCCGCATCCGTTGCCGTCAGCGGCAGCGATAGCGTGTCCCCCGGCATGACCTCTAAAGGTGGTAGGGGTTCGAAGACCGGCGCTCGGTTAGCTCCGCCCGAAAGCACGGTGGCATTGAGGTCGAACTGCAGCAGGTCGGGATTGCTGAAGGTCAGCGTCACCACATCGGAGAACTGGCCGATATCTAAACCGCCCGAGAAGATGGCATTGCCCAAGTTGATGTAGGGATTGCCCTCGCCATCAAAGCCAGAGGCAGACAATAACTCCACCCCCTCCGGCAAATTGGAGAAGACGATCGCCACCCGACGACCCAAGACTTCAGTCCCGGCATTGCGAATTTGCACTTCTGCCTGGTAGAGCCCCGTCTCGGCTTCCAAGCTGACGGTGTCGAAGTTGAGCTCAATCGTGTCGGCGCT